>NZ_JBTRAR010000001.1:0-451731 GCF_054611535.1 Pseudomonas sp. VEM90 | reverse complement strand
TGCTTGGCGAGTATCGATCGCGCGCCATGTACGAAACGATGGTTCGCCGCTCTGGAAAGTGGCGGCCGTTGGAGCCTGTTAGTGTCGATTGGAAATCCCAGGCTATCGACATCAAGTTCCATGTTCCTCGTGGGGAGCTGGTCCTGGATAACGCTCTGGCCGCGTTGACGGCGAACTTCGGCTTCGACATTCGCGAGAACGGTAGCCTGGTCACCGATCTCATCAGCTCGGTCAGCGTTACGGCTTTCGATACTGTTCGCATCTCGCTTTCGCGCGCCGCTGCCCCGGACAGCACATTGAGCTACGGGCGAGGCCGACCTACCGATCCAAAGGCATCCGGCCCAGCCACCGGTGCCCGGGGCAACCTGCGGGACACACACGGCCTGTACGACCAGGTTCAGTCCCCGCTTGGCAACACGTTCGCATTGCACAACGCCTGTGTGATGTTCGAGTTCAACCGTAGTACTGGGTTTTAAGGAGTTAACAATGGGTGTCCGATTAGTTGCAAAGGGCGTTGATGCCGAGAGCGTGGCAACTGAATACGCCGCTCCAGTTCGTCGCGGGCTTGAAGCGGTGCATTTCTTGAATACTAGCCTAACCAAGGCTGGTCGAAATTTCGCTCCGGGCAAGGGGCAGAGCAAAGTGGTGGGAGCGCCGGTACCTCAAGCGGCTTACTTGAGCTGCAAGGGCACGGTGAATCTCATCGAAACTGCCATGGCCGAATCCGAGTCCATGACCATGTTCGTCATCGCCAGAACGGCGGCCGATGGATCGGTTGCGGCCGATCGGCCCATGTTCCTGGGCAACTATCAGGGTCAGGCTGGTGATGGCGGCGCCGCCTACGGTGTGAGCATCTACCTCTCGGCACTGAACCGCATCACCGCAACTGCAGGTTATGGCTCGGACGCCGGAACCAACACCAACGTCCTGGCTGGCGTGACCAAACCGGCGGTGGCGAACCTGTGGGGCCTGTACATGATCCAGGTTACCCCTACGGCTGTTGTGATGCGCGACCTCACCAGCGGGCTGACCCAAACGACCTCGGCATCGCTGCCGCGACGGCTGGCGACTGGCAAGATCAGGATCGGTAGCGGTCAGACCAACCTTCTTGGGGCATGTGACGTTGCTGTGTTCCAAGGGCATAGCGTTGCCCTCACCGAGACGGAAATCCAGACCACCGTAGCTGACCTGCGGGCCTACGCCGCGAGACGCGGGATCACCGTCTAAGCCTGATCAGTTCACACGACCGCCTTGAGCGGTTTTTTTGTGCCTGAAATTCATGCCGCCCGCCATGCGCGGGCTTTCTTTCGTCTGGAGAAACCATGTCCACACCGCGCGGCGTTCGCAATAACAACCCGGGCAACATCGATTTTAACCCCCGTAACGCGTGGCAGGGCCAGCTTGGCTTGGAGGTTGGCGTGGCCAACCCGCGCTTCGCCCGCTTTGACCAAGCAGAGAACGGAATCCGCGCCTTGGCCAAGCTGCTGCTCAACTATCGGGGCAAAGACGGCATGCCAGGCGTGGGCCGCCCTGGCATCGACACCCCACTGGAGTTCATCAGCCGCTGGGCCCCATCCAGCGAGAACAACACCCTGGCGTACGCGCAGGCCATTGCTAAGCGACTGGGCGTAGGCGTCCGCGACTCCATCGACATCTCCAAGCCGCAAGTGCTGCGGGAGGCAGTGGTCAGCATCATCGCCCACGAGAACGGCGGCAATCCCTACAAGGCCGAGGTGATCGACGAAGGCATCCGGAGGGCCTTGGCATGAAGGGCTGGGCCGTACTGGCAGTTGCCGTGCTGCTGGCATCCCATTGGGCCGCTTACCAGCACGGCCGCTCGGTTGAGCGAGCGAACGCCGGGCAGGCGTCAGCGCAGCGAGACAGCGGCGACCGGCTTGCCGAGGTGATCGGCGAGCGAGGCGCCCGGAAGGAAGAACAACGTCGCGCCCAGGCGCAGGAGGAAGCGAGAGCCTATGCTCAGGAAGAACGAACGATTGCTGATGCTGGCGCTGCTGACGCCGATGTTGCTGGCCAGCGGCTGCGCAGTGAAGCCTCCCATCTCGCTGCCGCCGTCAGTTGCCCCGGCCCGGATACCGCCGCTGTCGCCCGAGGCCAGGCAGCCACCCGCGCCGCCCTGGTGCTCTCCGACCTGCTCTCACGGGCTGATGCTCGAGCGGGAGAACTGGCGAAAGCTTATGACCAAGCCCGAATAGCAGGTGATCTATGCGAGGCGTCCTATAATGCCCTGATCAATTGATCGGGGCAGGGAAGTGGACAAGCGCACCTTCATAGGGATGGTTGAGGCCGGCGAGCCGCTGATTCAGCAGGCTGTCGACGCCCTGCGGGAGTATCACCAGGCCCAG
Source organism: Pseudomonas sp. VEM90 (assembly GCF_054611535.1). Classification (NCBI taxonomy): domain Bacteria; kingdom Pseudomonadati; phylum Pseudomonadota; class Gammaproteobacteria; order Pseudomonadales; family Pseudomonadaceae; genus Pseudomonas; species Pseudomonas sp. VEM90. The sequence continues at coordinate 449,368 of NZ_JBTRAR010000001.1, read as the reverse complement.
GATCGCGGCGCGCCGGCGGAGGAGATCGAGCGCCTGCGTCTGCTGGCTGAGTCGCTGTTCCAGGTCGTGTCCGATTACCAGCTCCGCGTCATCGCCAAGGCCAGAGGCAAGGATTTGCCACCACTGCATTAATCTGGCTTTTTGCCTGGGTGGTCCTGCCGACAGAATGCTCTAGCCCCGTTCGTCCATCCCCGATAAAACTAGTGCTCCAGATCTGCTGACGAGTGGACGGCGATGGCCAAGGAACATCAGATCCTCCCGCGTATCCTGAGATGCCGGGCAGCTCCTAGCTACCTAGGCATGTGTAAGGACGAATTCAACAAGACGGTACGACCTTATGTCAGAGAGTTCCGTATCGGCGTTCAAGGCGTCGGCTTTGATCGCTACGAGCTCGACGATTGGGTTGATGCCTACGTGGCCAAGCACTCGATTGGGAACAAGCCAAGGTTCGTAGCGGAATCGTCGGCACGCCAGCCCCGTGAATCGTCAACTTATCAAGGTCTCACTTTTAAAGAGACTCTTGAGCTTGTCGCGCCCAAGAAAAGGAAGAAGGTATGAAAACTGCATTCATCCTAATGGCTCAGTACGATGGTCTTGCCGTCATACCACTGGGGCGTGTATGCGCTGACTACTTTCCTCATCTCAGCCCGACAAAAATGAAGATCAAGATTGCCTGCGGTGAAATTCGCTTGCCGCTTATAGCCATGGAGCGCAGTCAGAAGTCATCTCGGGGTGTGCACGTGGCTGACTTGGCAGAGTATATTGATGCCCGCCGGGCAGAGGCCCAGAAAGGGATGTAATCAGGGTCGCTGCGGGGCCTTTGACATTCGTGCAGCGAAGCGCCGGCCGTGATCATGATGATTCCCGCAGCGACCGAATCCATCATATCGCTGCTTTCATAGATGGCCCTTGTTGGCCGACGAAGCGCTATCCACGACGGATGTCATCCATTCCGAAATGCTCGACTGGAGCCAGGCGACGGATTTCGGCCCCAAGTGAACCTGTCGTGGGAAGGTACCTTCGCGCATTCGGGTGTATATGGTGTTCCTTCCCAGCCCCGTCGCGGATATCACCTCATCAATCCGCATGAAGCGATCAGTCGCTGCTGAAATCATACAGACCTCCGGCCCCCAATTGGCTACCTCACCCTGATAAGCGTGGGAGGTGGTTTCCGCTTGCGCCCAGGCTTCGATTGCTTTCCGCCAGTTTGTTCCCACTCCTTGAGAAACGTCCTGACGGACTCAAGCCTCCAGCAGGTCCGATGCCCCTGCTTGAAAGATGGAGGTAGCCATGCTGCCTGCGCCTGTAAGGCGCTACGTATCGCGGATTCGGAACGGCCGAGTAGCATGGCCATTTCAGGGATATGGATAATTTCAGGATCCATAATCGTCACCTCACGGGCATGTCTGCTCGCGTAGAAATCACACCCAGTTTGGCGCGAGAGCCAGCCGGCGGCAATTGTTCACACGGGATGTCCGACGAAGGTGCTGGGGTTGCGGCGGTTAGGTCCAAGCGCTGGCGGCGCAGCGCCTACAGCGATTTCGGCGTGTCAGTTAACGATCGGCGTCCAGCACCTTCACGATGGTTTCGTGGAAACCTGCGCCACAAAATGGAGAGCCTCGTTTTTGTGGCGCGGTCGACATGGAGCATATTTTTTACGCCGAGTCGATTTGCAAAACCCTACGCTAAGTTCTTGATTGTAATGGGCCATATTGGCCATTTTTCATGGAGTCAGCAATCCCGATATTCCTATGTAAATCAATCGGTTACCAGGTATGTAACATCCACCTTGACATGGTGGGGGTCGTTGGTTCGAGTCCAATTGTGCCTACCAAATCGAAAAAGGGGTGATCCGAAAGGGTCACCCCTTTTTTCATTGTCCATTGCCATGTGTGTCGAAAACCGCGGTATGGGCACGAAGCGCTTGCATGCGAAAGTTTTTGATTTTTCTCAAAAAAAAGCTTTACAGGTGCGTATCGGATCACTAATATGCGCACCACACGACAGGCACATAGCTCAGTTGGTTAGAGCACCACCTTGACATGGTGGGGGTCGTTGGTTCGAGTCCAATTGTGCCTACCAAATCGAAAAAGGGCGATCAGAAATGATCGCCCTTTTTGCATTTGCGCCCGAAGCAGCGTGTAACGTTTGGTCGCGGTTCGGGCATACCCCGGCGTGCTAGAATCCGCCCCTTCGAATCTGGAGGTACACGCGTGCGCAAACTGGCTGTGGTAATGGCAGTGCTCGCCCTGGCGGGCTGTGAGAACGAGGTCGAAGGCGTGCACAAGCAGGTGGCCGAACACCTGAACAACCCCAAGACCGCCAAGTTCGGCAACGTGCGGATCGACACCCAGGGCACCATCTGCGGTCAGGTCCGCGGCAAGGACGATGCCGGGCAGTACGAAGCCTACCGCAGTTATGTGGCGATCAAGCGCGACGGCCAGTACGACATCATCGTTGACGATACCGGCAATAACCTGCGTATCCGCGAGCTTTGCGGCGGTGCCGACCTGCAGCGGCGTGCCGAGGCCCTGGCAGACCAGCCGGCGCCCCAGGGTTGGGATGTGGAAGTGGTGCAGGGCGCCAACATGGGTGCCCTCAGCGACATGACGGCGCGCCTGATCGAAAAGGGCATCCCGTCTTCGGTGGAGTACCGCGACGGCAAGCCAGTGGTGCTGCTGGGGCCGTTCCCCACCCGCGAAGAGGCGCAAGCGCGCAGGGACGAAGTGATGGCCAAGCTGGGTACCGATTCGGTGGTCATCCAGCACGGCGCATCACGCTAGGGTCTGTTTTCAACGCAGCATGAACAAGTATCAAGGCTTTTCCTGCAGAGTCTAAGCCTGGGCGGAGGCGGCGCAGCAAAGGCTTGTGTCAGGCGCCGTTCACACAAGTTTGGCTATGCTTGGGTGGGTAGCGGCCAAACGGGGAGGGCCTCATGTCTACACTGGAGCGTGCCATTGCCGTGGCCGCCAGGGCGCATGAAGGGCAATACGATAAGGGTGGGGCGGCTTATATCCTCCACCCGTTACGCGTGATGATGCGGGTTACCACACCTGAACAGCGGATTGTGGCGGTGCTTCACGATGTGATCGAAGACACCCCGCTGACCCTGTCTGACCTGGCGCGCGAGGGCTTCGCGCTGAAAATCCTGGCCGCGTTGCTGGCGCTTAGCCGCCGCGAGGGCGAGCCTTACCAGGATTTCGTGGTGCGCCTGGGTGATGACCCGTTGGCGCGCACCGTCAAGCTGGCCGATCTGGCCGACAACAGTGACCTCTCGCGCATCCCCTGCCCGGGCCCCGCCGACCTGGCGCGGCTGGCCCGTTACCGGGAGGCCAGCGCCTATTTACAAGCGCTGGCCTGAGGATCAACCGCACGCTTTGAGGTTGACCGGCCCTACGAACGCGTTTCCCCGCCCCATCACGCAGGCGACCTGTTGGTTGCGTTGCCGCTCCCAGGCTTGCGGCGGGTAGGTCTTGTTCCAGGCTTCGAACAGCTGGCGGTCCTGTTTGGACAGGCGCAGGTTGTACTGCTTGCTCATGTAGAAGTAGGTGCGGGCGATCATGCCGCGGATCGATGGGCGCGGCATCACTTTCCTGGCCTTGAAATCGACCTGGGTCAGGCAGCGGCCATACTGGCCGCGTTGCTCCGGCAGCCAGCCGAAACTGAAGTTGCTGCGGTCGCCGTTGACCTCACCGATGCTTGGCACCAGGTTGTGCAGGTCGGCTTCGGCGCGCTGGTACACTTCGTCATGCTGCGAGCACTGCTTGCGCCCGCCACTCTGCCAGCATTGGCGCTGATGGCCGATCTGCCAGGCGGGTACGATGTGTTCCCATTCGATGCGCGAGGCGCGCCGGGCATTCTTGCGCGGGGTATAGCCGCAGGACGCCAAGTCGACCTTGTTGCCCTTGTATTTGCACCCGCAATAGAACTCGGTCGATTGCGGTGCATAGAGCTTCCAGGCGACCTTCTTGGCCTCCTGGAAGGTACGCGGGGCGTCGGCCTGGGCAAGTGGCGTGGTCAGTAACAGGCAAGCGGCTGCGAAAAGCGAAACTCTCATGCGCAGTCAGTCTTCCTTTGGTACGGTCCAGAAAATCTGCACGCCGCCATCGTCGCGGTGGGCGAGGGTGACGTTGTCGTTCTCGGCGATCTCCTGAAGCAGAGTTTCCCAGTCATCCGGGCTTTCCTGTTCCAGGCGGAAGATCAGCGCCGCGCGGCTGCGCTGGGCGGTTGGGCTGTTGATGATCTTCTGGATGCGTACACCCAGCTGTTCATAGCTGCTCGGGGTGGCGGAGGCGGTGCTGGACACAGGAATTCCCTTGTTTTTGCTGTATGCACGTACAGTATTTCACTGTAAGTAATTTCGCAACTGCTTGTCAGGAGAAATCCAGGGTTGGCCTGTAAACCATGAGGCCGGTCAGAAAGGTAAGCGATGTCGCCGGTTTGTACCCTCAGTATCTGTGCGGTTCAGGAGAGGGCAGTGAGGCCCTCAGAGCCGGAGAGCCGGCTCTGAGGGAGGAGCACTCAGTACTCCCAGAAGATGCGCTGCAGCTCCTTGCTGTCCTGGGTCTTGGTCATTGCCACCATCGCCAGGATCCGCGCCTTCTGCGGGTTCAGGTCGTGAGCCACGACCCAGTCGTTCTTGTCATCCGGCTGTTCGGCGTTACGCAGTACGAAACCACCCTGGTTGACATGCGACGAGCGGATGATCTGCACGCCGTTCTTGCGCAGTTCCTGCAGCGCCGGGACAACTCGCGACGATACCGAACCGTTGCCGGTACCGGCATGGATCAGCGCCTTGGCGCCGTTCTGTGCCAGGGCCTTGTAGGCGGTGTCGGTGACGTTGCCATAGCCATAGGCAATGTCCACCTGTGGCAGGCTGCTGATCTGCTTGATGTCGAACTCGGAATTGACCGTATGGCGCTTGGCCGGCAGGCGGAACCAGTACGATTTGCCTTCCACTACCATGCCCATCGGGCCCCAGGTGCTCTTGAAGGCTTCAGTCTTGATGTTGACCGTCTTGCTCACGTCGCGGCCGGACTGGATCTCGTCGTTCATGGTCACCAGCACGCCCTTGCCGCGCGACTGCTTGTCGCTGGCTACGGCCACGGCGTTGTACAGGTTGAGCATGCCGTCGGCGGACATGGCGGTGCCCGGGCGCATCGAGCCGACCACCACGATTGGCTTGTCGGTCTTCTCTACCAGGTTGAGGAAGTAGGCGGTTTCTTCGAGAGTGTCGGTGCCGTGGGTGATGACGATACCGTCGACGTCCTTGCTTTCGGCCAGCTCGGCGACGCGCTTGCCCAGTTTCAGCAGGTCGTCATTGCTGATGCTCTCGGAGGCGATCTGCATGACTTGTTCGCCGCGTACGTTGGCGATGTCGGCCAGTTCCGGCACGCCGGCGATGAGCTTGTCGACGCCCAGCTTGGCAGCCTGGTAAGTGGCGCTGTTGGCAGCGCTGGCGCCGGCGCCGGCAATGGTGCCGCCGGTGGCGAGGATGACCACGTTGGCCAGCTTCTGTTGGGTTTCGGCTTCTTTGGCCGAGGCACTGGTTGGCAGGATCAGCAGCAGGGCGAGTGCGCTGGGGGCGAAGGTTTTCAGTGCGGCATTCATCGTTATTGTTCTCGCTTCCTAGTGAGTTAGTTATTGAGTCGCGCGGGGCTACAGGCATTTTTCGTACCAAGGCGCCACGTGCGCCAGGGTTGGGACGGCCGTGCGTTGCAATGGGCTGTGTAGCAGCCCCGGCAATGCGCGGTGTTGCACCGGGTCGGGGGCGCCGCGCGACGCATTCGTGACGCGAGACCGCACCTGAAAAAAGGGGGGCTGCATTCGCAATTCCGAACAAAAAAAGGTAAAGGTGTTCGGTTTTTCGGAAAATCTGCATAATCGGTCCCAGCAGCACTCTGGCCTCCGATAGCCAAACGGATTTGACAAACAACGGTCCTGTTACCATAGTTGGTCAACGCAAACGTTTGCGATCCGATAAAAAACACAAGATTCGGAGTCATCGTCCATGAAGCTGCCGTTCCCCGGTCGTCTGCTGGCCTTCGCTGTCATTTCCTCGCTTAGCCTCGTCTTGCCATTGTCTGCTGCTCACGCCGAAGACAAGCCCAAGGTCGCCCTTGTCATGAAGTCGCTGGCCAACGAGTTCTTCCGCACCATGGAAGACGGCGCCAAGGATTACCAGAAAACCCACGCCGACGAGTTCGACCTGATCGCCAACGGCATCAAGAACGAAACCGACACTGGCGAGCAGATCCGCATCGTCGAGCAGATGGTCAATGCCGGCGCCAAGGCCCTGGTCATTGCGCCGGCTGACTCGAAGGCACTTGTGTCGGCGGTGAAGAAGGCCATGGACCAGGGCGTGGTGGTGATCAATATCGACAATCGTCTTGACCCTGATCTGCTCAAGAGCAAAGGCATCAGCGTTCCCTTCGTCGGCCCCGACAACCGCAAGGGCGCGCGTCTGGTTGGCGATTACCTGGCCAGCCAGAAACTCAAGGCCGGCGACCAGGTGGGTATTATCGAAGGGGTGCCGACCACCACCAATGCCCAGCAGCGCACCGCCGGCTTCAAGGACGCCATGAATGCCGCGCAGATGAACATCGTCTCGGTACAAAGCGGCAATTGGGAGATCGACAAAGGCAACGCCGTCGCTGCCTCCATGCTCAACGAATACCCCGACCTGAAGGCCTTGCTGGCTGGCAACGACAGCATGGCGCTGGGCGCTGTGTCCGCCGTGCGTGCCGCTGGCAAGACAGGCCAGGTGCAAGTGGTGGGCTATGACAACATCAATGCCATCAAGCCAATGCTTGCAGACGGTCGCGTGCTTGCCACCCTCGACCAGGCCGCCAGCCAGCAGGCGGTGTACGGCATTCAGGCGGCGCTGAAAATGGTCAAGGGCGAAAAACCTGATGTGGATGCCGACAATGTCATCCAGACCCCGGTCGAACTCATCACCAAGAAGCCCTGATGCCGCCAGGAGAATCGGCCATGCCTGCATCGGCCAATGAAGTGGTGCTTGCCGCCAGCGGCCTGGGCAAGACCTATGCCCAGCCCGTGCTCGGCGAGGTCAGCCTGAACCTGCGCGCCGGTGAAGTGCTGGCCCTGACCGGCGAGAACGGCGCTGGCAAGAGCACGTTGTCCAAGCTCATCAGTGGCCTGGAGGTGCCCACCACCGGGCACATGACCTACCGCGGCCAGGCCTACGCGCCCGGCAGTCGCGGCGAGGCCGAACGCCTTGGGGTGCGCATGGTCATGCAGGAGTTGAACCTGCTGCCGACGCTGACCGTGGCGGAAAACCTGTTTCTCGACAACCTGCCCAGCCGTTTCGGCTGGATCAGCCACAAGCGCCTGCGCCAACTGGCAATGGCCGCCATGGCCCGGGTCGGGCTCGACGCCATCGACCCGGACACCCCGGTCGGCGAGCTGGGCATCGGCCATCAGCAGATGGTCGAGATTGCCCGCAACCTGATCGGTGACTGCCATGTGCTGATCCTGGACGAGCCCACTGCCATGCTCACTGCGCGCGAGGTGGCGTTGCTGTTCACCCAGATCGAGCGTCTGCGCGCCCGCGGCGTGGCCATCGTCTATATCTCGCATCGCCTGGAAGAGTTGCAGCGTGTGGCCCAACGCATCGTTGTACTGCGCGATGGCAAGCTGGTGTGCGACGAGCCGATCCAGCGCTACAGCAGCGCCGAGCTGGTGAACCTGATGGTCGGCCGCGAGCTGGGCGAGCATATTGACCTGGGCCGACGGCAGATGGGGGCACCGCTGCTCAAGGTCGACAAGTTGTGCCGCGGCGACAAAGTGCGCGAGGTGTCGTTCGAAGTCAGGGCAGGGGAGATTTTTGGCATCTCCGGCCTGATCGGCGCCGGCCGTACCGAGCTGCTGCGCCTGATCTACGGTGCCGATCGCGCCGACAGCGGCGGTATCGCGCTGGGCCAGCCGCCGCAGGCGGTAAACATCGACTCGCCCAAGGCTGCAGTGCGGGCCGGTATCGCGCTGATAACCGAAGACCGCAAGGGCGAGGGCCTGCTGTTGACGCAGTCGATCAGCGCCAACATTGCGTTGGGCAACCTGGGCGCGGTATCGCGGGCCGGCGTGCTCGATGGCGAGGCGGAAAAGGCCTTGGCCGAACGCCAGATCCAGGCCATGCGCATTCGCAGTGCTGGCGCGCAGCAAGTGGTGGGTGAGCTGTCTGGCGGTAACCAGCAGAAGGTGGTGATTGGCCGCTGGCTGGAGCGCGATTGCCAGGTGCTGCTGTTCGACGAACCCACGCGTGGCATCGATGTGGGCGCCAAGTTCGACATCTATGGCCTGTTGGCCGAGCTGGCGCGTCAAGGCAAGGCCTTGGTGGTGGTGTCCAGTGACCTGCGCGAACTGATGCTGATTTGCGACCGCATCGCCGTGCTGTCCGCCGGCCGCCTGATCGACACCTTCGCGCGTGATCATTGGAGCCAGGACCAGTTGCTTGCCGCCGCCTTCGCCGGTTATCAGAAACGTGACGCGCTGCTGCATGATGCAGCCCCCAGGATGGATGCATGAAAACCACCCCGCTAAACAACCCGGGCGCCGCCCCCGTGCGCCGCAGCGGTACGTACTTTGGCCTGGGCACCTACCTGGGCCTGGCTGGCGCCTTGCTGGCGATGATTGTGCTGTTCTCGTTCCTCAGCAGCCACTTCTGGTCGTATGGCACCTTCAGCACGCTGGCCAACCAGATCCCGGACCTGATGGTGCTGGCGGTGGGCATGACCTTCGTGCTGATCATCGGCGGCATCGACCTGTCGGTGGGTTCGGTGCTGGCGCTGGCCGCCTCGACGGTGAGCGTGGCGATACTCGGCTGGGGCTGGGGCGTGCTGCCCTCGGCGCTGCTGGGCATGGCCGTGGCCGCGCTGGCCGGCAGCATTACCGGTAGCGTCACCGTGGCCTGGCGCATCCCGTCGTTCATCGTTTCGCTTGGTGTGCTGGAGATGGCCCGTGGCCTGGCCTACCAGTTCACCGACTCGCGCACCGCCTATATCGGCGATGCCTATGCCTGGTTCTCCAACCCGGTCGCCTTTGGTGTTTCGCCAGCGTTCATCATCGCCTTGTTGGTGATCGTGCTCGCCCAGTTGGTCCTGACGCGCACGGTATTCGGTCGTTACCTGATCGGTATCGGCACCAACGAAGAGGCCGTGCGCCTGGCCGGTATCGATCCGCGCCCCTACAAAGTGCTGGTGTTCGCCCTGATGGGCCTGCTCGCCGGCCTGGCCGCGCTGTTCCAGATCTCGCGGCTGGAAGCGGCCGACCCCAATGCCGGCTCTGGCCTGGAGCTGCAGGTCATTGCCGCCGTCGTGATCGGCGGCACCAGCCTGATGGGTGGGCGTGGCTCGGTCATCAGCACCTTCTTTGGCGTACTGATCATTTCCGTATTGGCCGCCGGGCTGGCGCAGATCGGCGCCAGCGAGCCGACCAAACGTATCATCACCGGGGCGGTGATCGTCATCGCCGTGGTGCTCGACACTTACCGTAGCCGGCGCGCGGGCCGGCGGAACTGACAACATGGCAACCATCAAAGACGTCGCGGCACTGGCGGGTATTTCTTATACCACTGTGTCCCATGTACTCAACAAGACCCGTCCGGTCAGCGAGCAGGTGCGGCTGAAAGTGGAAGCCGCCATCATCGAACTGGATTACGTGCCCAGTGCGGTGGCGCGCTCGCTGAAGGCGCGCAGCACGGCCACCATCGGGCTGTTGGTGCCCAACAGCGTCAACCCGTACTTTGCCGAGCTGGCGCGGGGTATCGAAGACGCCTGCGAGCGCAACGGCTATTGCGTGATTCTGTGCAATTCCGACGACAACCCGCAGAAGCAGCGCAGCTACCTGCGCGTGCTGCTGGAAAAGCGCATCGACGGGCTGGTAGTGGCCTCGGTGGGCCAGGACGACGACCTGCTGCAAAGCCTGGCCAGTGTGCGCACGCCAATGGTCATCGTCGACCGTGAGCTGGAAGGCGTCGATGCCGACCTGGTGCGTATTGACCACGAGCAGGGGGCATACCTGGCCACCCGGCATTTGCTGGAACTTGGCCATCGCGACGTCGCCTATATCGGCGGTCCCGCCGAAACCGGGGTTACCCAGCTGCGCCTGAGCGGCTTCCGCCGTGCCATGGCCGAAGCCGGGGCGCCTGTGCCGGGCAGCCGTGTACTGCACTGCGACTTCACCAGCCCGGGTGGCCATGCGGCGGCGGCGCAGGTGCTGGAAGGCAAGCGGCCCTCGGCGATTTTTGCCGGCAACGACATGATCGGCTTTGGTGTGCTGCGGGCTGCAGCCGAACGCAATATCAGCGTACCCGGCGCGCTGTCGGTGATCGGCTTCGACGACATCGAGCTCAGCCGCTACGTGTACCCGCCACTGACCACGGTGGGCCAGTCGATCCGCGAGCTGGGCGAAAGCGCTGCCTCGTTGCTGCTGACGCGTATCGCTACGCCCCGGCAAGGCGCAGCGGAGCAGCGCATTGTCGCCCCGCGTATCGTCTTGCGTGAGTCCACCGGGCCGCGCCCGGACCTGTTCAATGATTACCGCTAACGCTAAGGAAACGTCATGAATGCCAAGGTTGTGGTGGTCGGCAGCCTCAATATGGACTTGGTGGCTCGCGCCCAGCGCCTGCCTCGGGCCGGCGAAACACTCCCCGGCGATAGCTTTTTCACGGTACCGGGCGGCAAGGGTGCCAACCAGGCCGTGGCGGCTGCGCGGCTGGGCGGCAGCGTGGCGATGATCGGCAATGTTGGGGATGATGATTACGGTCGGCAACTGCACCGGGCCTTGTATGTCGAGGGGATCGACTGTCAGGGCGTCAGCACCTGCCCAGGTGTGTCCAGCGGTGTGGCGCTGATCACGGTGGATGCTGCCAGCCAGAACTGTATTGTCATCATTCCCGGCGCCAACGGCCTGCTGACGCCGCAGTCGGTGCTGCGCTTCGATGCGCTGCTGCAGGCCGCCGAGGTGGTCATCTGCCAACTGGAAGTGCCGACTGACACTGTGGCTTGCACGCTGGCCAGGGCGCGTGAACTGGGCAAGCAGGTCATCCTGAACCCGGCGCCTGCTACCGGCCCCTTGCCAGCGGACTGGTTTGCGCATATCGATTACCTTACCCCTAACGAAAGCGAGGCCGAAGCCTTGACCGGTGTGGCGGTGACCGATCAGGACAGTGCCCGGCGCGCCGGCGAGTGCTTGCTGCAGCTGGGGGCAGGCAAAGTGATCATTACCTTGGGTGCGCAAGGTGCCTTGCTGGTTACCGCCCAAGGCCATCAGCACTATCCTGCGCCGCACGTGCAACCGCTGGACACTACCGCTGCCGGCGATACCTTCATTGGTGGCTTTGCTGCCGGCCTGGTACGTGGGTTGGAGGAGGGTGAGGCGATCATCTTTGGTCAGCGTGCCGCAGCATTGTCGGTTACCCGTGCCGGTGCCCAACCGTCGATTCCCTACCTGGCGGAGCTGACGCCATGAAGAAAACCCCACTGTTGAACGTTGCCCTGTCGCGGGTCATTGCCGGCATGGGGCATGGCGATATCCTGGTGATCGGCGATGCCGGGCTGCCGGTGCCGCCGGGGGTGGAATTTATCGACCTGGCCATTACGCCTGGCCTGCCGGACTTCGCCAGCGTGCTGCGAGTGGTGCTGAGCGAATTGCAGGTTGAGCGGCACGTGCTGGCTGAAGAAATGCAAAAAGTGGTGCCACCCGCGCTGGTCGAAATCGAGCGATTGAAGGGCAAGCTGGGCAAGCGCGAATGGCTGGCCCATGAGGATTTCAAAGTGCTTTCGCGCAGTGCCCGTGCGGTGGTGCGTACAGGCGAGTGCCAGCCCTACAGCAACATTGCACTCATCTCCGGCGTCACCTTTTAGCCGTTTCCACAAAAGACACCGGGGGGCAAACGAATGATTCATAGGCAACAGGAGTGCCACCCATGCTCAAGTCCCTGCTACAAGGAATCGTCTTCATGGCCACAGCCTCGACCCTCCAGGCCGCACCCATCGACCTGATCATTGACACCGATCCCGGCGCCGACGATGTGGTTGCGCTGTTTCTGGCCATGGCTTCGCCCAAAGAGCTCAATATCCGCGCCATCACCACCGTGGCCGGCAACGTGCGCCTGGACAAGACCTCGCGCAATGCCCGTCTGGCCCGCGAATGGGCCGGGCGCGAAGACATCCCGGTGTACGCCGGTGCCGGCCGCCCATTGGTGCGCACGCCTATCTACGCCGCCGACGTTCATGGCGAAGAAGGCCTCACCGGTGTCCAGGTGCACGAGCCGAAAGCGCCCTTGGCCCAGGGCAATGCCGTGCAATACCTGGTCGATACCCTCGGCGCAGCCAAACCGCACAGCATCACCGTCGCCATGCTCGGCCCGCAGACCAACCTGGCCCTGGCGCTGATCCAGCGCCCAGGCATCGTCAAAGGCATCAAAGAGGTGGTGGTCATGGGGGGAGCGCATTTCAACGGCGGCAACATCACCCCGGTGGCGGAGTTCAACCTCTATGCCGACCCGCACGCCGCCGAAGTGGTGCTGGCCAGCGGCGTGCAGCTGACCTACCTGCCTCTGGACGTCACCCACAAGCTGCTGACCAGCAACGCCCGCCTGACGCAACTGGCAGCCGTGAACAACCAGGCCAGCAAGCGCGTGGTGGACATCCTCAATGCCTACATCACCCACGACATGGACCTGTACGGCATGCCCGGTGGCTCTGTGCATGACGCCAGTGTCATCGCCTACCTGTTAAAGCCCGAGCTGTTCAGTGGCCGGCGCATCCACATGAGCATCGACAGCCGCGAAGGGCCCACTTTCGGCCAGACAATTGCGGACTGGTACGGCGTGCTCAAGCAGCCAGCGAATGTGCTGTGGGTGGAGCAGGGTGATGCCCAGGGGCTGTTCGACCTGCTCAGTGCCCGCCTGGCGCGATTGGAATAGCTGCGTGCGGCGCGTAGCGCTCGAACACCTGGTCGATGAAGCTGCGTGCCGCCTCGGCACCGTTGTCGCGCACCAACAGGTCGATGGCGATCAACAGCAACTCTTCCGGAGTGCCAGGGCTGTACGCGCTCTGGCCCTCGGCCCATTTGACCTTGATATCGGCATCGATGCTGTGGGTGCTCATGAAAAGCTCTCGCTGGGGGCCCGGAACGAAGGAAGAACACCTGACCCTGGTGTTCGATGGAGGCGGGATGCGCTCCACTTCTTGCAGCAAATCATGGCTTTGCGCCGGTGACCGTGCGGGCTAAGCATATGGCAAACACAGCACGTTGTGCAAAATCCGGTCACGATTGCTTTTCGCCTCCCTGCTACAGTTCAGGCAGACTTGACAGGTTTTGCAACAAATGATGAGCGGAGCTGTCGGATCAGGCAGTTCCCGGACCGATTTAGGAGGCTTCATGTTCCGTACCCGTGCTTACCTGGCAACTTTGGCTGTGGCTGCTGTCCTGGCGGGTTGCAGCACTGGTGGCAACGCTGATGGTGGGGCTGCGCCGGCCGCCCCAGCTGGCAACGATGGCCGCTGCCAGGCCAGTGGTGCCGACTTTGCCATTGGCAAACAGGCCAGTGCCGAATTGCTGGAGCAGGCACGCAAGGCCAGCGGCTCGCAGATGGCGCGCATTCTCAAGCCGCACGACGTAGTGACCCTGGAGTACCGCTCCGAGCGCCTGAACCTGAATGTGGATGAGCAAGGCAGGGTAACCCGCGCCAACTGCGGTTGATGCACGCGGGGGCAACTGCCTTGCGCAAAATGTGAAAAGCCTGCGCAGTCGCCTGTAGGAGCGGGTTCACCCGCGAACACGGGCGAAGCCCGTGCCATTCACCCTAAAGTCTGTTTCGCAGGCAATCCCGCCCCACTCAGATGATGCAATCGCCCATAAAAAAACCCGCCACAAGGGCGGGTTTTTTTACAGCTATCCGAATTACTCCGGACGAACCTGTGCAGCCTGCATGCCCTTCTGGCCGCGCTCGGCGACGAAGGAAACAGTCTGGCCTTCTTTCAGGCTCTTGAAGCCGTCAGATTCGATGGCTTTGAAGTGTACGAACAGGTCGTCGCCGCCGCCTGCTGGGGTGATGAAGCCGTAGCCTTTCTCATCATTGAACCATTTGACGGTGCCTTGTTGGCGATTGGACATGGGTGAATCTCCAGAACATTTAGTTTTTTCATTGGTGCAATGCGGCCGAGGCTACGGAGCACGGGATACATCATAGTCTAATTCTGCGCATCTAGCGCCTTTTACCTTCGCAGGATATTGATCCAGCTCAAAGAATGGCTGGTCGTCGCTGGCTTTAAGGTTTCAGCTCTTCGGTGCGCAGGCCTGTTTTACCACCATCTGCGCCCTCTGCATCAGCTTGGCGTCAACGCCGTCTTTGCTGTCGAGGTCGGCAATCTCGGCGTCGGTAAAGTTCTTTTTGATGGCTTGCGCGCCGCAGTCGCAGTGCTTTTTCGCGGTGGCAGCGTCAACGCCCTGGCCGCTGGCCACTTGCGTGCACTGGGTCATGTAGCCGGCCTCCTTCCCGGGGGGGAAGTTGCCGGCGTTCGCGGCCACGGGCAGTAGCAGGGCGCCAGCGGCCGCCAGGGCCAGAAGAGACGGAACTCGCATCACCAGTTACTCCTTGGGTTAAGGTCTCATCAAGAGTAGGTTGCTTCCCAAAGTCTGAGCGGTATTTTTCCGCGTTAGTTCACCGCTGCGATGCAATTTCCAAATATTTCTGCCTGGGGTGCAACCCCCGTGCTAGCATGCTCGGCTTGCGGTCGCGCTGTTGCCGGCTGCAGCTATCTTTTTTCTTTCCAGTCACTCTGGTTCGTCCCTGACAAGCCGAAAGGCTTCTGCCACTGTGGGGCAGGCTTCCTTTTACCGGAAGGCAGGTCGGATCTTGTACTGGCTCATCCCAACCCACGTGACCTTTGGTAGGGGTCACCACTAGGAGAGGAGGCGCCATGCCCGTTATTACTCTTCCCGATGGCAGTCAACGTTCGTTCGATCACGCCGTATCCGTAGCCGAAGTAGCCGCTTCCATCGGCGCTGGCCTGGCCAAGGCCACCGTTGCCGGCAAGGTCGACGGCAAGCTGGTCGATGCGTGTGACCTGATCAGCAACGACGCCACCCTGCAGATCATCACCCCTAAAGATGAAGAGGGACTGGAGATCATCCGTCACTCGTGCGCCCACTTGGTTGGCCACGCCGTGAAGCAGCTGTACCCGACCGCCAGGATGGTGATCGGCCCGGTCATTGACGAAGGCTTCTATTACGACATCGCCTACGAGCGCCCCTTCACTCCAGAAGACATGGCCGCCATCGAAAAGCGCATGATGGCGCTGATCGAAAAAGACTACGACGTGGTCAAGAAAATGACCCCGCGCGCCGAAGTCATCGATGTGTTCAAGGCCCGTGGTGAAGACTACAAACTGCGTCTGGTCGAAGATATGCCGGATGAACAGGCCATGGGTCTGTACTACCACGAAGAATACGTCGACATGTGCCGTGGCCCGCATGTTCCGAACACCCGCTTCCTCAAGGCATTCAAACTGACCAAGCTGTCCGGCGCCTACTGGCGTGGCGATGCCAAGAACGAGCAACTGCAGCGCGTGTAC
The DNA here is from genome assembly GCF_054611535.1 of Pseudomonas sp. VEM90. Lineage (NCBI taxonomy): Bacteria > Pseudomonadati > Pseudomonadota > Gammaproteobacteria > Pseudomonadales > Pseudomonadaceae > Pseudomonas > Pseudomonas sp. VEM90. The sequence goes on along the minus strand of NZ_JBTRAR010000001.1, from coordinate 433,769 downwards.
GGCACGGCCTGGGCTGACAAAAAGCAGCTGGCTGCGTACATCCAGCGCATCGAAGAAGCCGAAAAACGCGATCACCGCAAGATCGGCAAGCAACTCGACCTGTTCCACCTGCAGGAAGAAGCCCCGGGCATGGTGTTCTGGCACGCCAACGGCTGGACCGTCTACCAGGTACTCGAGCAGTACATGCGTGGCGTGCAGCGCGAAAACGGCTACCAGGAAATCAAGACCCCGCAGGTTGTCGACCGCATCCTGTGGGAGCGTTCCGGCCACTGGTCCAACTATGCCGAAAACATGTTCACCACTTCGTCGGAAAGCCGTGACTACGCGGTAAAACCGATGAACTGCCCGTGCCACGTGCAGGTGTTCAACCAGGGCCTGAAAAGCTACCGCGACCTGCCGCTGCGTCTGGCCGAGTTCGGTGCCTGCCACCGTAACGAGCCGTCCGGCGCACTGCACGGCATCATGCGCGTGCGTGGCTTCGTACAGGACGATGCGCACATTTTCTGCACCGAAGATCAGGTGAAGAAAGAAGCCGCCGACTTCATCAAGCTGACCCTGGACGTGTACAAGGACTTCGGTTTCAGCGACATCGCCATGAAACTGTCCACTCGCCCGGCCAAGCGTGTCGGTTCCGAAGAGTTGTGGGACCGTGCTGAAACCGCGCTGGCCGACGCCCTGAACGAATCCGGCCTTGAGTGGGAATACCAGCCTGGCGAGGGCGCCTTCTACGGCCCGAAAATCGAGTTCACCCTGCGCGACTGCCTCGGCCGTAACTGGCAGTGCGGTACCCTGCAGTACGACCCGAACCTGCCAGAGCGTCTGGATGCCAGCTATATTGCCGAAGATAACAGCCGAGTACGCCCGGTCATGCTGCACCGCGCCATCCTCGGTTCGTTCGAGCGCTTCATCGGCATGCTGATCGAGCACTACGCTGGCGTGTTCCCGGCGTGGCTGGCCCCAACCCAGGCGGTGATCATGAATATCACCGACAAACAGGCCGATTTTGCCCTCGAGGTTGAGAAATCTCTGAACGGAAGCGGTTTCCGTGCCAAGTCGGACTTGAGAAATGAGAAGATCGGCTTTAAAATCCGCGAGCATACTTTGCTCAAGGTCCCGTACCTTTTGGTTATAGGGGACCGCGAAGTCGAAACGCAAACCGTCGCTGTGCGTACTCGCGAAGGTGCAGACCTGGGCTCCATGCCCGTCGCCCAATTCGCTGAGCTGCTGACACAAGCGGTTTCCCGGCGTGGTCGCCAAGAATCGGAGTAATGACTATTAAGCGTGAAATGAGAAACGATAAGCGTGCTGTACCGAAGGCCCCGATCAACGAGAATATCTCGGCCCGCGAGGTTCGGTTAATTGGCGCAGACGGCGAGCAGGTTGGCATCGTCTCGATTGATGAAGCGCTGCGTATCGCTGATGAAGCGAAGCTGGACCTGGTAGAAATCTCTGCAGACGCGGTACCGCCCGTCTGCAAGGTCATGGACTACGGCAAGCACCTCTTCGAGAAGAAGAAGCAGGCTAACGAAGCCAAGAAAAACCAGAAGCAGATCCAGATCAAAGAAATCAAGTTTCGTCCAGGGACGGAGGATGGGGATTACCAGGTAAAACTACGCAACCTGGTACGTTTCCTTACCGATGGGGACAAGGCCAAGATCTCTCTGAGATTCCGTGGTCGTGAGATGGCCCACCAGGAGCTGGGCATGGAGCTGTTGAAGCGGGTCGAAGCCGACCTCGCCGAATACGGCACCGTTGAGCAGCATCCGAAGATGGAAGGACGCCAGCTTATGATGGTCATCGCCCCCAAGAAAAAGAAGTAATCTCCCGGGCACGGCAGGCCTGATGATTATGTGTAATTTTATCGAATGCGGAGTTCCAACATGCCAAAAATGAAAACCAAGAGCGGTGCTGCGAAGCGCTTCCTGAAGACAGCTTCGGGCTTCAAGCACAAGCACGCTTTCAAGAGCCACATCCTGACCAAAATGTCGACCAAGCGTAAGCGTCAACTGCGCGGTGCCAGCTTGCTGCACCCGTCCGACGTCGCAAAAGTCGAGCGCATGCTGCGCGTTCGTTAATTCTGGTTAAGATAGAGGAAGTTACTCATGGCTCGTGTTAAGCGCGGCGTTATCGCTCGTAAGCGTCACAAAAAAATTCTGAAACTGGCTAAAGGTTACTACGGTGCACGTTCGCGCGTATTCCGTGTAGCCAAGCAAGCGGTCATCAAGGCAGGCCAATACGCCTACCGCGACCGTCGCCAGAAGAAGCGTCAGTTCCGCGCACTGTGGATCGCTCGTATCAACGCCGGTGCCCGCACCAACGGTCTGTCCTACAGCCGTCTGATTGCTGGCCTGAAAAAGGCTTCGATCGAAATCGACCGTAAGGTTCTGGCTGATCTGGCAGTGAACGAAAAAGCGGCGTTTGCTGCGATTGTCGAGAAAGCTAAAGCCGTTCTGGCTTAAGTACCCGCGACAATCACCCGGCGGTGCTAGCGCTGCCGGGCATTGAACGTCATCGATAGGGGAAGAGCCTTCAAAGCTCTTCCCCTATTTTCGTATCTGGAGTCTGTACATGGAAAACCTGGATGCGCTGGTCTCCCAAGCCCTAGAGGCCGTGGAACGCGCTGAAGACATCAACGCCCTGGAACAGATCCGGGTTAATTATCTCGGCAAGAAGGGCGAACTGACCCAGGTGATGAAGACCCTGGGCAACCTGCCAGCCGAAGAGCGGCCGAAAGTCGGCGCGCTGATCAACGACGCCAAAGAGCGCGTCACCGTTGTGCTCAATGCCCGCAAGGCTGCCTTTGAAGAAGCCGAGCTCAGTGCTCGCCTGGCTGCCGAATGCATTGACGTCACCCTGCCAGGCCGCGGCCAGGCCACCGGTGGCCTGCACCCGATCACCCGTACACTCGAGCGCATCGAGCAGTTCTTCACCCACATTGGCTACGGCATTGCCGAAGGCCCAGAGGTGGAAGACGACTACCACAACTTCGAAGCGCTCAACATCCCTGGCCACCACCCGGCGCGGGCGATGCACGACACCTTCTACTTCAATGCCAACATGCTGCTGCGCACCCACACCTCGCCGGTGCAGGTGCGGACCATGGAGTCCACCCAGCCGCCCATCCGCATTGTGTGCCCGGGCCGCGTATACCGCTGCGACTCGGATATCACCCACTCGCCGATGTTCCACCAGGTCGAAGGCCTGCTGATCGATCGCGATATCAACTTCGCCGACCTCAAGGGCACCATCGAAGAATTCCTGCGCGTATTCTTCGAGAAAGAACTGGCGGTCCGTTTCCGCCCATCGTTCTTCCCCTTCACCGAGCCGTCTGCAGAAGTCGACATCCAGTGCGTGATGTGTTCCGGCAACGGCTGCCGCGTGTGCAAGCAAACCGGCTGGCTGGAAGTGATGGGCTGCGGCATGGTGCACCCGAATGTGTTGCGCATGTCCGGCATCGACCCAGAAGAGTTCCAGGGCTTCGCCTTCGGCATGGGTGCCGAGCGCCTGGCCATGCTGCGTTATGGCGTCAACGATTTGCGTCTGTTCTTCGACAACGACCTGCGGTTCCTAGCCCAATTCCGCTAGGCCCAATCGACGCAACTTTCAGGAGAACAGCATGAAATTCAGTGAACAGTGGCTGCGCGGTTGGGTCAACCCGCAAGTCTCCCGTGACGAACTGGTCGCCCGCCTGTCCATGGCCGGCCTCGAAGTTGACAGCGTTACCCCCGCTGCCGGCCAGTTCAGCGGCATCGTCGTGGGCGAAATTCTCGCCACCGAGCAACACCCGGACGCCGACAAGCTGCGCGTGTGCCAGGTAAGCAGCGGCCAGGAAACCTTCCAGGTTGTGTGCGGCGCCCCTAACGCCCGCCCAGGCATCAAGATCCCGTTCGCCATGATCGGTGCCGAACTGCCAGGCGACTTCAAGATCAAGAAGGCCAAGCTGCGCGGTGTCGAGTCCTTCGGCATGCTGTGCTCGGCTGCCGAACTGCAGATCAGCGAAGAAAACGACGGCCTGCTGGAGCTGGCTGCCGACGCTCCGGTTGGCGAAGACATTCGCACGTACCTGAGCCTGGATGATGCCAGCATCGAAATCGGCCTGACCCCGAACCGCGGCGACTGCCTGTCCATCGCCGGCCTGGCCCGCGACGTCAGCGCCCTGTACGACACCCCGGTCACCCGCCCGGTGGTGCCAGCCGTAGCGGCCGCCCATGACGAAGTGCGCCCGGTCGAAGTCAGCGCCCCGGCTGCCTGCCCGCGCTACCTGGGCCGCGTTATCCGTAACGTCGACCTGAGCAAACCAACCCCACTGTGGATGGTGGAGCGCCTGCGCCGCAGCGACGTTCGCAGCATCGACGCCGCCGTCGACATCACCAACTACGTGATGCTCGAACTCGGCCAGCCGATGCACGCCTTCGACCTGGCAGAAATCAACGGCGGCATCCGCGTGCGCATGGCCGAAGAGGGCGAAAAGCTCGTCCTGCTCGACGGCCAGGAAGTTGCCCTGCGTGCCGACACCCTGGTCATCGCCGACCACACCCGCGCCTTGGCCATCGCCGGCGTCATGGGTGGCGAGCACAGCGGTGTGAACACCGAAAAAACCCGCGACCTGTTCCTGGAAAGCGCCTTCTTCGAGCCGATTTCCGTCGCCGGTAAAGCCCGTTCCTACGGCCTGCACACCGATGCCTCGCACCGCTACGAGCGCGGCGTCGACTCGCAACTGGCCCGCGAAGCCATGGAGCGCGCCACGCAGTTGCTGCTGGACATCGTTGGCGGCGAAGCCGGCCCTGTGGTCGAAGCGGTCAGCGAACAGCACCTGCCACAAGTAGCCCCGGTCACCCTGCGCGCCGAACGCATCACTCAGATGCTTGGCATGGAAATGGACCCAGCCCAGGTCGAGCAGTTGCTCAACGCCCTCGAGCTGACCACGACCAAGAGCGGGGAAGGGCAGTGGACCGTCAGCGTACCAAGCCACCGCTTCGACATCAGCCTGGAAGTGGACCTGATCGAAGAGCTGGCCCGCCTGTACGGCTACAACAACCTGCCGGTTCGTTACCCGCAAGCCCGCCTGGCCCCACAGGGTAAGCCGGAAACCCGCGGTGACCTGCCGACCCTGCGCCGCCTGCTGGTTGCCCGCGGCTACCAGGAAGCCATCACCTACAGCTTCATCGACCCGAAACTGTTCGAACTGTTCAGCCCGGGCGTAGAGCCGCTGCTGCTGGCCAACCCCATCTCCAGCGACATGGCCGCCATGCGCGCCTCGCTGTGGCCGGGCCTGGTCAAGGCACTGCAGCACAACCTGAACCGCCAGCAAGACCGCGTGCGCCTGTTCGAAAGCGGCCTGCGCTTTGTCGGCCAACTGGGTGACTTGCAGCAGCAGCCAATGATTGCCGGCGTCATCACCGGCAGCCGCCTGCCAGAAGGCTGGGCCAACGGCCGCGACGGTGTCGACTTCTTCGACGTTAAAGCCGACGTGGAAGCCTTGCTGGGTTACTCCGGCGCCCTGAGCGACTTCACCTTCAGTGCCGGCAAACACCCAGCCCTGCACCCAGGCCAGACCGCTGCCATCGAGCGCGACGGCAAACTGGTCGGCTACCTCGGCGCCATCCACCCAGAGCTGGCCAAGGCCCTGGGCCTGGACCGCCCGGTATTCCTGTTCGAGCTGGTGCTGGGCGACGTGGTCGAAGGCCGCCTGCCGAAATTCAGCGAGCTGTCCAAGTTCCCGGAAACCCGTCGTGACCTGGCTTTGATCGCAGGACGTGATGTGGCTTCTAGCGCGGTGCTTGAATTAATTCGTGACAATGCAGGCGAATGGCTCACAGACCTCAGGCTGTTTGATGTGTACCAAGGTAAAGGCATTGATCCTGATAGAAAAAGCCTTGCCGTCGGCTTGACCTGGCAGCATCCATCGCGCACTCTTAACGACGATGAGGTGAACACTACCCTGCAAAATATCCTCACCTCGCTCGAACAAAGGTTGAACACCACGTTAAGGAAATAACGGCATGGGTGCTCTGACGAAAGCTGAGATGGCCGAAAGGCTGTACGAGGAGCTGGGGCTTAACAAGCGTGAGGCCAAGGAGCTGGTCGAGCTGTTTTTTGAAGAAATTCGGCACGCACTTGAAGAGAACGAGCAGGTCAAGCTGTCCGGTTTCGGCAACTTCGACCTTCGCGACAAACGCCAGCGGCCGGGCCGTAACCCCAAGACAGGGGAAGAAATCCCGATCACCGCACGGCGCGTCGTCACCTTTCGTCCAGGGCAGAAGTTGAAGGCCCGGGTTGAGGCCTATGCTGGAACCAAGCCATAACGACGAACTGCCCCCCATACCGGGCAAACGCTACTTCACCATTGGTGAAGTAAGCGAGTTGTGTGCCGTAAAGCCACACGTGCTGCGGTATTGGGAGCAGGAGTTCGACCAGCTGAACCCTGTGAAGCGGCGGGGGAACCGGCGGTATTACCAGCGCCAGGATGTGCTGATGATCCGCCAGATTCGTGCGCTGCTGTATGATCAGGGGTTCACCATTGGCGGGGCGCGGTTGAGGCTCTCTAGTGATGAGGCTAAAGATGAATCCAGCCAGTACAAGCAGCTGATTCGGCAGATGATTGTTGAATTGGAGGATGTGTTGGTGGTGTTGAAGAAGTAAGCCGGGTTTCTGATGGATGGAAAATTTTTTGAGAAAAAGCTTTCATTTATCAGAGGGTTAGGGTACATTCTTCAACGTTCTCGGCAAGATTGAGAACATGCTTCAAAGCCCAGTCGGGGCGTAGCGCAGCCCGGTAGCGCACTTGCATGGGGTGCAAGGGGTCGAGTGTTCGAATCACTCCGTCCCGACCATATATTTCAACGACTTAGCCACCTCCGGGTGGCTTTTTCGTTTCTGGGCATAGTGACTTTTCGAGTGACTTCGCCTTTTCATCACCCAATTCTCCTCTTCAGTATTGTCAGCACAGGTCCGCGTGAATCTGTGGCCGATACCTTGTTTGCTGCCTCGATCAGTTGACCGATCTCAGCGCCGGAGTAGTGACTGGTCACGCTGCCGTTCTTGTGACCCAGAAGCGACTTGCGATCTTCTTCTGAAACACCGGCTGCCTTCAGGCGCCTGCCGAAGGTATGCTTAAGGTCGTGAATCCTGATAGAAGCGAACCCAGGGTGTGCCGGCCGTAGATGCTGCTCCTGCCAGAGCTTTGCCGCGCGAACCCGCGCTTTCTTCCAGGCCGAATCGTTCATCCGGTGCATCGCGGTGCCGTTGTAGGGGAACACCCATTCCCGTGAAAGCCCGCGCTGCTTCTCTATGATCGATCTGGCCACATCGTTCAGCACTACCAGACGCTCGTCCCGGTTCTTGACCCCAGAGTTCTCATGCCTGCCGCCGAACTCGGCCGGTATGAGAAACACGCTGGTGCCAAGCTCTGGCACAGAGATCTCCCAATCCCACCTCAGTTTGCAGACCTCCTGCTCACGGCAGCCCGTGTTTACCTTGAACAGGGCCATCCGCTGCAAATGGTCTGGCAATTCCCCGAAGAGAACCGATTGCTCCTCCCATGACATGGGGTAGGGCTTTCGGCTCGCCTTCTTCTCTTCCAGCTTGGTTAGCAGCGGCACGCTGTCCAGCCACGGCCGGCGCTCCTCGTCCCGCCATTTCCTGCACGCCAGCGATAGAACACGGATCGCTCGTTCGATTGCGATGTTGACTGTCCTGTTGCTCACTCCTTTTTTCACCTTCCCGTCCGGCAGCACTACATCGGCCTTCCTGTCGCGAATGAACGGGGCCAGGGCCTCATCATCGATATGCGTCAGCGGCAGGTGGCCGATATAGTCGTCCAGCTGGTTCAGGTACAGCGCAGTGATCCTGAATGAGGGCTGATCCTTGTGCTCGACCAAGTATTTGGCCGCTGCGGCGCTGAACGTCTTGATCTCGCGCACACCGTAGACTTTGCGCAGGCGCATCTTCTCCAATAAATGGATCAGGTATTGCTCTGCCTCTTCCCGGTCACAAGTGCCAGTGCTCTCTTGAATTCGCTCTCCCCTGTAGATTTTGTCGATTTTCCAGATGCCGCTCGGCATTTTCTGGAGGCCTGTGATTGCCTTTTTGGCCATGGATTCTCCTTGGAGGTCACGGCCAGACTCTCGCTGCGAGGCCGATTGTTGTCTTGATCGGCGGCCTTTTCAACGGCCATCGCCTCGATGTACGCGTCGACCCAGGCGTCCAGCTCAAGTCGATCAAACCCAATGCCTTGCTTTCCAATCGGAAATTCGCGCACGAATGGGCGGACGGTGTTCTTGAATTCGTCTCTGCACATGCCGAGATATCCGGGCGCATCACCGGCCCGGATGATTCTCGGCAGCAAGCCTGGCTGCACTGCAGCAGTGGCGTTTGCCATGTGGGCCTCCTCAGGCCGTGAAGTGGTGCCCGACCTTCGCCGCGCGGGCGGCTTCCTCGGTGCGGAACATGAGCTGGGTTTTGCCTGGGCGGCCTTCCGATTCGTACTCTGCCTCAACCCACCAGTGTCCGAACTTGCGGTACGGCTCGCCGAGGATCTTCGTCACGTAGCAGTCGATCAGGTTCATGGATGGCTCCGCGCCGCCGGTGGCGGCAGGTTGGTGGTCAGGCCGTGGCCGCAGTGATGGTCCGCTCGAAGCGCGAAGCCAGTTCGGCGTTGACCTCGGCCTTTGCCAGGCTGTCGGCGGTGCCCTTGGCGCGGTGCAGGGCTTCGTACTTGCGCAGCTGGGCAGCGGCCTCGGCCAGGTCAGCCAAAAGCAGGGGCGCCGCGGCGATCAGCTTGGCGTTGGCCCGGCGCAGATCCCGGCTGAGTTCGGCAGGTCCGATCTCGGTGAAGGTCACGCAGTCGCCGCAATCAGCGATCATCCAGCCGTCAGAGGGAAGCGCCTTCACGCCATCGCCACTGTCGGCGCCGAGGCCGGTGAATACCTCGGTTTCGTTCAGGACTTCCCATGGGCCGGGCGTGTACTTGTGATTCGTCATGGCAATAGCTCTCCACGCCCGCGCATGTCGGCGGGCTTGAGTTGTAGGGGGAGGGGTCAGGCGCGCGCTTCGAACAGGTCGATCTGCGCCGCCGGGGTATCGCGGATGGTGATGGCATCGGCAATGCGCTGCTGGGCGGTACCGAAGTGCGCCTCGTCCTGCTCGATGCCGATGAAGCGCCGGCCCAGCTGGATGCAGGCGACGCCGGTCGTGCCGCTGCCCATCGTGTTATCGAGTACTACCTGCCCGGGGTTGGTGTAGGTAGCGATCAGGAACCGCATCCAGCTGACTGGCTTTTGAGTCGGATGGAAGCTGGCGGTCTGCTTATCGCTCGAGAAGAACTGCACCGAGCGCGGGTACCTGTCCGTGGAGTCGTACTCGGTGAGCGACAGGGCCTTGCCGTAGCACTCCGAGTTGACCGTCTTGCGCTTGGCTGTGCGCCGCTCGTGGCCGCTGGTCATCTGTGGGTTGTACACAGGCTGTCGCCGGTAGAAGACCTGGGCGCTTTCATGGGCCCGCAGTGGCTGCTTCTTGGCGTTGAGGAAGCCGGTTGCGTTGCCTTTTTCCCAAATCCACTCGTAGCGGTAATCCCGCGGGTTGCTGGCCACCACCAGCGAACTGAACGGCTGAGCCGCGCAGAGAACGATGGCTGCTTCGGGCTTGGCGATTCTCAAGTACTGCTCCCACAGAGGGGCGAAAGGGATCACCACGTCCCAAGCGCATTGCGTAGTCCCGTAGGGCAGGTCAGCCAGCACCATGTCGACGCTGGCATCCGGGATCGACTTCATCACCTCCAAGCACTCGCCGTGGTACAGACCGACTTCGCTCATCGCGGCCCCCGGTAGATCAGGTAGGCCATGTAGGCGAGGGCGATCATGCTGCCTCCTGAATGCCGACCGGCTCAGCACCATCGGCAAGAAGCATGCGCATGCCGATCTCCTTGGCAATGTGCACCTCCAGGCGAGCGCCACGTGACCGCGACCAGCCGGGCAGAAGCATCATAGCCTCGCAGGTCGACAGGCGTCCGATATCGAACCGCAGGTAGTCCTCCCACTCAGCGCCTTCAACGTGGCCGTGCTCGGCGGGGTTTTCAACGTGCCACCCTTCGGCGCGCATCGCCGTCGCCATGGCGTGAAATGCCGGAAAGTTGAAATCAGGCAGCCCAGTCATAGGGCCTGCGATGTAGACGCGGTTGGCGCGGTCGTCGGTTAGAAGCACTGCGCGCTCGGCGCTGGTTACGTTCGATTGGCTCACAGCTCATACCTCTCATCAATCCAGCGCCCAGGCGCCAGAGCGGGTGTAGGTTCGGGTTGGGTTTCGTGCGGGGAGAGCTGGCGTTCGTTGCCGGCCTGCAGCTGGCTGTCGGGGATGCAGCTGATGCCGACCCCGTTGAGCAGGTAGCAGGTGACGCCGCGCTGGCTGTCGTGCTGCACGTCGATGACGTTCTCGGTGGCGCTGGCGCCGGTGGCCAGCAGCAGGAGGCAGAGGGCGAGGCGGGTCATGGCTTGAACTCGACTGCTGGGGTGACCTGACGGGCGAAGTCGAGCACGCTTTGCGACCAGTCCTCGCCTACGCCGTCGTCGAAGGCGAACAGCATGCCGCCCAGAGCTCGCCGAAGGGCCTTGATTTCCGTGATGAGCCCGGCAACCACGGCTGGGTCAGCCAGAACCAGGTAACGCTCATCGGTTCCCAGCAGGTCGGCGTCTTCGACCATTCCCTTCCAGCCGTGGGAGCGGATCACATCCTCGGCAGCGGCCTTGGCGGCGACATGCAGGGCGTCCAGATCGATGGAGTCGAGAGCAGTTTTTTCTACAGGCACAGTCGTTCCTTGGCCGCCATATCGCGGCAGTGAATAGAGGGGAGAGGGGTTACAGCGGTGGAGTACAGATGTTCTCTTGCTTGGCTATGACCTTCAGGCAGGTCTTGCAGGTGACTTCGGACTTGAACCTGTCCGACTCCCACTCTTCGCCGTCACGGTGGCCACGGCCAACGCCGCAGGCTGAGAAGTGCTCGTCGTCGTTGCCGTCGTGGTCGTAGTCGATGTGGGCTGCCCAGTGGATTTTCATGGCTGGCGCTCTAGGGCTGCGCTCGGTTTGAACGTAAGGCCCTTCACGGCCGTGCTGTAGATGAACTTGATCATGTCCCATGGGAGCGTGTGGCGCTGGCCGTACTCACCCTCGCCATCGCATATCTCGCAGCCTTCCACCGGCTCATCCAGTTCGCGACATTCCGGGCATTCCTGGGTGACCTCCAGCTTGAACTCACCGAGCAGCAGTGCCTTGGCGCCGTTCTCCGCCGTGAGCCGCTTGGGCATCAGGCAGTACTCGTCGGGGATGGATACCAACGGCCCAATGGGGACAATAGGCAGTCCAGTCGCCGCCGCATCCCTCTCTGCCTCTTCATTGGTCCACCAGAAGGCAGTACCAACCATCCAGGCTATAGGCTCGGGGTGGGGCTGCGGGGCTGGAAGTACATCGGCCAGGGAGATATCGGGCGCTTTGCACTGGGCGGCGTCTATGGCAGCCATAGCCAAGTCGCGGTCGCGCATGCCGTGCACGCCCTTCAGGCGCGTGATGCACGCTGTAGCGGCCTCGACCTGCTGCTCTGTCCAGATGCTGCGCTCAACCAGCATGAACCCTTCGGGCACGCTGACCATTTCTGTGTTGCTGGATCGGTTTTCTGTGGGCATGGGGATACCTCGAGCTATATCGTGGCAATGAGTGGAGAGGCGGGTCTGTATGAATGGAAGGATTGCTGCTAGTGCATGATGGCAATATGATTACTGTTTTTGCGCTCAGAGGTGACCGGTGAGTAAGTACATGCCCCTGGCCGATTTTCTTCGGTCCCAGACTGTTAACTCCGTTGTGTTGACCTTCGCTCAAATTGATGAGCTAGTGGGCGGGCTGCCACCGGTCGCGAGAAATCACAACGCTTGGTGGGCAAATTCAAGGACTGATGATTCACATACCTGGGCCCATCTTTGGATCGAAGCTGGCTGGGAACGTAAGTCCCTGGACCTGAGTGCAGAGGTTGTAGTTTTCGAGCGGCATTCACCCGAGCAAGAAACTTCGCGCTTTTGGTGGGTCAACCATAAGCAGACTTACCAAGCCGAACTTGAAGGGGGTTATATCTGGTCACCCACAAAAAATAAAAATGGCGCTCGAAACCAGACCTACATCAACCTGACGTTGGTTAGGGCCGGTGACGTAGTTATCTCCTACGCTGGAGGTCAGATTCGGGCGATCGGTGTTGCGACTTCAGTTTATACCGAACAGGCGAAGCCGGAAGATTTTGGTCAAGCCGGTCTGAACTGGTCGGATACGGGATGGCTAGTTCCTATCGAGTGGACCGTGTTGGACAAGGCTGTTTCACCTAAGGACCACATTACTGCTATCACAAGCCTCTTACCCGCGAAAAACTCCCCTTTACAAGCTAATGGCAACGGCAATCAGGGATGTTACCTCGCTAGTATCTCGCCCGAACTTGGCTCTTTTGTTCTCCGCCTATCCAATAGTGCTGGGAGCGCCATTATCGAGCGGGTTCATGAGCTGGAAGACCAGGTGAGAGCGGACGAAGCCGAACGTGAAATCCAGTTGAATCAGGAACTGGCTTCTACTGAGCGGGAGCAGTTGGTCCGCTCGCGTGTCGGCCAGGGAACATTCCGCCTTCAGGTGCTGGACCTTGAGAAGTCGTGCCGTCTGACCGGAGTTTCCGATAAGCGCTTCCTGATCGCTAGCCACATCAAGCCTTGGAAGGATTGCTCGAATGCAGAGCGATTGGATGGGAGCAATGGTTTGATGTTGGCCCCTCACGTGGACAAGCTTTTCGACCGTGGCTGGATAACTTTCCAGGACAACGGGGATTTGTTGGTTGCCGACGCTGCTAAGGAAATCGTGTCTGCCTGGGGGCTGACATCTAGCTTGAATGTCGGCAGCTTCACACTGGAGCAGCGAAGCTACCTGAGCCACCACCGCTCAGAAGTTTATAAGGGCAGGGTGTAGGAAAATGAATTGCCGGCAGCGCATCCGCCTGGGCGGCCTGAAAGTGTCGTTGGAGTGTGGTTATTCGCAGAGGCCATAGGCCGAAGAGCATTTCTGTTTGCTGTCGGTGCGCGCTAACAGGTCGACCATGTCGAACTGGCGCCCGCCGCGTGATGTGTTCGCCCAGTCCACCATGCGGTCAATGCCATGGGTTTCGGCGCTGACCTTGTCGTCGGATCGGACGGTGGGGTCGGTGACGGTGGCGAAAAACGTGGCGGCACCGCGCTTGCTGGCGATGCTCACCAAGCGCTCCCATTCCCGCACTCTGGACACTTCCTCCGGCCACCTAGTGGCAATCTCGCGCAGCTCATCCTTCGCGCACATGATGCAGGGCATGCAGCCGACTCGATTGCAGCCCTGTAGATAAAGCGGATTTGGCTTGATGCCGGCTGCACGGTGCGCCTCGAATACTGCTTCCACCGGCCATTTCAGAATGGGGCGGTAGTTGAACAGGCCGCCGCCGACCTCATCGCACTCAGGCAGGTATCTCCTGCTTAGCGACTCATCAGCTCGCACGCCCTGCCAAGACAGCACCAAGTTCTCGCCGGTCATCAGCGGCAGGAACACGTCTTCGATGATCGGGTTTCGCTTCAGCTCATCAGTGCAGAAGCGCGCCTTGGTGCTGGGGAAGCGGCCCTTCCAGAGGCACATGTCGAGGAAGGGGTTGCCGGTTGGATGCAGTACCTCCAAGGCGGCCAGTACCACTGACTCGGGCACTTCCTTCTCGCGCCACTTCGTCTCGATGAACTTGCGTTTCCCGGCGATCTGCCTGGCAAAGTCGGCTTTGACCCAGCGTATCGGCACGCCAACGGCTTCGGCCAGGTACTGCACGTAGTCATAGGTGGCCGGGTGTTCGTGCCCAGTGTCTGCGAAAACAGCGCTGAGGTTCGGCACCTCCAGCTCGCGGGCGACCAGAAGGGTGGCCGTGCTGTCTTTACCGCCGCTCATGCTGACGATGTTGTATTCGGCCATCATGTGGTCCTTGCGTGCAGGCGCCGCCCTCGCCGGGGAGGCGTTATCGTTGAATAGGGGAAGGCGCTGGCGGGTAGCGCGGGAGGGTCAGGCTCGATTCAGGAACTCCTGGCACCTGCAGTTGAGGTCCTGGCAATGGCTCTGGCCAACCCAGTCAGGCATCTGGTCGCCTTCATATCGAACCTGCGTGGAGTGGATGAACCCGCTTCGATGCACGCCCCTGATGAATCTACGGCGGTCAGCCTCGTTATCCGACCGCTCAGGCTGATCCCAGCGGCTCATGACGATGCGTCCGCACGCTGTTTTTCCGTGGTCCATGCGGCCCATCGGCGTCTGGTTATCGCTCATGGCTTTCTCCAAGCATGGCTTGTTAAACGCTGCCGAGCAGCAGCAAGCCTTTGTCGTCTGGGTCGTCTTCCAGCGGTATTTCTTTCGCTCGCAGTTGGCGTTGCATGCGCCACTCGTACAGGGTGCGCGCCACGGAACTGCTGACTTCAAATTTGTGGCGCGGCGGCAAAGAGAGCAGCGTTAGGGCCTGAATCGGCCCTAGTGCATGGGCGCGCTCTATCAGCAGGCGGACGATGAAGCTTCGGTCGGTGGCATTGATCCACTCGCCCATTTCATCGAGCTGCTGGGTGGTGCCGCGCCTTGCCATGAGTCTGATTTCAGTTCGATCTGCCTTGAAGTGCTGATCGCTTTCAATTTCGAGGTGGGCGCCGGCGGCGAAAAACGGGAACTTCGCGCGACCAAGCTTGTGGGCGTTGTAGATCAGCAGGGTAAGCGCTTCGCCGCTTTCTTCGATCTCATCCCAGGACATCAGCTCAGCAAGCTGGCTGGCATGGGTGGTTGTCACCTTCAAACGCAAATCTTGCTCGCCCAGACGCTCCTGCTTCTCTCGCCTGCGTTGATCACGCTGCTTCGGCGTCAGAGCCATCATCGCCTCCATTGCGCACGAAGGTGGCGCCCGGCCCGATGTCGAGCAGGTCGCACACCCGGTTGATGATCTTCAGCGCTGCGTCGAACACCTTGGCGTCGTCCGGCTCGCGGGCCAGGCGCTTCATGTTTGGCTGGTGCTCCAGGCAGACTTTGTCGACCAGGCGCCGAGCAAGCCTGCGCAGGTGGTCGGCGCTGTCGTGGAAGCGCAGGCTCAGCGCGAAGGCCATGGCCACATCATCAGGCCGGTAATGGCCGCCGCTGCGGGTGTTGTACAGCTTCTTCACCGGCCGATTCATCCAGGCCGGTAGGGTTACCACTCCAGAGGGTGCTTTCTGCATGTCTGTGCTCCGTGAGGCCGCTGGGCGGCAGGTGGAACTGGTCTTGCCGGCGGCGCTGGCGGACCTGATTTTTCAAACTGGCCCGTCGCATCGCTTCCCCTCAACCTTCGGGTATTCGACGCCGAATAGGTGGATGACCCGGCAGAATTTGCGGTCAGAGATGCCCAGCTTGGCCTTGGCCTGGGCTCGGTTTAGGCCTGCATCACGAAGCTCGGCGATCTTGGTGGCAAGAGCTTTGTCCTCGGCGGGGTCTGCATAGGCCCTGTTCTTTTCGCCACGGAAACGGCGAGGGTCGGGCTGGAACGCAAACCCTCCGTCCTGGGCGGCGCGGTACAGCGTGGTTTGTGCCAGACCGGTTCGCTCCATAGCTTGGGCGTAGGTCATGGTCTTGGCCAGTTCGCGCAGTTCGGCCAGCTGCTGCTGACGCTTCTGAGCTTTCACTCCAAGCGGCTTCGGCTGCACGGCGCGCACCTGCTCAATGTCGCGGTGCGGCCGGTGCGGAACGTACTGAAAACCGTCGAGCACAATGATGCTGCCTCCAGAGGCAAGGAAGGCCGCTTTTGCGGCCTCTAGGTCGATTGATGGGTTCATGCTGCCTCCTTCATTCGCTCGCGCATCTCCTTCTCCAGGTCGCTGAGCTCTTCCAGAAACGCCTTGATCTCTGACTCCATCTCGCGGATGCGCTTGAAGTCGCGCTCGAAGCGGTGGCACACGTACTGAAGCGGCTCTGGCAGGCGGTCGTCGTAGCTGACGAAGTCTGCCCAGGCCCTGCCGGTACAGGCCATCTGGGCCAGCATCTGCCACTCGTACTGTGGGTCGTGGCGCTCAGACTGCATGGTGGCTATGTGGGTCGCAGTGTTTGGGCACTTGATCTCCAGCACGCCATCGTCGCCTACCAGGCCATCCGGTGACGCACCAAAGCCAGAAATTGTCGGGTGCATGACCAGCCCGGTTTCGACCACCATCAGGCCTTTGTCGGCCTCGTAGGCCATGCAGGCAAACGGTTCAAGCTCGACGCCGCGCTGCACGGCAGCATTGCGGGAAAGGTCGGCGCCGCCAGACTGGCCGGTGAGGCGCTCGCACAGAAGCTCCATCATGTAGTTTTTGCGGGTGGCAGATGGTGCGCCGCCCCGGCCGCTGGCCATCACATCCTTCACTCGACTCGCGGTGACGCAGCCAAGGCGTGCCGCGAACCATTCAGCGCTACGCTGCTCCATCTAACACCTCCTCAGATTCGCCTTCGATTGGCGCCGCTTCTGCCTTGATGGCGTCGGCGCGCTTGGTGACCTCGGCCTTGAAGCGGGCATGGCCGGTCGCATCCTTTGCCTGTTTCATGGCTGCGGTTGCCTGCTGGTACACATCGGTCAATGCTTCCAGGCTGCCGGCCTTCTGTGCCAGTGCAATCCAGTTGTTCACCATCTCGGGGTCGGTTGGTGCAGAGCCAGCCAGGCTGGCCAGACCCTCGCCCCCGTCCGTGTTCAAGTGGTGAATCGCCTGCTCCAGGCGCTCAGTCTTCGGCCAGTACTTGTAACCGCGCTTCACCACGGTCTTCTTGGCCATCTCGCCCGGGTCGGTGACCCATGGGCAGGATTTGTTCTTGCTGACCCAGGCCTTCCAGGCGCTTGACCTGTCACGGATGGCGTTCACATCCTCGATGCTCATGGTCTCGGTCAGGTAGTCGCCGTCGGCGGTCTTAACCACCACATAGACGCCGATCACCTCGCCGCGATCCTTGGCGAACGGGTTGTAGGAATGGGTTGGCGGCTTGTCGAAGCCATTCAGGCTGAAAGCGTCTGCGGCGTAGACCAGTTCGGCCTGAGCCCAGCGGATGGCGCCAGTCGACATAGCCAGGTCCATCAATCCGATGTAGCTGATGTCCAAGCAGATGCGGCCGTCTCGCGGGACCAGGTAGGCCTGTTTCTTGGCCGGGTTCAGGCTGATGCCGATGGCGGCGATGTTGGTGATCGCATTGGCCACCGACTGCCGGTTCTGCATGGCCACCTTGGTGGAGTACTCGCTCGAGGTGATCACCTGGATGGCGAATTCGGCCTCGCGCTCGAAGTTCAGCGAGCGGTCAGTCAGCACATTGGCGAACTGGTTCCGCTGCGCGTAAATGTCCTGCGAGATGATGGCTACTGCTTGGCTCATGGCAACCTCAGTAGGAAATGGCGATGTTCGGGATCTTGCGCTGGGCGATCAGGGTGACCGCTTGCTTGGCGCAGGCTTCTGGCATGCCCTCGGCAATGAAGGCCTCCAGGGCGGCGCGGTTTATGCTGGCCCGGTGCGCCTTGTCGGCTTCGCGAGCCTCTTGCTGGCGCAGAATCTCGGCAGCCGCGGCATCGGCCCGGCGACGTTCTTCCTGGCGGGCCTGCTCTGCTGCTTCCTCTTGCCGGCGCGCGGCGTCTTGGCGCTCCTGCTCCATCCGTTGCTCGGTGGCAACGCGGTCGGCCTCGGCCTGAATGCGGGCCCGCTCGGCTTGCTCGGCCTGCAACTTGAGCTGAAGACGCTGGTTCTCGGCTTCGCGCTCTTGTGCGGCAGCCTGGTCAAGCAGTTCCTGCTCGCGGCGTGCTGCCGCTTCGCGCTCTGCTTGTTGCTGCTGGGCGACGCGCTGGCGTTCGGCCTCGACGGCAGCCTCCTGTGCGAGCCGGATTCGGTCTTGCTCGGCGCGCTCTTCTGCTTCGCGGCGCAGGCGGGCCAGTTCGGCCTGTTCGGCGTCGTACTTCTGGCGGGCGACCAGGGCGGCCTGCACTGCATTCAGCGAAGCCTCTTTGGTCCGAGCTGCCTCAGCCTCGAATTCCTCCCACGCTTCGCCCAACTGGAACGCGGAGAGCTCGCTGAGGCGCGCCTGCAGCTGCTCGGCATCCAAGGTGCCCAGCTCGGCGGCCAGGTCCTTCATACGGTTGATTGCGTCGTTGTGGCGGTCGATCCGCGCATCCTCGGCGGCCTGCCAGTCATCCAGAGGTTTGCGCACCTCCTTCTGCCAGGATTCAAGAATGTCCCAAACCCGCTTGCGCTCAGCATCGATGCGGGCTGGCACCTTCTTCTGCTCGGCAGACAGCTCCTTGCCCTTGTTTTCGATTGCCGTCTTGGTGCGTGCAACCTCATAGGCCATCGACGCGATTTCTTTGCGGCCTTTGACCGTTTTCAGGTCCGGCACAACTGCCAAGAACTCGTCGATCTTGACGCGGATCTGCTGCAGCCAAGGCTCAAGGCCCTTTTCAGCGCTATACACCGCCAGGGCTGTTTCCTGCGGAGGAGCGACTATCAGTTCTTTCTCTGCGGACATGCGAATCTCCCGCGCCATCCATGCGGTGGACGCTGATTAAGTGGTTACTGGGTGATGGTGCCGGCCAGAGCGCTCAGGAGGAGCCAGCCGGTGCAGAAGGTGAGGGCGATGAAGGAGCCGCGCCAGGTGGCGATACGGCGTGCTCGCTGGTAGGAAGTCATAGCTCCACCAGCCTGCCGCGAGGATCAACTCCCCAGTCGCCCTCCATGAACGCGCTAGTGTCTCGAGGTGGTTGTCGCCAGCTGCCTTTGACGGGGCATTCCAACTCGCACACGAGGGTTTCGCGCGGTAGCTTGAGAACGTCCCCCAGGCCTTCGACCTGTTCGTCAATGAGCGTTTTGACTAATGGAGTTGTCATGCAGACCTCCTTAATGAATCTGTCCACTGCTGGTGTTCTCTAATGACGATCTTATTAAGTCGCTCGACATAGCAGCGCTGGGACGGGATATCGATAGCGCCAGTCAGGCCGGCCAGGTCAATGGCCATCGTCAGTTCGGCTCGAAGACTGTCGCTAAAGCATGAACATATCGCCTCAAAGCGCGAGTCGATGATGTCGATAACGTCCTGCTTTGTTTTCTTGTTCATGCTGCCTCCCAGCCGCTATGGCGCAGATCGTCATGCCAGTCTTCTGCTTCGGCAGCGGCCTTGTCTTCCAGGTATTCCCAAAGAATCTCTTCGATTTCCTCGGCATACTTATCAGCAACCGCAGCGCAGCCGTTCTTGCCGAGACCGACCGGATTGCCGTCCGCGTCGCAGGTGTTGCCCGACACGATCTCAAATTCCATTTCGCGGTAGCCGTAGAAGTCTTCTGGACTTGCCCAGGAGCCAGGGTCGCCTTTTACCGAAATGGAATGGGTGATTTCGCACTGGAGGACGCACTCCTCCACGATTACTTCGTAGGCCATGATCGCCTCCAGGTGGTGGGTTACTTGATAACGATTGATGCCAGGTAGGCGCGCCACTCAAGGACACGCTTTTCAGCAGCATCAAGCTCAGCGCCAAGGGCCTTGAGCGCGCCGAGGTGGATCATTTCCCGACCCCGGATTAGCGTTCCTTGATAGGTGCGGCTGTCGCACTCTGAAACCGCGACCGTCACGCCGTTGACCGTTACCGAATAGCCACGCTGCCCGCAGTGTCCGCGAACAGCAGCGAGCCGCTCTTTCGCGAGCTTATGGGCGGCCTCGGCCTTATCCAGCGCTTGTGCGGCACTCATGACCGCCTCCGTGTATTGGCTCATTTTTATTCCTCGCCAACCGCATTGGTCGGGCACCAGGCGCAGTGACCAAACTGGGCGTGAAAAGCCAGCCTGGCACCCGCCAATGCGGTCGAAGTGAAGGGAAGGGTGCAGGCGGTGAGCGCTACCTCACATGCATCTGGTCTGGCCGGGTAGGCCCCGGATTCGCCTGCGCGAACGTCGATTAATGTTTGCTTCGGTGAGCCTTAACTTGCGTAAGGGTCACGGTGATGCGCTTTAAATCGATGCAAGCAGCATCGGGGTGTGAACTGGCAGGAGCCAATCTCTGCATCGACCGGTGTTCGTTCCTCCCGATCTCGCTGGATAGAAGCTGTGCTGCTTGGCGGCAGGATTCAGTTCACACCCCGGTGCAGCCTGCGATGGGGAGCAGGGCATCGGGCCGTCTTTCCGGCTGTCAGGGAATCAGTAGGGCTTTTCGACTTTGCCCTGGTCCTGCAGGCTCCGGACCTTGAAGAGGTCGTTGAGCAGGGCGTCCATCTGGTTGGCTATCTGCTTGCGCAGGCCGTCTTTAAGGGCGCCGGTTACGTTGGCCACGCTTTGCTGCATTTCCTTGCTGAAGTCTTCAGCGCAGATCTTGGTCATCAGCCACTGCGCCCGTGTAACCGAGTTGTAATCGCTGGTGGCTGGCTTTCCATCGCCAGGGTTGACCTTGCCGTTCCAGTAGGCAGTAACCGTTTTCTCCAGCTCCTTGCGCAGAGTGGTGGACGGGCCTTCTTGGTCGCCCCACTGATTAACGCGGCGGTATTCACGCTCGAACGAACCGTTGATGGTCTCGTCGATTGCCTTCTGGATCTGCGCGGTGACGCGCTCGTCGAAGATCTTGTCGATGCGCTTCTTGACTTCCTTGTCGACCAGGCTCGACAGGTCGGCGTCTTCGCTCAGCAGCTGGTCTGCAACCTGGGAGACGATCGCGACCTTCAGAGATTCTTCGTTGATGTTCAGCATTCCCATGCCCTCCAGGGCGGTTGATTCAGTGGATTCCCCCTGATGCGCCCCGCTTGAGGCGCACCGGGGAATCGTCTGTCATGCGGAAGCTTTGCAGTCGGCCGCAGTCATGCGCTGACCGTCTTCCAGCTCGACCACGCACACGCCGTTGCGATACCCGCGCTCCGTGTTGAGCCGGTTCGCCTCGCGGATGCAGGCGCTTAGGTCGTTGTCGGTGAACACCTGCAGCTCGCCGCGCAGGGTGATGCGAAGGACCTTGTTCATGCCGCTACCAAAGCCTGCTGGGCCAGCAGTTCAGTCACGGCCTCGGCCGGGGTGCAGCCGTCGGCGTACAGGTCGTGCAGGTCGCTTTCTTCCCGCGAGCCAAGGGCGACTTGGTGACCAAGCAACTCGGAAGCCTTGTCGATCCAGCGGTAGTAGGCGCGCTCTTCAGCGTCGATGCGGCATTCATCAGCCGCCATGGTTGCCATGTTGAACATCGTGAATCCCTCCGATTGATTTTCCGGATGCCCCTCGCAAGAAGGGCACCGAGAAAATCTGGTGTTGCGGTCACTCCAAGCGCCTATAGATGCCCTTTTTGCTGGACCTTTCAGGGAGGCGGTTTGGAGAGCAACCCTCGGTCCGTCTTGCGCGGCCAACCCTGTGTTCCTGGCTGACTGGCGTTCGTCGTGACGTTGAGCAGGCGAAGGTTCACTTCGCAATAGCCAGTTCCAGAGCTGGCATGGGGATCGAATTTATTGCTCGCGCTGTGCCGTTGCCGGGATCGATCCGCGAGGTTCCCATCAATGTGAAAGAGCGGTGAGGCTTGAGGGCCTCCCGAGGGGCTGTGTGTCTGCCGTCTCGATGGACAAAAGATACCCGCAGGTAAAACATTCAGTCAATACCCCTGGGTAAATAATTTCTCGCGCCCACAAAAAACCCGCACAAGGCGGGCAAGGGAGGGGGGGTGAAATTAGTCTTCGGCGGGCACGGTCCAGGTCAGCAGAACCGATCCGTCGTCGCGGTGACGGAGCGTCACGTTGTCGTTCTCGACCACCTCATCCAGGAAGCGCTCCCAGTCGTGAGTCGACTCGTGGGATTCCTTGGCTATCACCGCCGACTTCGCCTTCTGCGCAGTCGGTGAGTTGATGACCTTCTGAATGCGGGATCCCATCATTTCGTAGGGCGTGGGTGGGGTAGGGGCTTTGGATTTCGATTGCTGCTTGGCCATGGCGTAACGCTCCATCTACTGTATGTATGAACAGTAATTTATCTGGAGGTAGCTGGCAATACTGGATGGAGCACATTTGTGCTCTTTTGGTGTGCGGGCAAAGAAAAGCTCGCGGGGAGGCGGGCTCTACGTAGTGGAGCTCAAAGGCATGAGCGAGTCAGCTAGAAATCATCAGGATATGCTGTATTCTCATTTGGAATAGGTATGCTGCCATGCATGAATTTGAGGAATTTAACTTGAGGAAGCTGATCAGCGTTTACTTCAAAAGGACCGACCTGGTCACCCCGGATGACGGCCAGGAATGCCTTATTTTTAACGAATGTGACGGATTCAGAATCGCGGAATGGTGTGCCGCTGGGGAGTGCTTTATGTGCCGCGACGTTGAAGTCAGCGCGCCCCTAGCAGCCCTTTGGATGGAGCTGCCAGGAATGGATGAAAATCTCAGCAATATGATAAATTGCGTTTCGGTCACCCAGCTATGCTGAAGATCTCTCGCATCTCGGTAGATATTTTAGAGGAAATGGATGACAGAGTATTCTCGTCTGCGCCCATAATCGAAAAGTTGGAAAGGTTCTCTTTTCCGTAGAATGCGAGTCCGTCATTCATCAATTGTTCTGCTGTTGATATTGCTCTAACCGCCTTGTTAGATGAAAGAGACAAGGATTCTAGCTCTTTCTCGGAAAGCACAGAAAAGCTGAAATCAGAAAGGTCCATGAGTTTTTTGAGCGGATCCCTTATCTCAAGCTTGACAATATCTTCTAAAGACTCCTTAAGTATCCTCCCACCTGATATGCGGCATACTACTTCCTCGACTGTAGGTCGTCGCTTATCATAGTCCTTGCTAGAGGTTTTTGTGATCTCGTAATGAATGGCTGCTTCGCGCTTGCTCATCCTCCTGGTGCGAAACACCTCTCTCTGGCCTGCCTTTGCTAGCGAAGTAGCTTCAAGAAGCTGAGACCTCACGTCTTCGTACAGGTACGATCTGAATCTCTTGAACGTCACCGCTGCAAGCTCAAGCGCCTTTATGCGCGATTCGATCTGATCGAAGGAAGCTCTTAGATCTGCAAGGGCATTGGCATTATCGAAAGCTTTTCGCTTAGACTTGTATTCCTTCTTGACCCTATCGAAGTCTAGGTCTAGATGTTTTTTTCCGCACCTGTTTCCGATGTTTGTATAAATTCCATCTGACGTCTTTATCAGGTAGCCAAACTGATGCTTGGTTGCGCATGCCTTAATTCCGCATGGGTACTCATCTTCCTTCGAAAACTCGTACCCATCAAGCATTTCGACAACCCTTCGCCCTGATCCTTCAGAGAAATCGACCTTCGGGTTGTATCCTGGCACCTTTAAAAGATCGCTAGGTTTCCTTATGCTTCCATACTTATGATTGATGTTTCCGGTCATTGGGCTTTGTTAACTCCTTTCACTGAGGCCTCAAATCGCGTCTGTCATGCAGGCCTATGGCTTACGTTCAATCCTTCCCGCCTTCACCTCATCCCCATACCCCACCAACCGATCTGCCAGCTCATGCAGCTCGCCAACGCGCTTCATCGCCTCCAGGAACTGGGCTTCCTCACCGCCTTGAGCCTTGTAGAAAATGTCTCGCGCAGCGGTCTCTAAGGCGAAGGCTGCATCCTTCAGGTCTCGGCGCAGCTGTTGGTTGGGCTTGGTTAGGGGCATGGCTAGAAGCTCCTGCCGGTCCACCAGTAGATGATCTGGGCCAGCACGGTGATGTCAGCTTCACGATCCCCAGGCACCTCAATCGGCGGGTACTGCCCGTTGTCCGATATGATCGTCAGCCCATCCAGGCCGCGTTGAATCCGCTTGATCTGAAGCTTCCCGCGCATGAGGAAGAAGTAGATCGCGTCGTCCTCAACCGAAGTGATCCCGGCGTCAACCAGAACCGCATCCCCGCTGCGGATCGTAGGCGCCATGCTGTCGCCACGCCCAGAGATAAGCTTTAGGTTCTCCAGATTTGTGTAGCTAAGGTTCTGGCGCACCCAATTCGCATCCAGGCTCATGTGTTCAACGACCATGTTGATGTCAGGCGGCTCCGAGCCTGGGCCCATCGAGCCCTCTACCTCGTAGCGGGGCACGTCCACCAGCTTGCGGTAGCTTTTGATCTTCTGTGCAAGCGGGGCGGGCAGGCCTTCGATGTTGATCGTTTCTGATTCATCCAGGCCTAGCCCTGGCTTGTCCATCGAGTACTGCGGAATCTGAAATTCCTTCTCGATCTCTCGGGCGAAATCCTCACCCACCCCTTTTCCGCCCTTCTTGCCAGGCGGATAAAGGCAGCGCGAGATGTAGTCAGCTTGCTTATCTAGCCGCCTGGCAAACTCGGCCTTGGCGCCATGCTTGCCAGGGCCGAATTGGCGGTCGATGAGAAGCTGAAGGTTGGCCTTTCTTACTAGGTTGATATCCATCGAGCAAATATGCTTTCCCGTTACTTGTGGGTAAATGGCCTGTGGGTATTGCTTTGTACTTACCTATGGGTAAGAATTGGCGCATCACAGAGGAGATTCGTGATGCGAACCAAGCACACCAAGTTGTTGGAGTGGCTGAAAACCGCCTCGGACGCGGACGTTGAGAAGACAGGCACCAGCCGCGGCTACCTGAAGCAGATTGCGTATGGCAACAAGCAGGCCTCGGCGATGCTGGCCTCCTCCCTTGAGCGCGTGAGTGATGGGTTTCTGACCCGTAAATCTCTGCGCCCAGAGGATTGGGACGTGATCTGGCCTGAGTTGCAGTGGGTGGCCTGATCATGTCTGAGAGCCAATTAAGCCTCAGCGAAGGCGACATCGCCCGAGAGATCGAGACCCTGATCTTGCAGCGGGTTGCACAGGTCAGCCAAAAGCGCATTGCCCTGGAAACGGGTTGCAGTGAATCGACGGTTTCTCGCTGGAATGACGGCGAGTACCAGCGCTGGGCGAAAGTCCTGGCGATGCTCGGGCTTCGTGTTGTTCCGCAGACTGCCGTAGTCGTAACGGCAGAGTACCTGTCCGCATTGGAAACCATGGCCAGGATCGGGCTGAAGGCTGAGAAGAAGCGGCCTGGCCCGCTGGGGTGGGACTGACATGCAATTCACCGTCACGATCAACCAGGCGAAGGCGCTCGACTGGGGGCTGAATGCCCAACAGGCGCTACTGTTCGCGTTCGTCTACGAGTGCCCAAGCTGGGCCAAGTTGGTCAAGACGGACAAGGGCGATTTCTACGCCCTGAGCAAGGCAAAGATCGTCGAAGAGCTGCCGCTGCTCACCGACAAGCCGGACACAGCTTACCGCCTGCTGAAGGCGATTGCAGGGGCCGGCCTGATCAACCTTTCCAGCACCAACAACATCACGCTGGTGCAGCTCACTGCCAAGGGCAAGGAATGGAACAAGAAACTCGATGGGTCGGAAAAATATCCGACCAGTAAAGAGAAGGTCGGAAAAAAATCCGATCAGGGTCGGAAAAAAATCCGATCAGGGTCGGAAAAATCTCCGGGCAAGGTCGGAAAAAAATCCGAGCTTGGGTCGGAAAAATCTCCGACAAATCAGGATACCAGTAATCAGGATACCAATCAGGGTACCAGTCACAGTGTGCAGGAAGCCCCGGCTGCGCCGTCGCAACCTGCCGGGCTGACTCTGGTTTCGTCCGCTGCGCCGCGCTGCGAAATCCCAGCCGACATGCCGGGGCCGAAAGACCCTTCCTGCAAAACCTTCAAGGCCTGGGCCAACTACGCCATGGCCTACCGCAATCGTTATGGGGCATGGCCGGTATGGAACGCCAAAGCCGGTGGCCAGATCGCCCAGCTGGTCGACCGCCTGGGCGTCGAAGTTGCTCACCATGTCGCCGCCTACTTCGTCCGGATCAACGACAGCAAGCTGGTCAACCGCATGCACAGCCTGGGCGACCTGCTCCAGAACGCTGAGGCCTACCACACCCAGTGGGTCACCAATCGCCAGATGACCGGGACCACTGCCCGCCAGATCGAGCAAACCCAAGCCAACTACAGCGCCGCCGAGCAGGCGTTGGAAGCTCAACGAGCCAAGAGGGCTGCAACCCATGCTGAATGACGCCCAGCAAGACCAATTGCTGCTGTCACTGTTTGCCACCGCCGAGATCATGGGCCAGCAGCTTACGCAAGGCGCTGCACTCCTCATGGTCGAGGATCTGCGCGAGTACAGCGAGGCTGCGCTGAGCGGCGCGCTGCGCACCTGTCGCCGTGAAGGTGGCCGACTTACCGTGGCCGCGATCCTCAAGCACGCCCAGGCCGCTGACGGCCACCCAGGCAAGGACGAGGCCTGGGCCATTGCTCTTTCGGCCAGCGACGAAAGCGAAACCGTGGTGATGACAGCCGAGATACGCCAGGCGATGACCGCCTCAGGCCCAGTGCTTGAGGCTGGCGACAAGGTCGGCGCCCGTATGGCCTTCATGAGCGCCTACGAGCGCCTGGTCGTCGTCGCCAGGGCGGAAGCACTGCCTGCCAAGTGGGAGGTTTCCCTTGGCTACGATCCGGCTCGCCGCGTCACTGCCATCGAATCAGCCGTGCGCTCGAAGCTGATCAGTCAAGAGGCTGGCGCAAGGCATCTGGCGCATCTTCGGATCGCGCCGACCACCGATGACGGCCTGGCGATTGCCGGCCTGATCACCGGTGAAGTACGCGCCAAGGTCAGCCCCAAGGTCCGCGAAAAGCTGGCGGAGGTGCGCTGCATCCTGACCGCCTCGAAAGCCAAGAAAGACCGCGAGCGCGCCAAGGAATCCCAGCGCCGCCGGGTCGACACTTACCTACGCAAGCGGCAGACGCGCATCGCCATTGCTCAGTTGAACATCAAGCGCGCCGGGCAGCCGGCCGGGGATGGGGTGTGATGCGTACCTACCTCAAAGCCGTGCTGATGATCGTGCTGGCACCGACCGTGATCATCGCGGCATCTGCGGCCTTCACCCTGTGGGTCAGGTTTGCCGTGTCACTGGATCTGTCGTGGCCCGCGAAGCTGGCGATCATGGCAGGCCCGTCGATCCTGCTGGCCGCCATCCCCACCGCCTGGCTGATGAGCAAGCTCGAGGAGAAGCACTGATGGACACCAACAAGATGCGCGAGCAGTTCGAGGCGGCATTCGTCGAGGAGGAGGTTCGCCTGCTTGGCGAAGGGTTCCGCAGTTCAGCCCTTCACATGGTCGAGCAGAACACCGTCAACGTGCGTTCGGCATGGTGGGCCTGGCAGGCCTCCCGCGAGGCCGTCGTGGTTGAGCTGCCGAACCGAGCAGCTGAGGCCTACCGCGAAGAGTTCGACGATGTGGAAGGCGGCAGCTTCAACGAGGCGGCCTACATCCGCGACGTGCGCAAGGCGATCGAGGACCGCGGCCTGAAGGTGGCGTCATGAATGCCTTTGCCATGTGGCTTGGCTACGCGGTCATGGCGTGCTCCGGGACTGCCTTGGTCGCCCTGGTGCTCTTCGCCCTGTCCTACGCCTGCGTCACGATCGTGAACAAGTGGATCAAGGCCATGATGCGCGCCTACGACCTGAACACGCTGCGCAAGACCATGCGTCAGCTGGAAGCCGAAGGGAAGGTGAGCAAGAAGGCGGGGGTGCGGCCATGACCGAGTTCGCCATCCGCAGCAGCCAGGACCTCAACCGCCTTTACGGCGCCCTGCACGCCATCGACCTGACCAAGCCGAAGGTGGTGGTCATCAAGGACGAGAAGCGCCCTGACGTCTGCAACCGGAAGATGTGGGCCATGCTTCGCGACGTCTCCCAGCAGGTGGAGTGGTACGGCCGCAAGCTCACCGACGAGGACTGGAAGCACATCTTCAGCGCCGCGGTGCAGAAGCAGGACGCTGTGCCGGGCATAGACGGTGGCTTCGTAGTCCTGGGCGTCTCGACCCGCAAGCAGTCGCAGAAGTGGTTCAGCGACCTGTTCGAGGTGATGCATGCCTTCGGCGCCGAGCATGGTGTGCGCTGGACTGAGCCGGATCGGTGGGGAGGGCAGTACTGATGAGCCATCAATTCAAGCCAGGTGACCTGGCGCTGATCATTGCTTCACCGCGCAAAAACAACCCAAACGTAGGTCGGTGCGTCGAGCTTCTGCGACTTGTAATGCCTGGCGAAACAGTACCAATGCCATGTGGTCGCGGGCTCCGGAACGTCAGCGATCGGGCTGCGTGGATGTGCTACGCCCCTGGCCTGCTGCTCGGCGAACTGGATGCTGGCGGCATAGACCTGATACTCCCTGAGCGCCTATCGCCGCTGCGAGGCGACTTCGAGCCAGAGCAGCAGAAAGCCAAGGAGGCCGAGCCATGCGCGTAGTCAGCAAGAAGGTGCGCGAGAGCGCCCGTGGCCAGGACTGCACCGTCCGCATCCCTGGCGCCTGCAACTTCAACCCCGAAACCACCGTGCTGGCCCACCTGCCGTGCGGGCAGAAGGGTATGGGTATGAAGGGCTTCGACACCGTGGCGGTTTACGCCTGCAGCGCTTGTCATGACGTGCTCGACGGTCGCGGGAAAGGAGAAGTTGACTGGTCCGACATGCCCCGGGCGATTGCTGAGACTCATGAGGCCCTGATCCGGGCCGGCATTCTGACCATCAAGGGGGCTGCATGACTGACCTGACACTACCGTGGCCGCCGGCCGCATGCAGCCCGAACTCGCGCGGGCACTGGAGCAAGAAGAGCAGGGCGGCCAAGTCCTACCGGGCAGCCTGCCACCTGCTGGCGAAGCAGGCCGGTATCAAGGCGCCGCGGGGCGACGCGCTGCTCATGCTCGAGTTCATGCCGCCCGATCGGCGTCGGCGCGACGACGACAACCTGCTGGCGATGTTTAAGGCGGGTCGTGACGGCCTGGCAGATGCCCTGGGCATCGACGACAACGTGTTTGCCACCCAGATCAGTGTGAGCAAGGAAACGATCAAGGGCGGCGCCGTGCGCGTCCGTATCCAGCCACGGGAGCAAGCAGCATGACCTGGACAATCGCAGATACCGCCGGTGCCCTGCTGCTGGCCATGACCATCGCTTCCACCTGGTGCGTCGTCCGCGCCAAGGCCATTGCGAGCCGCCGCAAGAAGGAGAACGGCCAATGCAGCTGAACAGTGCACGGCAAGCCTGGCATGACTGCCTGTACACGGCCTGGGACAGCCAGGGTTCATTCATCGAGCAGCTCGGCCTGCTGGGCGCCATGGTCCAGACCACAGAGAAGCAGCGGAAGGCGAGTCATGCCGTGCACCAGGCGTTGGCCGGTGGTGTGCAGGCGGCAATCTTCAAGCTGCCCGGCAGTCTACGCGCCTTCGGCAACTTCATGTACGCCCCGCAGAGCGGTGACAACGAGCGCGAGGTGGCCGAGGAGTGCGTGTTCTCGCTGGCAATGGCCAGGTCGGGCCGTATGACCGCGGCCAAGCGCGAGCGCTGTGAGTATGTGGCCAAGGGCGTGATGTTCCGGTACCGCCGCATGCACCAGGGCGGGCAGTCATCGGCGCAGGACCCGTTTGAAAGCCCGGAGTGGTTCAAGCGCTGGATCGACGAGGTGTACGGCGTGACGCTCCCTTCATGCGCTTGGGCCAGGGACTGGGAGCCATTCGTGCAGATTTGCTTCGAGGTCTGCGAGGACTTGGACAAGCGCGCACTGTCGCCGGTGGCAGCCGCAATCTACGAAATGAAAGAGGCCGCTTGAGGGCCTATTGCGTTCCCGCACGCGTGATGGCACTATTTGTCCATTGTTAGAGTTTTGCCTATGGCAAACATCGCCAAAAAGCCCGGCATTGTGCTGGGCTTTTTTGTGCACGCTTTTGAGAAGGCAATCGCTGAGGTAGTTGCTACTGCTCATTTGTGGAGATCGGACTGAACTGCACACTAATCAAATGCGTCCGCTCCTCATCGTTCCTATCGGCCAAGGCAACTGAAGCACCTCCACCCATTTTTTTGGCTTTGATCGAGAGCTCGACTGTTTTGTCTTCGGAGAAGGAGGTATTTTCCTTGAGCTCAATCGATGCCTCGGTGCATCCACCGTGCTCTCTCGCAAACACGACTGCTCGCCAGGAAGGCTCAAACGCTAGCCAGAAAAATGCCTTGCGATCAACTTGCTGTGAAGAATTCCAAGGGCATCCGCTAAGAGTGAATACTCTTGTGTCGGTAGTTGCAGCTGTCAGTTGGGAATTGGCTTTGTAGCTTGCTTCAGCAGATGCTATCGGACCCACGTTCAGGGAGCCGCCTGCCTCAGAGCGAGTTCCTTGGCTACCGGAGGTCATTTTGGTGATGCTGATCCGAGTCGCGCCGAGGGAGACCAGAAGCCTGATCAGCTCCGATTCGCGCTCTTCCATGACATGTGAGTCATAGCTTTCGCTTGGTATGTAGAGATTTTCCGTTTCCGTGATCTGAAAGTCGGCGAGGGGGTGGCGTCTGTACGACTTTCCCGCCATCGGATGCCCAGGTTGGAATCGATATCCAGAATCTTTGGCCTGCTTCGGCGAGAAAGTCGCACGTTCTACAAAAGCGGCAAGCAGTCGTTCTTTATCAGCTCGATCATTCTGATCTTCTCCACTTTCACCGGTTACTAAGCTAGCCAAGGAAGGGATGTTGGTGATAGCGGCCTGGACAAGGGGGGGTGGTAAAAACCAAAGAGCTTCCTCTGTGGCAGCGACTGCTATAGCCCCCACCGGGTTTCCAGCGGAACCACGCCCCGGCATAGTGAAGTTTTGACCGGTGGACTGATCCTCCTTCTGCTTTGGTTTGGCTAGGTACTCATCGATGATGTGAATGGTGTCAAGCACAGTAACACTCCAATTCGATTGACGAGGTTGCGGGCTACGGGGCCGGATCGCTACCTGGTGTTGTGTTGCAATGATATCGGCAGCAAAGCCATGGCCTTGATGCCGGCCTTTATTAGCCCCTATCGCTGGCTACAAAAAATATCCTCACTAGCTGCCTTTATGCGCAGCTAGGCGCAAGAACATCTTCGGCCTGCGTCGAATAACTCGACTAGGAATTTGCAGGCCTCAATCTGGCCTTTTCTTCTAGGAACCACTCATGGCCGAACCAGCAAGCACGACTGCCGGCGTCCTGCTGGTGAAGTACGGCGTGATCATTGGTGGCTTCGCAGGAGCGATCCTCTCGCTGACCTTCCTGCGCGGTCTCACTCGGGGCCAGGCGGTCGCCGCCTTTTTCACCGGCTTCGCTTCTGCAGTGTTCTGCACCCCGCTTGCCATCAGTTACTTCAACCTTGGCACCAGCGGAGAAACCCAATATGGCGTGGCCTTTCTGATAGGCCTTCTGGCAATGAACATCATCCCAGTTTTGAAGTCGGTGGTGAGTCAGTTCGGAGCCAAGGGAGCTACCTGATGAGCTCGACCCTGATTTCAATGCTGATCGGCGCCAATGCGTTCCTGAGCGTGATGGTGGTGATCGCCGCGTGCGACTACCTGCGCCGAATCCGTCCGATGGATGAGCCTTTGCTTGCCGTCGCGTTCTACCTAGTCGCCATCGGCGCGTTCGGCGCCTTCGTCCTGGCCATGAACGGTCATGTGCCCACCCTGTACGGCGTAATCCTCAAGCTGGGGATCGTCCTGTATGCGGTAGCCAGGCGCCGCCATGTGTTTCAGCCGGCGTAGGGCGCCACAAATTCGAGATGCGTCGATCTGTGGCGCGAATCACTACGAGTTCTCGGCTACGAAGCGCTTAAGGCCATCAATTGCGTATGAGAGCTCGAACTCCACCTCGCCCAGCCCCCGGGCCCAGAGCTCGCTTTTGGGGCTTGTATCGGTGCGCAAGCGGAAGTTGGCAGCCGTGCTTCTGACGGCGGGGGCGAAGAAGCACCGTTCAAGTTCGGTCTTCGCCGTTTTCCGCCCAGATAAGGTTTCGTGCTTGGCCGCTTCTTTGATCTCGTTCTTGAGATTGGAGAGACGGATTTTCAGTGAGTCGATACTAGTGGGGGAAAGCCTGGATTTGTCAGCGGCGTCATCAATCAAGCTGCGGGCCTCGTCGTGCCAGCGTTGAAGCTCGGCTGAAATTGCCATGGATTCCTGAAGATCAATTTCCATATCGGTACCATTTCATATGAGGTGTGCCGCAGGTGAGTGCGGCACGGTCGTCTTACTTCGCTTTCATGGCCTCTTGAATCTGGTCGGCGTACGTAGAAAGGTGGCCGAATTCAGTTTTGAGGCTTGTAGCGTCGGCGCCTGAGGCCTTGCTAGAAATGACTTCCAACGCCGCGGCTACTGCTAGTGCGCGTTTCTGTTCATCGGGTAAGGCGCTGTAGCGGTGACCGCCGAGCTCTGCGAGTTTATCGATTGCTGTTGGCATGCGTATGACCTTCGGTTTTGTTGAGCCATACCAATAGCGGCAACAAGCCACTATTTCAATCCTGTACCCGCCTCTACCTGAGACAATTTATGACAACCAAGCAACCCGACTGGGAGGCGATCGAACGAGCCTTTCGGGCCGGGGCGCTTTCCATCCGAACCATCGCAGATCGCCATGGAGTGAGTGACACCGCAATCCGGAAGAAGGCCAAGGCCTTAGGATGGGAGCGGGACCTTTCTGAGCAGGTCCGAAAAGAGGTTCGCAATAAGCTGGTTCGCGGCGAGGTTCGCGAAGACCAATGCGCGAACCCTGAGCGGGACGCCGAGATCATCGAAGAGGCGGCAGAAGAGGGCGCGACGGTTGTTCGCAGCCACCGCCGCGACATTCGCAAGGCCACGAACCTCGCGAACCTGCTGATGGACGATCTGATGACGACCATCAAGCATCGCGAAGAGATCGAAGAAGAGATCGAGCGCGATACTGCTGATGATCAGAGTGGCTTCCGCCGTAGCGCGATGCTTGGGGCGGTGAGCCTTCCTAGCAACGCCAAGACCCTTTTCCAGCTGTCCTCGGCCATGAAGAACCTGCAGGTGCTTGAGCGCACTGCATTCGGCCTGGACGACAAGGAGCAGTCGAAAGACGCCGACGAGCTGTCGCAGCTGATGGATGAACTCTCGAAGGATGCCTGACCATGAAGCCCGAGCACATGAAACTGCTCCGGGATCGGTTCTGGCGACTGAACAACCTGTACTTCATCACGGACAAGCAGGGCAAGAAGGTCCGCTTTCGCATGACCCAGGAGCAGGTCGATTACTTCCAGGGGATGCACACCCGCAACATCATCCTCAAGGCCCGCCAGCTGGGCTTCACCACGCTGGTCTGCATCGTCCAGCTGGATGCCGCGCTGTTCGAGGCCGCCAAGTGCGCCCTGATCGCCCACACCCTGAACGACGCCAAGCGCTTGTTCCGGGAGAAGGTGAAGTACGCCTACGATCACCTGCCCAAAGAGATCAAGGCGGCCAACCCGGCGCGTAACGACGCCGCGGGCGAACTGGTGTTCAGCAAGGGCGGGTCGCTGTACGTGTCCACCTCCTTCCGGGGCGGCACGCTGCGCTACCTGCACGTTTCCGAGTTCGGGAAGATCTGCGCCAAGTTCCCGCACAAGGCGCGGGAGATCGTGACCGGTGCGTTCGAGGCCGTGGCCGCTGAGTGTTTCGTCACCATCGAATCGACGGCAGAGGGCCGGGCCGGGTACTTCTTCGACTATAGCCAGTCTGCCGAGAAGCAACAGCTGGCCGGCGTTCCCCTGGGCCTGCTGGACTGGAAGTTCTTCTTCTTCAGCTGGTGGCGGAACCCGCTCTACTGGCTTGACCCGACCGATGTAGTTATCCCAGACCGGCTGGCCAAGTACTTCGACGACCTGGCCGCCAAGCACGGGATCGTCACCAACCCAGGCCAGCGCGCCTGGTACGCCGCCAAGGAAAAGACCCTCGGCGACGACATGAAGCGGGAGTACCCGTCGATCCCTGCCGAGGCATTCCAGCAGACGATCGAGGGCGCGTACTACGCCAAGCAGTTCACCAAGCTCTACGCCGCCCAGCGCATTGGCAAGTTGCCCGACAACAGCCACCTGCCGGTGCACACCTTCTGGGACATCGGTGTGGGCGACTCCACGGCCATCTGGTTCGTCCGGATCGTCGGTGAGGAGTACCACGTTGTCGACTTCTACCAGAACAGCGGTGAAGGCCTACGGCACTACATGAAGGTGCTGAAGGATCGCGGATACGAGTACGCCGAGCACTGGGGCCCCCACGACATCGACAACCGAGAATTTGGTAGCGACGGCAAGACTCGACGCGAACTCGCGCGAGAGGGCTACGAGATCGACGGCCAGGTGTATCGGATGACCTTCCAGGTGGTGCCGAAGCTTGGTGTTGACGAAGGCATCGAGCAGGCGCGCGAGATTCTGCCCAACTGCGCCTTTGACGAAGCCAAGTGCGAGGAAGGCATCACCGCTCTGGAGAGCTACCGCAAGGAGTGGGACGACAAGCGCGGGTGCTGGAAGGACAAGCCCCTGCACGACTGGTCTTCCCACCCGGCCGACGCCTTCCGCTACTTCGCCGTGGCCAAGACCAAGCGCTCCGTGGTCAAGCACGTTCCAATCTCGTTCACTTTCTGAGGCCATCCATGCCTAACTTCCTCCCCCGGGCAGAGTACTCGGAGGCCTTGCCCGGCTGGCAGCTGGTCAAGCGCTGCGTGGCGGGCGCCCGCGAGGTGCGCAAGCACGATATCTACCTGCCGATGCCAGACCCGGAGAACAAGTCTCCCGAGAACCAGGCGCGTTACAAGCAGTACAAGAAGCGGGCGATGTTCCTGAACATCACCGGGCGCACGCGCACTGGCCTGCTGGGCGCTGTGTTCCGCAAGACTGCGGAGCTGGAGTTGCCCGCCGGGGTCGAGTACCTCAAGGAGAACGCCAGCGGCGACGGTACGAGCCTGGAGCAGCTGTCCAAGGACGCCGTGGGCGAATGCCTGGACGCTGGCCGGGGCGGCTTCCTCGTGGACTTCCCTGCGGTTGAGGGCGTGTCCTCGATGGCTGACATGCAGGGCCGCAGCGCGCTGATTCACCACTACGGCGCCGAGTCGATCATCGACTGGGACGAGCAGGTGGTCGATGGCGTGAAGCGCCTGGTCTATGTCTGCCTGTTGGAGTGCGTGTCCGTGTTCAGTCCGGACAGCCTGGAGCGCACAACGAGCACCCAATATCGCGTGCTGCTGCTGGTTGATGGCCGCTACGTCCAGCGCGTCTACGCCGAAGACGGCAACACCTACACCGAGGTCGCGCCGCTCGACAAGAATGGCCGCCCGTTCGATCACATCCTCTTCAGCTTCTACGGCGCCCAGAACAACGACGCCAGCGTCGACAAGTCCCCACTGGAAGACCTGGCCGATGTGAACATCCTGCACTACGGCAACAGCGCCACGGTGGAGGAGAGCGGCTTCATCAGCAGCCAGCCCACGCTGTTCATCACCACCGACATCAGCGCTGACGAGTTCGCCAAGGTGAACCCGAACGGCATGCACATCGGCTCTACCCGCGGCTACAACCTCGGCAAGAGCGGTACTGCGACCCTCGTCCAGGCAACCGAAAGCCAACTGGCTCGCACGCTGCTGAAGGACAAGGAAGAGCAGATGCTGATGATCGGCGCGCGAATCGTCCAGAAGGCGGGCGGCGCCGAGACGGCTGAGGCGGTGCGCATTCGCTACAGCTCGGACAACAGCGTGCTGGGCACCATTGCCGGCAACGTTTCGGAGGCCCTGAAGCGGGCCATTCTCGACGCCGAGCGCTTCATGATGGGCGAGCCGGACGATGAAGGCACGGTCTTCTGGCTCAACCAATCGTTCTTCGACGAGACGATGACCGCCCAGGACATCCTGGCCCAGGTTCAGCTCTGGCAGCAGGGCCTGATCGCCAAGTCGGACCTGCGCACCAACCTTCGCCAGGGCGGTGTGCTCGAGGCAGACCGTAGCGACGAGAAGATCGACGAAGAGATCGCCCAACAGCCGCCGGTGACCGGCAACGACACCGGAGGCGGGGAGGATGAGCAGTGACGGCTACCTGTCCGACGCAGCGACTCGCCACCAGGTGCACGTGCAGCGCTACGCCGGGGGAAGCCTCAAGCGCCTGGCCAAGTTCATCACCAAGGCCATTGGCACCGCCAAATCACGCGTATCAGAAGGATTGAGCCGGTACGGCACCCAGCGGTACGAGAAGCAGATCCAAGAGCTACAGGGCGAGCTGGCGGGCGTCTACGGCGAGATGAAGCAGCAAGCCGTACTAGACCTGACCGAATTCGGCGGCTACGAGGCTGAATTCAACATGGCCCTGCTGGGCAAGGTCGTGAAAGCAGTCGTCCAGCTGAACAGGCCAAGCATCGAGCAGGTCGCCGCGGCGGCACTAGCCGACCCCCTCGACCTGGAGGTCGGTAAGGGTCGCCAGCGCATCAGCATCAATGGCGCGCTCGACCAGTACGGCACCAAGAAGAGCGCCGAGATCATCAGCGAGATTCGCATGGGCTCGGCGCTGGGCGAGACAACTGGCCAGATCACCCGCCGGCTCACATCGCTCGGTGTGCAGCAGCGCGACCAGGCCGGGGCGCTGGTTCGGACCATGACCAACCATATCGCCAGTTCGGCGAGGTCGCAGGTCATGGCCGACAACGACGACATCCTGAAGGGTAAGCGCCGGGTCGCCACGCTGGACGGCAGGACCACGCCGCTCTGCCGTGCGCTGGATGGCACGGTGGTGCCAATGACAGCGCCGTCGCCGCCATTCCACTGGAACTGCCGGACCACCGAGATACCGGTGCTCAAGGACGAGTTTGCCCGGGAGATACCCGGCTCGACTCGCCCAGCGGTAGGCCCTGAGGGCGCCGAACAGGTCAGCAGCAAGACCACCTACGGCGAATGGCTTGCACGCCAGCCGGCAGCGTTCCAAGAGGATGTGCTCGGCCCGGCTCGTTACAAGCTGTTCAGCAAGGGCGAGCTCACCATCGACCGGTTTGTCGATGACGACGGCCGGACCCTGACCCTCAAGCAGCTGCGAGAGCGGGAGCCGATGGCATTCCAAAGAGCCGGCCTCGATTGAGGCCGGCGTACGTACTTCTTACTCGACTACTTCCAGTGCATTCACAGAACGGCCAAACACGCCTTCGTAGCGCTTCTTAACGCGCCGGAAGTGCCCCGATGCGACTAGAGCATCTACCACCTCGGTGGTTGCCTGCATCGTGTTTCTGTACCGAAGGTCGCCAAGAAACTCGCGGCGGATGATTGGGTCGAGCGTCATCGCTTGCTCAGGCGGAAAGTTATCCAAAATCTGAGCGCGCTGGTTGATAGCGAGGTGCTTGATTCCATTGTCCTTCAAGTACTTCAGAAGGTCCGGGATGTGGAGATAAGCATTAGGGCCACCGTAAGGCAGTTTGATCATCGTTTGATCCTCATTCAAAAGCGGATGTGATGAGGCAGAGGCCTCTGATCCAGCGCCGCCTGCGAGGAGAGAGCGGTACATCTCGATAGGCAACACAGCAAAAACAGCCTCGCCATTATCGCCATGAATGAACTGTACAGAACTCATTGGGTGACTCCATTTTGCTTTGTCGTGGATGCAATATAGCTACGACGTAGATTTATTTCAAGCTTTTTTCTTGCAGGCAGGGCCTGCTCAACGTCTCAGGGAGACAGCAATGACCTTGAAATTCCAACTGGACAGCCTCGAAGGCGTCGAAGAATCCATCCAGGGCCTGTACGTCGAGAAGGACGGCAAGTTCGTCCTGGGCATCGAGGGGCTGCCGCAGCAAGAGGATGTCACCGGCCTGAAGGCCAAGGTGGAGGAGCTCTTGGGCGAGAAGAAGGCTGCCGAGAAAGCCCGCCGTGAGACCGAAGAAAAGGCGCGTGCCGAGGCCGAAGAGGCTGCCCGCAAGTCGGGCAACGTCGAGGAGCTCGAGAAGTCCTGGTCCGAGAAGTACAACCGCCGCGAGGCTGAGTTGAGCTCGGCGCTGGAAAGCGAGCGGAACACCCTGCAAGGCCAGATCCGGGATCTGACCGTGGGCCGCACCGCTACCGAGATCGCGACTGCTCTGGCCGTGCCAGGCAGCGCCAAGGCATTGCTTCCCCACATCGAACGCCGGCTGAGCGTCGAGCAGCGCGACGGTAAACCCACCGTTGTCGTGCTGGACGCGGCCGGCAAGCTCTCGGCGGCAACGCTGGACGAGCTGAAAGCAGAATTCACCAACGATCCGGCCTTCGGCCCGCTGATCGCTGGCAGCAAGGCATCTGGCGGCGGGGCCGGAGGTGCTGGAAAGGGCGGCGGGGCCGCAAAAGGCAATTTCGGCGGTACCAAAGCGGAACGCACGGCGGCAATCGCCAGCCGGTTCCCAGACCTCCCTCAATCGTAAGGAAAAACACCTATGTCCCTGTCGCAAATGCAGGTTTTCAACGAGTACATCATGCCGGCGACCATCGAGACGCTGGATCAGATGCTCGTTGCGTTCAACGCCGCCAGCCGTGGCGCCATCGTGCTGTCCCCGGACGGCTTCACCGGCGACTTCCTCCAAGAGTCGTTCTTCCAGACTCTGGCCGCTGCTCAGCGCCGCGTGGATCGCTACGCCGCCAACGGTGCTGCGCCGATCACCGACCTGACCGAACTGAAAAACTCCTCGGTGAAGGTCGCTGGCGGCTTCGGCCCGGTTCGCTACGAGCCTTCGCAGATGACCTGGCTGGAGCGCCCGACCGCCCAAGGCATCGAGGTCGCGTCCCGCGCGTTCGCTGAGATCCTGCTGAAGGACCAGCTGAACACCGCCATCGCCGCCCTGGTCGCCGCGATTACCGCCCAAGCCTCGGCCGTCAACGACGTGTCGGCAACCGCCGGTATCTCGCAGGCCGCCCTGAACAACGCTCACGCCAAGTTCGGCGATGCCAGCCAGAACCTGATCACCCAGGTCATGCAGGGCACCACCTACCACAAGCTAATCGGTCAGGCCCTGGCCAACTCCGAGCAACTGTTCCAGGCCGGCAATGTTCTCGTTGTCGACATCCTGGGCAAAGTCTCGGTGGTCACCGATGCCCCGGCGCTGATGCAGACCGGCACCCCGAACAAGGAAATCATCCTCTCCCTGGCTCAGGGCGCTGCTCTGGTGCACGACGGTCGCGATCTGATCAGCAACGTCAGCACCACCAACGGCAAGGAGCGCATCGAGACCACTCTGCAGGTGGATTACACCTTCGGCGTTGGCCTCAAGGGTTACACCTGGGACACCGTCAACGGCGGCAAGTCCCCGACCGATGCCGAGATCGCCACCGGCACCAACTGGGACAAGACCGCTACCAGCATCAAGCACACCGCCGGTGTGGCTCTGATTGGTGATGCCTCCAAGTAACCACTGGTGGCGGGCTGGGCCTTTGGCCTGGCCTGCTGAGGATCTGCGCATGAGCAAGAACAACATCTGGTATCTGGCCGGCCCGTTCCACCAGTACCAGGAAGACATCAAGGCTCTGGCCAAGGAGCACGGACTGGTCATCGTCGATGCCAACTCTGCTTCGAGTCGTAAGGGTGAGGCAAAGGATGTTCCCGAGGTGACCATCCGCCCGGAACTGCTGGTTTCGGCTGTGGTTGTCGAGGCTGGCGGCCTGAGCCCGGACCATTTCGACCTCTTGACCGCTGAGCTGGAATCCATCGGCGTGATCGTCGAATCGTTCGCCGTCCAGAGCCTTGAGCGCCCGGAGGGCGACCTGGGCAAAACCGCATCGCGCCTCTTCGAAGTGTTCGAAGCAGTTAATGCCGGGGTCTCCAGCCTGCAACGTGAGCGCGACGGTGAAGTGCAGAAGGTCATCGCGCTGGAGCAAGAGAAGGCCGAGCTGATCAAGCAGATCGAAGCCCTCAAGGCTGCGGCTGCCGATCCCGAGGTCGAGGCTTTGAAGGCTGCGCTGGACAAGGCCGGTGTCACCTACCGCGCCAACGCCTCGAAAGAGTCGCTACAGAAGCTGGTCGACGAGCTCGACAAGAAGTAACACCGGGGCTGCGGCCCCACTCATTCAAGCGGAGGCCTGATGGCTACCTACATCACCGTGGCCGACGTGGATTCAATCCTCGGGACTGGCTGGGCGCCTGACGCCGACAAGGAAGAAGCGGTCTTCGAGGCGAATGCCTACCTGACGTCGCTCAACCTGGTCGGCATCGACATGGACGACATCCCGGGCGACGTGAAGCAAGCCGGCGCCAGGCTGGCTAAGTGCGCTTCCCAAGGAAAGCTGTACGTGCAGCAGACTGAGGGCTCGCTCGAGGCCAAGACGGTCAAGGCCGGGTCGGTAACGACCAGCAAGACCTTCGGCTCGATCGACAAGACCAGCCAGACTGCGCAGCCCGCTTGCGTTCAGTTGGCGCTGTCCCTGCTCACTCCTTGGCGCAGCAATCCATTCGCGTTCCGCGTTTCGAGGGGGTAGGGCATGGGCATCCGTGACGAGATCCAGGCCGACCTAGCCGAGGCCTTCGACGATGATCTTGCTGATGCGGTATCCGCATTCACCGGCACCTACATGGGGCCAGGCGTCCGGGACCCGGTAAGCGAGACCACCACCGCCCAGCCGGTGACCTACACAGGCCGTGGCGTGCTCGACAGCTACGACAGCCGGCGCATCGACGGCCTGAACATCCTGGTGGGCGACGTGCTGCTGATCTGCCTGGCCAACGAGGTCACCGACAAGCCGGCTGTGGGGCACCAGATCACGGCGCCCGACCTCATCACTGGCGAGCCGGCCACGTATCGCATCGTCAGCCCAGGCATAGACCCGGCCAAGGCGCATTACGAGATCCAGCTGAGGAAGTGACTCATGGCCAAGGGGAGAGGGTGGAGCACGCCACCAAGTGCGTTTGCCGGCGTAGTTGAGGATGCGCTGACACAGCGATCCAGGGCGATAGCCATGGCGATGCTTGGGGAGATCGTTCTGCGTTCGCCTGTAGGGAATCCTGATCTCTGGAAGAGCCCGCCACCGCCCGGCTACTCGGGAGGAAGATTCAGGGGTAGTCACATCGTCAGTATCGGGGCGCCTGTCTACACCCAGACGACCAAAATCGACAAGGTTGGATCGGAAACGATCGCAGAAGGGCAGCGTCAGCTATCCGGTCTTGAGCCTTTCACGGTCATCTACATCCAGACGAACTTGCCCTATGCCGAGAAACTAGAGGACGGCCATTCGACCCAGGCGCCTGGAGGCGTCTATGCGGTGTCGTTCAATGGCGTCTCGCAGGCCTACTCATGACCTTCGAACAGATTCGAGCCATCGTCATCGGGCGCATGGCGCAATGGACCGGGATCCCTGCTGATGCAGTGGATTACCCGAACCCGCCGAAGCCATTTGATCCTGCCGGCCGAAGTATCTGGGCCCGCCTGGTGGACATCCCCGGCCTGAGCAGCACGCCAGAGGTCGGAATCGGCCCCTGTGTGCGCCAGACCGGCATCGTCGTCATCCAACTGTTCGTGCCCAGCTACAGCGGCACCCTGGTCATCACCAGGGCCGTGGACACGCTGGTTACCCAGTTCCAGTACTACAGCGCGCCGGAAGGGCCATTCGACTTCTTCGAGGCGTCCCCGCAGGGCGTCGGCGATGACGGGAACGGATGGTACCAGGTCAACGTTCGCGTTCCATATCGAGCCTACTGAGAGGCAAGCATGTCCAAAACAACCGTGGAGCTGCACCGCAGCTTGATCCGCGCGGCTAAGGCTGCGCTTGCCGCCTGGGAACGCTGGCTCTCGGCAAAGGAGGGGGGCGATGCAAGTTCGAATTGACGGAAAGGTCGTCGAGCGCTCCAGCTACTTCATCCGCGACGATCAGCGCGGCCCG
The DNA here is from genome assembly GCF_054611535.1 of Pseudomonas sp. VEM90. NCBI lineage: Bacteria > Pseudomonadati > Pseudomonadota > Gammaproteobacteria > Pseudomonadales > Pseudomonadaceae > Pseudomonas > Pseudomonas sp. VEM90. The sequence goes on along the minus strand of NZ_JBTRAR010000001.1, from coordinate 392,144 downwards.
TTCGGCAGCGCAACACGCGAGGAGCCCGATCTGCTTGATGGGGAGCAGGTTGTGTGGGCGCTTGGCGACCCAATCCCAACAATCATCAAGGTGAGCAGCCATGAGTGAAAGCATGACCATTGACCAGGTGCGCGAAGAGCGCCGCATCCTGGTCGAGCAGATTCATGGCGCGATCAAGGCATTCAACGAGAAGACCGGGCTCAGCGTCGAGTACGTCAATCTCCAGTACACCGACCTCACCACCTTCGGCGAGGTCAGCCGGCAAATCCTGACCTCCGTCGAGGTCGAACTGAATATCTGAACAACCTGAACCACCGGGCACGCTGACCAGACACGCCGAAAGGCCCCTCTGGTCGCCACGCCTCCCCGGATCACTACGATCTAAGGAGGCACCGATGAGTTCGGGCGCTAAGGTCCAGCTGGCCTGGATCAAAGAAGTAACCCCCGGCGTGACCCCGGCCGGCGACTGGAACGTGCTGACGCGAATCAGCAACGGCCTGATGCCGACCTTCAACTCGGAAGAGAACAACGAAATCGGCTTCACCCGGATGTCGCAGGGCACGGCCCAGACCACTGTGGATGTGGGTGGCGATATCGAAACCAAGTGGCGCTTCGGCGCGTTGGACGAGTTCATGGCCTCCTGCTTCGGCAAGGCCTGGGCCAGCAACCAGCTCACCATGGGCGACGACCGCATCACCTTCTCGATCGCCTCCTACGCGACCGACATCGGTGTGTCGGCCATTGCTCGTGGCGTGCAAGTCGCAAACATGAACTTCGATTTCCCAGGCGACAACGAAGTCACGGTCACCATGACCATGGCGGCGCGCTCCTGGGACGACAAGGGCGACAACACGTCGTTCATCGTCAACGCCCAGCCCGAGTCCAGCCAGCGACGGTTCAGCTTCAAAGACATCAGCGGCCTGCGTATCAACGGGGTCCAGGTTGGCGAGGGTAACGCCTGCGTCGACAGCTTCAACCTGCAGTTCGACAACAACGTGCAGACCCAGCGTTGCATCGGCAACGGCAACCCGTACCCGGGCAACATCATTGCCACCACCTTCACCCCGTCCGGCGCGATCACCATCAGCTGGTCGAAGATGGCCTACGAGCTGTGGAAGGCCCAGAAGGGCAGCGACGCGATCAGCTTGGAATTCACCATCGGCAACGCCGACGGCGGATACAAGTTCCTGATACCTGAGATGGAAGTGACAGCCGATTGGCCTGATGGCGGCTCGACCGACATCATCCAGGTGGAACTGAACTACACCGCCCGCCGCGTGGCTCCGACCATCACCCGCCTGCCGGCGCCGATCGTTGTGGCTGCCGTGGATGTCACTCCGGCCACCCTGAGCGTTGCAGTGGCCGACACCGGCGACCTCGAAGTTGTGGTCACTCCGGCCGGTGCCAGCCAGCAGGTCACCTGGACCAGTTCCGCCCCGGCCATCGCCAGCGTGAGCGAGACCGGCCTTGTCACCGGCCTGGCCGTGGGCACCGCCACCATCACCGCGACCAGCGCTGCAGACGGCACCAAGACCGACACCTGCGCTGTCACCGTCACCGCTTAACCCTTTGCCCGGCGCGCCCTGCGGTGTGCGTCGGGCCTTTTACCGCAGAGGAATACCATGGGCATCACCATTGCAAAGAAGCCTGAGCTGGACATCAACGGCGAGCGTTGGGTGCACTTCAAGGTTGGCCCGGACGGCCTGGCCGTGAAATGCGACAAGGGGCCGGATACCGCCTCGATTCTGGTCGCATCCATCGCCAACCCGATCTACAAGTCTCACCAGGCCGTGATCCGCCGGCACCTCGCCGCGCTGAACCAGCAGGCCGGGGTGGGCACTGCCGGTTTCACCATCGACTCCATCCCCGACGTCGAACTCGAAACCGACGACGACCTGTTCATCGACCTGGCTGCCAAGCACCTGATCAAGGACTGGCAGGGCATCGACGTCGAAGAGCGCCCGGGCGAGCCCGCTAAGTACACCCCGCAGCTGTGCAAGGCCTTGATCGAGCAGCTGCCCAGCATCTACTTCCTGGCCTTGCGCACCGCCCTGGACATCGCCAAGCGCATCGAGGAGCAGGCCCAGGCCACTGCGGAAAAGCAGTAGCGGCATATCGCTGGGGTAGGGACTGGGCCGGGCCGGAAAACGAGAAAAAGCGCTGGAAGCATGAGCGCCTCGGGCTGAAGGCCCAAGAGCCGCCAGACATCGACGATGTGGTGGCCGAGATCCTTGAAGCCTACGGTCACATCGGTCGGTCCCGGCAGTACGTCGGCATGATGGGCGCGCCGGCCCCGATTGCACCGGTCGCGATTGCCGAATACCTCGATCGCTACCCCTCGGTGATATGCCGCGAAGAGTTCGATGCCGCCATCTTCGCCCTGGACGACGAGTTTCGCCGGCGTTGGGATGAGCAGCAGGAGAAAGCGCAGGCTGAATCCGAAGGAAATGGAAGGCCAAGGAAGCGCTGATGGGTGAGCACGTGTGTTAGATTCTGGCCATCTTTATGGAGGAAGCCATGAATCGAACGCTACTGATCGCCGCCCTTGTCTGCATGCCTTTTCCGGCCCTCGCCGCGAGCGGGGTCGAGACCTGCAAAAAAATATCGGCAATGGCCGGAAAGGCAATGGAGGCACGCCAAGATGGCGATCTTCTTGAGGACGCCATGGCATCCGTAGGCGACCAAAGCAAATTTTCTGACGCGATGGTACTGAAGGCCTACCAGGTTCGCGTTTTTGAGGATTCGAAGGAGCGGGCCACCGCAATATCTGAATTCCAGAACGCCGCCTACCGAGAGTGCTACGAAGCGTATAACTGAAGTATCGATTCACAGAATGCCCGCCTTGTGCGGGTTTTTTTATGCCCGGAGAATGACATGGCGCAAGAATCCCGCCTTGCGGTGACGATCGATTCCCGAGGCGCCAGGCGTAACGCCGATGACCTGACTGGATCACTTCAACAGATGGAGCGCGCCGGTGACGCGGCTGCAGCTTCGGCAGAAGGGGTTTCTGAGAGCCTCGACGATCAGCGCAAGGCTCTCACGCAGCTGCTTGGGCAGATCAATCCGACCACGGCCGCTCTTGGCCGGCTTGACGACATGCAGGAGAGGCTGGCCAAGTTCAAGAAGGCTGGCATCGTCGAAAGCGACACCTTCGTCGAGTACACGCAACGCATCAATACGATGCGGGATGCACTTGGCGAAACTTCGGAAGGAATGAACAAGGCCGGAATGTCGGCCAAGGCTTATCAGGCCGCGCTGCGTGGGGTTCCAGCCCAGTTCACCGACATTGCGGTCAGTCTGCAAGGCGGCCAGGCCCCGCTTACGGTTCTCCTCCAGCAGGGCGGCCAACTCAAGGATATGTTCGGCGGAATCGGCCCGGCTGCCCAAGCGCTAGGTGGTTACATCCTTGGTTTGGTCAACCCATTCACTGTGGCGGCCGCTGCGGCAGGTGCACTTGGGCTGGCGTATTACAAAGGATCTGAGCAATCTGACGCTTTGCGCGACAGCCTGATCCTGACCGGTAACTTCTCGAAGGCATCCGAGGCGCAGCTCATCAGTCTGGCCGATTCGGCTGATCAGGTAACCGGAACGTTCGGTCAGGCCGCAGGCGCACTGGCGCAGTTGACGGCCGCTGGCGCGAACACCACCGGCAACCTGAAGCTGATCACCACCACCGCTGTCGAGATGCAGCGCGTGACAGGAAAGGCTGTAGAGGACACAGTCGCCGAGTTCATCAAGCTCGGCAAAGACCCGGTCGCCGGCATCGTCGAGCTGGATGAGAAATACCGATTTCTGACGGCATCGGTTTACGCCCAGATCAAGGCCTTGTCGGATCAGGGTAATGCCGTGGCAGCCGCCGACCTGGCGGAGCGCACCTATGCCGAGGCAATGGGTCAGCGCACTTCTAAGATTCGCGAGAACCTCGGATCTATCGAGCGCGGATGGCTCAATATCAAAGATGCCACCAATGAGGTGCTGGATGCCTTTGCCAGCATTGGGCGCAAGAGTGTAGAGAGCGAAGACAAAGCCATCACCAGGCTGCAGCAGAAGATTGCCTACCTTCAGAGCACTCTCGGCACCGAGATAGAGGACAACGATGCCAAGGAGAGGATCGCAGATCTTCAGGCTGAGCTGAAGCAGCGTCAGGGAATTCAGCAGACCAACGCGAAAACCTTGGAAGAGGAAGAGAAGCGGCGCCGTATTCAGGAAGAGGGTCGTAAAGGCCTGCAGGACCTGGATACGACCTACAAAAGCTCGCTGACGCAGACTCAGCGGCTGAACAAGGAACTGACCGACCTCGACAAGGCTCGCGCAAAGGCTGTTGCTGCCGGGGTGTTCACCTCTGCCGAGGAGGCGAAGTACGCCCAGTCGCGCAAGAACATCGAGCAGGAAATCGCGGACATTAAAACCCGCGAGGCGAAGAAAAACGCGCCGAAGAACGTAAATCGCGGCGTTGCCGAGGCGGAAAACACCTTCGCTCGCCTGTATGGCCAGTACGACCCGGCTGCGCAGGCTGCTCGGGCGCTGACCAAGGAACAGGGCCAACTCGACCTGGCCCTGAGCAAGGGCAAGATCACCCAGGAGGAATACAGCAAGGCGCTGGCCCAGGCGTCGATCAACTACGCAGCAGCCATCAAGGGCGCCCAGGGCCTGACAGCCGTCGAGCAGTACCGCGCCCAGTTGCAGAAGCAGCTGGCCAACGAGCGTGACCAGTACGCGCTTGATGCAGCCAGCATCGGCATGGGCGACCTCCAGGCCTCGCGCATGCAGCAGCGCCTGAATCTGGAGATGCAGACCAACGACCGCCTGCTGCAACTGCAGACCGAACTGGCCAACGCCACGGACGAGAAGCAGCGCCAGGCTCTCCAAGGCCAGATCGACGCCATCAACGAGTTCCTGCCTCAGCAGCTTGCAGCGATGCAGGCCGGCTGGGCGCAGATGGACCAGGCCATGCTCAACCCTATCAACGGGTGGACGGCAGCGGTGCAGAACTTCGGCAACCAGGCGCGGGACATAGCCGGGCAGACGGAGTACATCTTCTCCAGCGCGTTCAACAACATCTCCACCGACATCACTGACGCGATCATGGATGGGCAGCTGTCATTCAGCACGTTGGGCGACATCGCTTCGAACGTGGTGCGCGACATCATCGCGGGCTTCGTGAAGATGGGCGTGCAGATGGCGCTGAATGCGGCGCTGAACGCAACCCTGGGGACGGCCGCGGCTGGTCAGAGCATGATCCTGGCGGGTACCACGGCCACGGCCTGGGCGCCGGCGGCGGCAATGGCATCCCTGGCAACTCTGGGCGCCAACTCCGTTCCTGCAGCGGCCGCGCTGACCTCGACCACGGCTCTGGCGTCCAGCCTGGCCGTGATCCCGGGCTTCGCCACCGGTGGGTACGTGTCCGGCGCCGGTACCGGAACCTCCGACAGCATCATGGCCCGCCTGAGCGACGGCGAGTTCGTGGTGAATGCCGCGGCCACCAAGCGTAACCGGGCTCTGCTGGAGGCTATCAACTCGAATGAGAGGGTATCGGTAGCTGGTGGCGGAGGTTCTGTAGTTTCAACGCAGGCCGGGTCGTCCGGGGCATCCAGCATTCAGCAGAATATCTACATTCAGAACCACACCACCGCCCAGGTGGAGCAGCGTCGTATGCCGAACGGAGATCTTGAGTTTGTTATCCGAGAGGCAACCGACCGGGCCGTTCAGGAAGTCGCCGGGCAGTTTGCAGCAGGCTACGGCGATGTTGTGGATGCTGGAGAGGGCGCCTATGGATGGAAGCGGCAGGGCGGGTAACGTGGGTGGCATATGGCCACGCTTGGTGCATAGAATGCCTTTCCACTCACGGAGGATGTTTCATGGAAAATGCAGTAAATCTGGCCGCTGAAGCGGCCAAGGTAAATGACAAGGTGGACAGGGATTGGCTGCTGCAGCACCTCGTTACTCATGCGAATCTAGCAAAGGACTTCCACCAGCCGATCACCCTTTGGATGGCCGGCGGCATGATCTCGGGGGTGCTGGTTTCAGGGAAAGAGTACTTTGATGCTTATACCGAGCAGTTCGTGTCCCGCTTCACTCCCGAGGCAGCAGAGGGGACACGTAAAACTCTTCGCAGTATTGGTAGCAGGTACTACGAAGAAGATGAATCCCCTGATGCCAACAACACCATCTTCATCCATCTGATCAATGCTCAGTTCTGGACTCCGAGTGGATCAATACCTTCGAGCAAGGGGGCAGGGATGGTTTGGCGTGGAAGGCTGAGCCAAGTAACAGGGTTCAGCCTTGGCCAGCTAGAAAAAGCAGAGTAAAGATTAGAAAGCCCCGAAGATCGGGGCTTTTTTATGGGCGCTGTGCAACTCATACCGCATTCTCTCGAAACCCAGCCTAAGAGCAGACCATGACTACCGAAACCGAAGAGGCCGAGAGCGGGCCGGGCGCGACTGTGCCCGACCCTGAGCCTGCTCAGCCCGACGAGAAAGAGCTTCTGCAGCAAAGGCGAATGGCCCGCATCGAGGAAGCGCTGGGCCTCAGCCCTCTCACATAAAAATCAGGAGTTACACATGGAACAGCAAGCAGTTGTAGCAACCAAATTCCCAGTTGGTCGGGCGAAGTCATTCCTCTTGGATCATGACTGGGTCGAAATAACCCGCGGTGAGCCGGTCGACTTGGCTGACTTCGATTTGGGCGTGTGCTTCCAGTGCGGGCTAGCAACCATCACCCGAGATGGCGAGATCTTGCCTGCCACGTCCGAGCTCGAAGTGGAAACGTCGCAGAACGGTTCTGATTGGGCGCCAGCGTTCAAGGGCTCGTGGACTCAGCAGTCTCTTGATACCAGCGAGCACGGGATTCAGGTAGAAAGCAAGGGCCTCGTGCACGTTCGTGCTCGCAAGTCGATTCAGGAAAGCCGTGACGTGCGAGATGACGCGTCCATCAAGGTTCGGCGCAAGGCGGGGCCAAGCGCCGAGATTTGTCAGCCCTCCTGACCTCCTGATTGTGCGCTCGACCGCTCGTCATTGATGCGCTCGATGTCCTTCAGGATGAGATCGATCGAAGATCCTAGGCGGCCTAGGGCTTGATGAAGGAATGCGTTGCACCGCTCATCCTTAGAATCAAGCTCCCCGTATTGGCCAAGTAGCGCTTTGAACTTGTTCAGTTCGTCTCTGGCGACGTTGTGTCGTCCGGTCATGTTTCTCTCCTTATTCACCTATGAAACCCCACTTCCCTTGCTGGGCCCTCACGCCCAGGAAGCGGAGGCGGTCGAGCATAGGTCAGATAGCCATCACATTGCTATCTAGGCCATGCCCTTGACGAGGAATGGCAATGATTCAATACCCGGCAGAATTGCCACTTCCTCTGCAGGAGGGGTATGGGCTGAGCACGGTTGATCCTATGCGGGCTACGCAGATGGTCACCGGCCGGTCGCGATACCGGATTCGACACCGCTACGTCCCGACCGAAGTGCGGTTCAACTTCAACTTCAGCCAGGCCGAGGCAGGCCTATTTGAGGCGTGGTATGCGCGGACCATCAACAACGGGATGGAGTGGTTCGAGATCCAGCTGCAGACGCCGGCCGGGTTCACGACCTACGAGGCCCACTTCAAGAGCATTCCTGCAGGACCCGACCTGACGCAGATAACCCGGTGGCGGTACTCGGCGGTAGTGCAGCTCAAAGAGCGGCCACTGATCCCGGATGGCTGGGAACAGTTCCCGCAGTACTGGCTGAACAAGAACGTCATCGACCTCGCCATGAACAAGGAGTGGCCTGAAGCATGAGCCTGATCGAAGAGTGCTATGCCTCCGGCCGAGGTGAGTTGGTCCTCACGGTTGAGGGCAGAGAGGAGGGAAGCCCAGCCACCCATCTCTACTGCTCGGGCTACGAGGATCGGGTCTGCACCACCGAAGACGGGCGTACGCTCAACTTCGTGGCAATGGCCATGGATGTGGCCCTTCCCAAGAACGACAACAGCGCTTTTCAGAACCTGGTGCTCGGCCTGGATAACGTCACTGGCGAGGTGCAGGAGGTCGTCGAGGCAGCCAAGACGGCGGGCAATAGGTTCATCACCACGGTCCGAATTTACCTAGCCGAAGACCTGTCGTTCCCGCAAGAGCGGTACCGCATGACGCTGCTCAGTCGCGAGTATGAGGACGATGTAGCCAAGCTCACCGCCGGCTTCTTCGACCTGCTTAACACCAATGGTCTGCGCACCATCCTGACCACCACCTTGGCACCTGGCCTGAAGTACCTCTAACCATGATCGAGAAATTCATGCGCGCCCCGTATCGCGAGGGTGCACGGGGGCCTATTGCCTTCGATTGCTGGGGGATGTGCATCGCCGTTCGCCACCAGGTGTTCGGCCTGCCGCTGCTGCCCAGCTTGGGCGCCGTGGGCAAGGACAAGCTCAGGGCCAATACCGCCGCATATCACGACCTGCGCCAAGGCATGGAGGAGTGCGCCCCTGAGCCTGGAGCCATTGCCGCCGCGTTCCGCGGCGCGCTGTGCCTGCATGTCGGCGTGGTCGTGGAAAGCGAAGGGCGCCTGAAGGTTCTGGACACAAACCCCGGCGGCGCTTGCCTCCGGACGACTGGCGAGTTCGAGGCCGCTCACCCGAAAGTGGTGTACTACCGATGATCGAGTTCTATCCGAACAAGCTGAGTGACACGGCGCCGCTCGGCACCTGGAAGACCGACCGCCGCATGTCCATCGAGGAGTGGTTGAAGTCGCTGGCGCCGTCCTATGAGCGCCGGGAAAGCCCGCCGATCAGCGTTGTGCTAAATGACGAGTTGATCGACCAGCACCTGTGGCACAAGGTGAAGTTCAAGCCTGCCGACCTTCTGCAGATCTACCGCGAGCCCAAGGGCACAGACCCGTTTTCCATCACCTTCGCGCTGTTCAAAGGCGCCAAGGCGGTGCTGAAGTCCATCATGCCCAAGATGCCCGGCATGCCATCCAGCGCCGGCACCCAGCAGGGTGACCCCCTGACCGAAGCCAGCGCCAAGGGCAACAAGGTCAAGCTTGGCGAGCCGGTGCGCCAGATCGCGGGCCACCAGCGGGTATATCCGTCATATCTGACCCAGCCCCGCCGGGCGCATGTCGCTCCGCGTGACCAGCGCGTTGAAATGCTGCTGTACATCGGCGAGGGCGAGTACGACGTACCGCTGGCCAAGGTCAAGGTCGGCGAAACCCCGCTGATCTCTCTGGGATCCGATGCAACGTTCACGATTTACCCGCCAGGCGCTGATCTGTCGGGCGACCCAGCCCACATCAACTGGTTCAACGTTCCTGAGGTAGGGGCAAGCTCCAGCGGCTCGGCCGGCCTTGAGCTGACCATGGCCACCGACCTCACCAGGTCGGCAGTGGCTTCGGCGTACCAGTTCGTTGACGATACGATCAGCGTGCCGTCCGGATCCGGCCAGTTCCCGGCCGACTGGTCGAACGGGATCATCATCCGCGTGCTTGCACCGTACACCTACACGGTGATCGACGGTGGCGCCGGGCGCGACATCATCCGTGGCCCGCTGGAAATGCTGAATCCCACGGCTGGGATGCTCATTGAGGTAGCCGGGGCGAACGCTGGCCTGTACGTGGTCAACAGCTACACGCCATACAGCCCTGGCGTGCCAGCCAACCCCGGCACCGCGTCGACGCTGACCGGTTCTGCTGCGCCCAGTAGGTACGACTTCGACGTCACGCCGCTGAGCTTCAGCCTAGTCCGCGGCGCGTCCACGTATCCGATCACGCTCAACACGGCAACGACCGACCTCGCCGGTCTGGTGTCTGCTCTGAATACCCTGCTCAGCGGTACGCCATTCCAGGCGCAGCAGAGCAGCGGTCTGTTGCGCTTCGTTGAACTTACCCCGTTTGCCGGCCAGGCCATCACAGCGACCGGTGCATCCACCATCCTCGGATCGTCTCCGGTTGGAGTGACCGGCACTGCAACGACCAGTGCCATTCCTGAGCAGCCAGCGGAAATGACGCTGGACTACGATGGCGGGGCGCCGGTTGTGGGGCTTGCGCTGGGCCAGGGCCTCGCAACCATAGGGCCCCGTGGTCTCCGGTACCGGATCACGGCCTTCAGCACAAGCCTGCTCGAGGTTGAGCGCCTGACCTCGTCCGGCTCGACTGACGCAGGCTGGCCTGGCTTCAACGCCATGCAGACGGTGAACGGTCTGATCACGCTTGACGCCTCGAACCTACAGGGTGGCTACCGTGGGCCATTCGCCTGCTGCCCGGACAACGAGAAGGTCACCGAGCTGGAATGGTCGGTAACCTACGCCAATGGCTTGTGCGGCATCGGTCGGGAAGGCCAGATCTACGAGATCCCGACCTATTACGTGTTCGAATACCGCGACATGGACGCGGCCGGCGCCTGGACGCAGATCCAGTACATGAACGTGGGGGGGTCGCTTGATGCCCAAGGCTTCACTGAGAGCATCACGCTGCCATACGCTATGCGAGCCGAGGCCCGTATTCGCAAGCAGTACGTGGACCGGCCCGGCCGTATCAACGATGAAGCGCGGGATGACGCCACCTGGACGGACCTGCGCGGGCGGATGCAGAACTCGCCCACCAGCTATCCAGGCCTCACTGTGATGACCTGCAACATCCGTGGCGGTGACCGGCTGTCTGCACAGTCGGAGAGCCAGGTCAGCGTTGAGGCGACTCGCATTCTCCCGCTGATGGAGGGTGGTACCGGACCAAGCCGCGACATCGTGCCTTGGTGCATCTACCAGCTGAAGCAGCGCGGTTACACGGACGATGACCTGGATCTGCCCGAGTGGCAGGCCTTCAACAACATCTGCGTTGCCCGCGGCGACACCTACGACGAAACGCTGGATTCGACGATCACCGTCAAGGACATGATCAACAACGCGCTGGCGTGCGGTTTCGGTGAGCTGGTGACCTTCCGGGGCCTGCTGCGCCCGGTTCGGGACGGTGCCAGGGCCGCGTTCGACGTGACCTACGGCCCGAAAACTCAGACCTACTCGCCGCAGAACATGACCAAGATGCTCAAGATCAGCGGCGCCATGCCGTCGATCAACGACTTCGACGGCGTGGATGTGGAGTACTTCTCGCGCACCACCTGGGCGTGGGAAACGGTCGAGTGCCGTTGGCCAGGGGACCTTGGCACCAAGGTCGAGAAGATAAAGATGCCGGGCATCAGCGATGAGACCCGGGCCTGGCGTATCGGCATGCGCCGGCGTGGCCACCAGAAGTTCCGGACCGACATCTATACCTGGGAAACCGAGATGGACGGCAGCAACAGCGGCTATCTGAGCTTCGCGGCCGTTGCTGATGACGCGCCCAAGCGGTGCCAGAGCGCGATTCTGCTTGCCTTCGAGGTGACCGGATCGGGAACGCTGCTGACCTCGTCTGAGCCGCTGGACTTCAGCGCCGGCGGCGAGCACCGGATCGGCGTGCGCAAGCTGGACGGCACGCTTTCAGGACCATGGACCGCCACTCAGATCGATACCTACACCATCCGCGTCGATGCGCTCGACTTCACCCCAGAAGTGGATGGCCCGCTTGAGCCGCCTCACATCCTGTTCGGACCGGCCTCGCGCTGGGCCTACCCGGTGCTGGTCACCAGTTCCGACCCAGCCAACGGCAATACGGCGATGAAGGGCATGCCCTACGACGCCCGGGTTTACACCTACGACGACCAATTCCCACCGGCATGACCGGACCTTATCGAGCATGCCCGCCTTGTGCGGGCTTTTTCATGCCCGGAGAAAATATGCGATACAACACCGGAAACCCAGTTGAGCCGGACGGTTCCAGCAGTCCATTCGATCTATATGACAACGCAGGAAATCTGGACCTCGCAACCAATGGGACCGCGCCGACCTGGATCGACAGGCTGGGCGTGACAAGGAAGTCCTTCGCAGGCATGGAGCAGCTGTTTGATGCAGCTCAGGATGACCGTAAGGCAGCGTTTGATCAGTTCATGGCTGATAGCGCATACCATTTCATGGGCGACTATGCCGCTGGCATCAATCTGACCGCTTATAACCAGATTTTCCGGAAAGACGGTGAATTTTACCGGGCAAGCCCCGTCCTGAGCCTTCCATACACCACAACCGGAAACTGGACCACTGAGGGCGGCAGCTTCGTTCCGGTAGGTGACGCTTACCTTCGTCAGGAGCTGTCCCTAAAGCTTGTTCCCAACGCTCGTGATTCAGGCGCAACTGGCACGGGAACCGCTGACCAGGCGGGCAACTTGAATGCTGGAATCAACACAGCCTGGGCGTTTGACATCAACGCTGGCGTTTACCCAATTTCCACGACCGTCACGTCCAAAGGCAAGGACATGGAGACGCGTGGATTCGTGAGGGCAATGCTCCCAGGAGGTGATCCGCAACTGGCTCACGATCAGATCATTGATGGAATCCTTCTGCCTCAGGAGGCTTTTCAGAAGTTTGACGCCTCGTACTTCTGGAAAGTCGGTCCCGTCGTCGCCTTCTGGGGGGATTCGAACACGGCGTTTTGCGATGCCAGTGCCAATCGGGTCAGCTTGCTGGGCGAGGGCTCAACACCTGCTAACGTCGAGATGAAGCTTCGCGAATACGTCTACTACGCTGAAGGGCGTGTACGTGGTGATGGTTCTCCTGGCGAGACTGCCCAGTTCGGCTGGAACGGCCTGGAGAACGCCATCAACACCTTTCAGCCGCAGGTGATGGTTCTGGCGTGGGGCACCAACGATATCGCCCAAGGCTTCACTCGTGAGCAATACTTGGACTACATGCGGCTGCAGATCGAGCGCCTTTTGGTTGGTGGCATCCGTCCGATCGTCCAGTCCATCCCGTACCACGGCACGCAGGCGAACCGGGATAAAGCAGTTACCTGGAACAGCAGCTTGAAGCGGATGTGCGACTTTTACGGCGTCCGGTTCGTCACGCTCTACAACCTGTTAGCCAATACGCCCAGCTACTACTTCTGGCCTGACAACGTCCATTACCAAGCACCGGCTACTCGGATGATTTCGCAGGTCTTGTGTGACGTGATTGTTGAGGAGTACGGCCTACCGCGTGACAAGTTCAAGGTCAACAAGGCCCGCCGGGGCGCTATCGGCATTGATGTGTCGTTCGGCCTTTCCGGCCTGCGTCACAGCCTTGGCAAGCCACTGACCGTGGTGCAAACGCCGAACACCTACCTGAAGCAGTTCTACCCGTACTCGGTCAAGATTCCTGCGGGCACCGAGGTTCATTTCCAAGCTGCAGGACCGTTCTCGGCAATCTTCAACCGCCCCGACGGCCCTGAATCCGGGTATCTGGTGAACGGCGGATCAACCACCACCCTGACCCGAGGCAACACGATTGCGATCAACTCGATCGCATCGCGCTTCGATGGTAGCTATTCGAACTTCCGCGTATCGCACGCCACGTCGGATCTGTACCTGGTGGCCACGCACTCGTCGGCCGAGTTCCCGGTCGATCTGTGCTATTCGGCGGCTGAGGTGTCGAGCTCGCAGTTCATCCCGGGCCAGGTGATCACCGTCACTGACGGCACCAAAGCCATCCAAACAGTGATGCAAGACGTATCACTTGGTCTGAAAGGGATAGCAGTCAACAGCTCAATCCCCAACGTGGGCCCGATCGCAACCAGAACGGCCATCACTGCCGCGCCTGAGGGATTCCTGTTTTTGCAGACCGGGACTGTCGGCTGGTGGAAGTGGACCGGTGGCGCCTGGGTAGCAATGTAAGAGGTGCTTATGCAAATTACCGAGCAGCAGCTGCTGCAGATTCTCCCTAAAGCCCGCCCAGTCGCGGGCATTTTTTTGCCAGCACTTAACCGGGCTATGACCAGGTGGCGCATCGACAGCCGAATCCGCCAGGCCGCGTTCCTAGCCCAGATCGGGCACGAGTCTGGCCAACTACGCAATTTGGTCGAGAACCTGAACTATAGCGCCGAGGCGCTCGTTCGCACTTGGCCAACGCGGTTCACCGCACAGAACGCCTCCGCATACGCCCGCCAGCCCGAGAGGATCGCCAACAAGGTGTACGGCGGGCGCATGGGGAATGGCCCGGAGTCCACCGGCGACGGCTGGCGATTCCGTGGGCGCGGCCTGCTGCAGGTTACCGGCCGCAGCAACTACCGCGAGACCGGCGCTGGCCTGAGCCTGCCGCTCGAAGATGAGCCTGAACTGCTCGAGCAGGCCGAACACGCCGCCCAATCCGCCGCATGGTGGTGGGCGAAGCGAGGCCTAAACGAAATGGCTGACGCGGGTCGCATCCGCGACATCGGCAGCATCATCAACACTGGTCAGCCAGGTAAGACCCCGCACGGTGCCGCCGAACGCCTGGCTCTGTATGGCCTGGCGCTGCGGGTTCTGGAATGAACTGGCTGAGCGCTGTTCCTGCCTGGTGCTGGGGGCTGATCGCCCTGGTGCTGGTGGCTGGAGGTCAGGAAATACGCATAGGAGCGGGGAAAACGGAGGCGTCGGCTGCAAGGTCGGAGCTATCCGATTACCGACTGGAGGTGGCGGAGCGCGACCGACGCGCCGTCACCCAGGCGCGAGAGGAAGAACAACGACGCGCCGAGGCGCAGGAGGAGGCGAGAGCTCATGCCCAGGAAGAACGAACGATTGCTGATGCTGGTGCTGCTGACGCCGATACTGCTAGCGAGCGGCTGCGCAGCGACGCCAATCAACTCGCTGCCACCGTCGGTTGCACCGGCACGGATACCGCCGCTGTCACCAGAGGCGAGGCAGCCACCCGCGCCGCCATGGTGCTCTCCGACCTGCTCGCACGGGCTGATGCTCGAGCGGGAGAACTGGCGAAAGCTTATGACCGTGCCCGCATTGCCGGGCAGCAATGCGAGCGCGAATATGACGCCTTGGTCAACTGATCGTGCGGTACTTACTAGGCTTATGCCCTAGTTTTCATTCGGTCCGCGATGAATAACTGCGAAGCCTGCTCCGCCATTACCACTCGAAATCATGCCATCCCCGAAGATGCCCGACATTGGTCGGTTTTGGATTACCACAACCTTCTGCTCCAGTCGGTTTAGATCGCCTCGAACTTGATTGAGATCGCGTCCTGCTTGGTTCTGTATTTCTGCGATTTGTTGCTCAAGCTTGGTGATGATCATTGCGCTAGCTTCTGCCTGGTTCTTGGCAGACCTGGACTGAGCGATTGCCACAATTGAGGCAATGATCGCCGCTGCGGACGCGGCAATACCGAAGATAGTGTCGATGTTTTCCATGTGCACCTCCGAAAGATGAGAGTGGCAATTTAGCATCACTGCCGGCCTATGGTGTTAGGACTATGCATAGCCAGCCGTCGGAGATTGCTTCCCTTGAGCCCATGTGCTTACGATACTGTATCGATATACAGTATTGGTGCCCTATGTACTTCCTCCTCGTTCGCCGTCGCGTGAATGGCGTGGCAATCCCAACAAGCCAGCTCGGCAAGATCACACCCATCCGGGCCGACATCCACATTGGCGATCACCACAGCGAGCCGCTGGGCCGGGTTTCGACACAGGCCTGGGTGTTCAACCCGTCGCCTGGGCCGGACATCATCCCGCGGCTGCACGATGCCAAGGTCAACGGCATGGCCCAGCTCGGGATCAACATCAACGGGGTGGAGGAGGTCGACGGCGTGCTCTACGCGCAGTCTTGGTGGTGCAGGGCAGAATGATGGTGGGAATACCACAGGCCTGGGTGGCGGAACTGGACGACCAGACGGCCCTGATAACTGATCCTGATGGGCGTGCGGCTGTGCTCAGTGAAATGGCCTATGCCGCTCACCGGAGACAGGAAGTCGATGAGGGCGACCTGGTCGACATGCTGGAGATCGTCGAGTCGGCCAGGCTGTGGGCGCTTGATGGGGCAGCTCTATGAGTAGCTATATAAAGGAAGGGAAACGGTCGGCAGAACGCCGTGGGCGGGCTGGCCTGGGCCAGTGACTTTTGAAGTGACTTTGTTCTGTTCGGTTCTTCATCGTTAGACATCGTTGCAGCGAGCGTCTGGCGGAAAAACCAATGCTTTCAAGCAGCTACGGCTGCCTGCCACGCATGGGGTGCAAGGGGTCGAGTGTTCGAATCACTCCGTCCCGACCATATATTTCAACGACTTAGCCACCTTCGGGTGGCTTTGTCGTTTTTGCATGTGGGGAGTTTTTCGGGACTTCATCCGATTTTCCTCTTCAAGATCGTCAACACCGGCCCGCGGGAGTCAGTTGTTGATACCATGTTCGCAGCCTCAATCAGCTTGTCCAGCTCAGCGCCGGAGTAGTGGCTGGTGATGCTGCCGTTCTTGTGCCCGAGCAGTGACTTCCGATCCTCTTCAGTAACGCCTGCTGCCCGCAGTCGTCGACCGAAGGTGTGCTTTAAGTCGTGAATCCTGATCGAGGCATATCCAGGGTGAGCGGGGCGAAGGTTTTCCTCCTGCCAGAGTTTCGCCGCTCTCACCCGTGCCTTCTTCCATGCCGAGTCGTTCATCCGGTGCATCGCGGTGCCGTTGTATGGGAATACCCACTCCTTGCTGATCCCGCGCTGCCTTTCAATGATCGACTTGGCCACGTTGTTCAGCACCACCTGAGTGTCGCCTTCTACCTGGTGGCCATCAGCGGGTTCGGCGCGTTCGTCACCACCCTGCAAGGCCATTGGGTAAACCCATTCGGCGTGATGCTCCACGCTGGGTTGGTCGCATATGCCTGGGCCCGTCGCGGTCACGCCTTCAGCTGATCCGCGCCACAAAATAGACGTGCGCCGTTTCGTGGCGCGGGAGTGAGTATGAGCAGACCGATGCCACAGGACGACCTGCTCGATTCACTCTGGCTCACGCTGCACCCGGCCACTGGTGTGTGGGATTGGGTCCAAGGCGAGCACTTGCCTAGACAGGCGATCTAATTTTGAGGTTGTATATTTGCTAAAGGCACCCATCCAGTTGCGCCGTCTGAAGTCCTTGCCGCCCAAAGCCAGCCGTTCAACTGACGCTCGCCTTTCAGTATTTGCCCCTCGACAACATCCAGCTCTCTGTTGGTGAAGTCCTCCAGCATCTTTGCAGAACCATCCACCTGGCGGTCAAGGAGCTGCCCCGGCACAAAGCCGGATTGTTGGCCAGGAACAGTACAGAAATACCAGTCGGGCCAGCCTTCGGGTCCTTCATATCGTTCTCCAACCAAAATCCGATCTCCGGTTTTTAGGGTCATGGGCTCTGGAAATTCGCTGATATGTGAGTGAGTTACCACATAGCTCAATTTGGTCATCTTGGCTTCCTTGGATGGTGTGGGCTCCAACCAATACTGGCAGCACACCACTATTTCAATCCTGCCTTTAGGTCTACTTGAGACAATTTATGACAACGAAGCAACCCGACTGGGAGGTAATCGAACGAGCCTACCGGGCCGGGGCGCTTTCCATCCGTACCATCGTTGACCGCAACGGGGTGAGCGACACCGCGATCCGGAAGAAGGCCAAGGCGTTAGGCTGGGAGCGGGACCTTTCCAAGCAGGTCCGCAAAGAGGTTCGCAACACGCTGGTTCGCGGCGAGGTTCGCGAAGATCAATGTGCGAACCCTGAGCGGGACGCCGAGATCATCGAGGAGGCGGCAGAAGAGGGCGCGAGGGTTGTTCGCAGTCACCGCCGCGACATTCGCACAGCCGCGAACCTTGCAAACCTGCTGATGGATGGCTTGCTCACCAACCCTTTTCCAGCTGTCCTCGGCCATGAAGAACCTGCAGGTGCTTGAGCGCACCGCATTCGGCCTGGACGACTAGGAGCAGTCGAAAGACGCCGACGAGCTATCGCAGTTGATGGATGAACTATCGAAGGATGCCTGGCCATGAAGCCCGAGCACCTGAAACTGCTCCGGGATCGGTTTTGGCGGCTGAACAACCTGTACTTCATCACGGATAAGCAGGGCAACAAGGTCCGCTTCCGCAGACGCAGGAACAGATCGATTACTTCCAAGGGATGCACACGCACCTCTTGCTCCCGGCAGCCCGTGTTCACCTTGAAGAGTGCCATCGTATGCAGGTGGCCAGGCAGCTCGTTGAAAAGGATCGACTGCTTTACCCATGACATTGGGTAGGGCTTGCGGCTCGACTTCTTCTCTTCGAGCTTTCTCAGCATGAGCACACTGTCGAGCCATGGCCGGCGGTCATCGTCTCGCCACTTCCGTGCGCATAGGGTCAGCACCCGAACAGCGCGCTCAATTGCGATATTGATCGTCCGATTGCTTACGGCATTTGCAATGGTCTCACCTGGCAGAACCTTTTCTGTCTGCCGATCCCTGATAAAAGGCTCCAGCGCCTGGTCATCGATGTGCGTCAGCGGCAGGTGGCCCAGGTGCGGTTGAAGCTGCTTCATGCACAAGGCGGTCACGACTCACAACGAGCATCCGGCCAAGCCGTACAAATGGAACAAGCCGGCAGAGGCCATCATCAGCTCGGCACACATGGCAAAGCTGAGGTTGATGAAAAATAAGCTAATGAATTAAGCGCTCAGAACACTAGGTTCCTCACATTCTGCAAGAGCGGCTTTTACATCAAATTAGTTAAACCGTTCGAATCGATAGGGGCGTGGGTCAATCAACGGCGTCCGCTGCGCCACCAGGTCCGCCGCCAGTTGCCCGGCAGCTGGCGAGGTGCCAAATCCATGTCCGGAAAACCCGGTCGCCAAGGTCAACCCCGGCAAGCTCGGCACCGCGCCAATCACTGGGTTCGAATCCGGCGTCACATCAATGGTCCCCGCCCAGGCCGAAGCAATCCGCGCTTGCTCGAACACCGGCCAGGCATTTCTCAGATTGCGCAGCGCCTCATTGTTCAGCGCGGTGTTAGCCGCTGGATCCTGCACTCGCACCCGCTCGAACGGGCTGGCGTCTGTCGCCTTCCAACGCCGGGCCAACGCCAGGTCCTTGAAGAAGTACTTGCCCAGGCTGATCTTCAAAAAGTCACGCTGTGCCCGCAACTGTGGCAAGTAACGTTTACCCAGCAGCAGATGGTCAAAGGTCAGGAAGGCATCGAGCTTGCCCCGCTGGGTAATGATGAAACCCCCATCCTTGTGTTTGCGGAACGAAAAGTCCGGCGCGCCGACGGCAATATCCGTCGGCCCCTCCATGGCCTCGGTCCGCAACACCGAACAGGTCAGCGGCAAGGTCGGCAGGTCAATCTTCAAGTTGCCAAGAAACTTGCGCGACCACAGCCCGCCCGCCAGCAGCACCTGGTCACAGCGAATCTCTCCCTGTTCGGTCACAACGCCACTGACCCGTCCCGCATGGGTCTGCAACGTGCGCACCGCGCAGTGCTCGATAATCTGCGCGCCCTTGGCCATCGCCGCGCGGGCAATGGCGCTGGCGGCCAGGGTCGGCTCGGCGCGGGCATCGGAGGCGGTGTACAGCCCGCCGGCCCAGGTGCTGCTGCCGCCCGGCACAAGACGGGCGATTTCGCCGTTGCTGAGCAAGCGCGAATCCAGCCCCAGGTGCGCTACGCTCTTCAGCCAGCGCTCGTGCATGTCCATCTGCGCGTCATTGCGCCCGATGAACATGATCCCGGCTTGCCGGTAACCCACGTCGCTGCCGACCCGCTGCGGCATCTCGGCCCACAGCCGATCGGCCGCAAGCGCCAGGGGGATGTCGTCGGCGTGGCGGTTGGTCTTGCGTACCCAGCCGAGGTTGCGCGACGACTGTTCGCCGGCGATGCGGCCCTTTTCCAGCACCACCACCGGAATGTTGCGCTCGGCGAGGGTCAGCGCGGCGGTAAGGCCGATGATGCCGCCGCCGATGATCACGACGGTAGTCGCGTCCGGGTGGCGGGGGCAGGTGAAGACGGGATCGATGGCGGGGGACATGGCGTTACTCGGCGGAGAGAAGGGTGGGTGGCGGTTATTGGCCGAGGCGGATCAGCCTGACGTCGGCGCGTGAGGCGCCGCGGTAGGCGGTGACCTCCAACTCGACCTTGTAAACAGTCGAACCCAGCGGTGGACAGGTGACGGTGGTGGCGGGATCGATGCCGCGGAACTTGGCGCCAATTACTTCCATCACGGCCGGCACGTCTTCTGGTTGCTGGATGAACACCCGGGAGCTGATGACGTCAGCCAGGCTTGCATCGACAGCGGCGAGGGCGGTTTCGATGTTGGCGAACACCTGGTGGGTCTGTTCGATGACGTCGTCGGCGATCAACTGCGTCTGCGGGTTGCGCCCGGCGGTGTTGGAGACGTGGATCCAGTTGTCTACCGCCACCAGGCGGGAGTAGCTGGCCATGTCTTCGAACTTGGAGCCGGTCTTGAGTTTGGTGATTTGGGTCATGGAAATAGCCTTGGCGGTAGGTAAGTGGAGATCAGTTGAGAACGGGCTGTTCCCAGAGGTTGAGCTTGACGCCGATGCCTTGCGCGATAGCGTTGCGGTACACCACGGTGCCCCAGGCGACGTCCTCCACCGGCATGCCGCCGACGGACATTAGGATGATTTCTTCGTCGTTCAGGCGTCCCGGTGCTTCACCGGCGATGATCTTGCCGATGTCCTCGACCTGCTCGGCCTGCAGGGTGCCTTCGGCGATCATGTCCATGAAGCGCACGCCCACCAGCGGCACGTGGTTGTGGGCCGGCTTGGGCAGCTCTTCGAACCAGGCTTCGTAGAGGCCGGTGTTGTCAACCACCTTGCGCACGTCGGCCTGTTCCATGCCCGCGTCGATGCTGCACGGGGCGGGCATGGCGAGGAAGGCGCCGGGCTTGACCCATTCGCGCTTCACCAGCGGATACAGCGACGGGTCGCCGACTTCGCCGGAGCTGCAGTAGCTGACCAGGTCGGACCCACGGACCACCTCTTCCAGGGTCTGCACCACCTGCACATTGGTGATTTGCGGGAAGGTGGCGTTCAACCAGCTGACGAAGGCGTCTAGGTTCTTCTGGCCGCGGCCCTTGATCTTGATGGTGTCGACCTGCGGGCACACGGCCATGAAAGCCGCGACGGTGGTCTTGCCCATCACGCCCGGGCCGGCCAGGCCGATGATCTTGGCATCCTTGCGCGCCAGGTGGCGGGCGCCGACTCCGGGGATCGCACCAGTGCGGTAGGCCGACAGCAGGTTGGCCGACATGTGCGCCAGCGGCGCGCCGGTGTCGGCGTCGTTGAGGGTGAGCATCAGGATCGAGCGCGGCAGGCCTTTTTCTCGGTTGGCGATATTCGAGCCGTACCACTTGGCGCCTGCCGTCTGGAAGCTGCCACCCAGGTACGCCGGCATGGCCATCATGCGCCGGTCGGCGGTGGGCTTGGGCATGCTCGGGAACGGCGAGTGCTCGGGGAAGGTGATCATCGCGCCGTGCGAGTCACTGTTCGGACCGGCCATGCGGTAGTCGCCGTGGTAGAGCAAACCGAACATTTCTTCCATGGTGTCGACGCAGGCGGGCATGTCCGTCACGCCTGCGCGGATCATGTCCTGTTCGGAGAGGTAGATGAAATCGATGCGGGTGTCGAAGGTCATAGCGGGTCTCACTGCACGGACGGTATCTGGGGGGCCGCCGTATTTGGGTTTTATTGTTGTGTTACCCGGCTGGACCGGGCGGACAGGTGATCTCAAGGTTATGGGCAGTTTCGCTAACGACTGGTAGGTCGTCTTGTTTGTGTCTGCCAGAGCAATTGACCCCCTGTGCCAGCTCAGTCGGTTCGTCTTCAATTCAGGTCGTCAGGTGGGGGGCGCGGCCGTTCGGTACGTATCCATTCGCTTAGGTGGTACACCACGCCAAGCAAGATAATTCCGCTGCAAATCAAGTAGCCCAAGACGTGATTGTTCATTGCACTTCCTCAATGCCCAGCCAATGAATAGCTTGCTGGCACGTCTCGTAGGCTCAAGGTGGTCAACACACAGACCAGCAGTGTGCTCACTGCTAGAAGTGCGGTCCATGCAACCGGGCCGTGATGCAGCACTACCGCAGCCAATGGAGAGGCGCTGGACGACACCGATAGCTGGATGGCGCCGAGCAAGGCGGCGGTCGAGCCCAGGGATTTTTCCTGCGATGACATTGCCAGCGACATCAGCGTCGGTTCTGCTATGCCTAATCCGAACAGAGCTAACGCCATGCCATCGGCTACACCGGGCAACCCCAGGCCTACCATTGCACCAACCAAGGTCAGCAGGGCGCCAGCAACCATGCAACGCACGCCCTAGCGTACTGAGCTTGTTCAAGCCAAGGCGGCCGATCAGTCGGCTGTCAAACATAGCGTCCAGCATCACTGACACGCCGGTGGCACCGAAAAGCAGGCCGAGGACTTGTGCGGTCATGCCAAAGTGCTCTGTACACCAGCGTTACGTCGCCTATTTAGGCGAGCAGGAAGAAAAACACGGCAGCCATCGCCAAGGCTGGGCGTAGGAGAAGTCGGTCAGCGAGGATGGTCAGGTAGGTTCGGCAAGCGCTGCTAAGGCTTAATGTTTCACGCTGGTGGTGTGGCAGGGTCTCCGGCAGGTTTAACAGATTGTTGATCCATACCATTAGTCCCATGCCGGCCAGTACGAGCATCACAGCCCGCCAGCCGAAATACGCGTCGATCATGCCGCCCAAAGCTGGCGCGAGGATCGGAGCTACACATTCAATGGTCATCAGGCGTGGAACTCGATCTGGAGAAGTTTTTCGATCGGGTCAATCACGACATCCTCATGGCCTGCATCGAACGTCGGGTCAAAGACAAGTGCGCACTCAGGCTTATCCGTCGCTACCTTGAAGCCGGGATCATGTCGGGCGGTGTCGTCAGCCCACGGCAGGAGGGGACGCCGCAAGGCGGCCCGCTTTCGCCGTTGCTGTCGAACATCCTGCTCGACGAACTCGACCGCGAGCTGGAGCGACGGGGCCATCGCTTCGTACGTTATGCCGATGATGCGAACATCTATGTACGCAGTCCCCGGGCCGGCGAACGGGTGTTGGTCAGCGTCGAGCGCTTC
The DNA here is from genome assembly GCF_054611535.1 of Pseudomonas sp. VEM90. Taxonomy (NCBI): domain Bacteria; kingdom Pseudomonadati; phylum Pseudomonadota; class Gammaproteobacteria; order Pseudomonadales; family Pseudomonadaceae; genus Pseudomonas; species Pseudomonas sp. VEM90. Next base: position 369,272 of record NZ_JBTRAR010000001.1, on the reverse strand, counting down.
CTGAGAGAACGTCTGAAGCTGACGGTGAACAGGAAGAAAAGCCAAGTGGCAAGGGCGTGGAAGTGCGACTACCTAGGCTATGGGATGAGCTGGCACCAGCAGCCAAGGCTGCGCGTGGCAAGGATGAGCCTAGACCGCTTACGCGACCGGCTCAGAATGCTGCTGCGCAGCGTACGGGCTCGCAAAATGGCGACTGTCATCGAGCGGATCAACCCCGTCCTGAGAGGCTGGGCTGGCTACTTCAAGCTCAGCCAGAGCAAGCGGCCTCTTGTGGATTTGGACGGCTGGGTCAGGCGCAAACTTCGCTGCGTTATCTGGCGCCAATGGAAGCGGCCCTCCATGAGGGCGCGCACCTGATGCGTCTTGGGCTGGGTCAAGAGCGTGCCTGTAAGTCGGCCTTCAATGGCCGCGGCCCATGGTGGAACTCTGGAGCGCCACATATGAATCAGGCGCTGCCGAAGAAGCTCTGGGATTGACTCGGGCTTGTCTCGATACTGGATATGATCAACCGGCTTAGCCGCATGATCTGAACCGCCGTGTACGGAACCGTACGCACGGTGGTATGAGAGGACGGCGGGTGTGAGCCCGCCTCCTACTCGATCAGAACGGCACCGCCACGGTCAGTTGGCTGTACACATTGGTACCATTGCCGCCAACCTGGTTACCACCGTTATCCTGATCCTTGCGCGGTTTGTACAGACCTACCAGAGGGCTGATGATCAGGTGCTCGTTGACGGCCCACTCCAAGTACAGGTCGAGTTCGCGGGCATCGAGGTTCAAGCTGTCGCGGGTACGCAGCGTATCAAAATCAAAGTAGAGGGCTCCGACTGTGAGGTTTTCCAAGGGGTTGGCTTTCAGGCCAATATGATGAATGCCAGTGTTGCTGTTGAACGGACCGGCATAGTTGGCAGCAACTTCCCCTTGGAACCAGGTGCCGTAACCACTGGACAAGCCGCTGAATAGAGGATCCCATTCGGCAGAGTAGCGGGTGTAGCGGTAGGTCAACTGCGGAGCCCAAGGCAAGTCTGTAAAGGTGTAACCCGCCTGCAGGTACCAAGCATTTTCTGGTCCGCCGTGTTTATCCTGCCAAGCATATTCAAAGGCGAAGCTAGCGTTTTCGACGCCAGCGCTACCTTCGCCACGCACGCTGTATACATCCATGCCTTCGCGAGCCTTCTGGAAGTCGCTGGCCCACTGGTCGGTGACATCGATGCCGTGAATCCAGTTCAGGCCCAGGGTGCCCAGAGCGTGGGTGTAGTCCAGCGTACCGGCAGCAAGTTCGGTTTCGGCCTGGGCACGGTTGTCGGATTTGAGCCACAACAGGCTGCCGTGCAAACCGTCTTGGCCGCCCAGGCGCAGTATTGCAGTGCGGTCGAAAGCATGGCGCGCTGCCAGGTAGTAGGCGCCCCCCCGATCCAGAGCACCGTCGGCTACACCGTTGCCCAGGTTCGGCCCGTCGTCGTTGATCAGGAAGCCACTGCCCAGGCGGATCACCTGGCGGCCGGCGGAAACATCTACACCATCCTTACCCAGTAGCGGCACCAGGTCGCCCGAGCGCCAGCCCAAATAGGCGTCCTCGATCTTGGTGGTGCGTTCTGAGCCGTCAGTGTAGCCGACGGCATCACCGTCACCCCACGTCGCGGAACTTACCCAGTTCAATGCTCCATACAAGGTACCATTGCCAGCGAGGCCCTGGTCGCCACTGAGCCCATACTTGATGAAGCCCTCCCGCCAGGTTGAGCCTCCTGACGTGCCATCATAGTTCTTGCGGCTGTTGAACATACCCCAGACCGCGAGCATGTCAGCATTCAAATGGCTGTCCTCGTCGGCGTACAGTTCGTAAGCCGGCGCGACCTGGCTGGCGAGCAAGGCCGCTAGGGCCAGGCTCGACAGCGTTTGCGGTTTGACCATTGCACTTCCCTCGTTGTCAGTCGCCTTTGACAAGACGCTTTCTTGTACGTGGGCACCCGCATTGGCGGGCGCCGTCGCGGTTGGCTGCGACGGCTTATTAGTGCGTGAGGTGCAGGTCGAGGTCTTGTTTCTGGCTGCCAAGACGCTTGCACGCCTTGGCCACGCACAGATTTACAGCGTTCGATCAGGCTTGTAGAAGGGCTGCAACATGATGGGCGCCGGCCTTGGCGCAGAGTGTGTCGATGGCCTCGCTGGCACCAGACACGCCTATCGCCCCGATGACCTGTCCGGCATGGAGCAAAGGTTCACCGCCACCGAACAGGGCCATCCCTGGTTGCAGCGGTAAACCATTGCGCACCGCCTCGGAGCAGTGCTCCAAGCGTTGCCCCCAGTCAGCTGTGGCAATGCCGAAACTTGCAGCGGTAAGCGCTTTGCGCAGCGCTATGGCATGTGCAGGAAGTGGTGCACCGTCCATATGCGCAGTGTGGATCGGCAGGCCACCACCATCAACGATTGCCAGGCTGACCCTGACCTGCTGCTGAGTGGCTGTGTCGAGCGCCGCCTGTAGCGCCTGCATGGCCAGGGGGAGGGTGAGGGTGAGTTTTTCGCGTAGCCAATGCGACATGTCATGCCCCCTCAATAGCGGATCATGACCGATTTGAGCTCGGTAAAATCGTCGATGAACGCCGAACCAAACTCACGGCCGATGCCGGAAGCCTTTATGCCACCAAACGGTACAGCTGGGTCGAGGAGGGTGTGCATGTTGACCCACAGTGTGCCGGCTTGGATTTGCGGAATAAGGCGCATGGCCTTGCCCAGGTCGTTGGTCCACAGGCTGGCACTGAGTCCGTACGGCGACGCGTTCATCAATTGAAGCAGTTCTTCTTCCGTGTCATAAGGCAGGAAGGTCGCCACCGGGCCAAAAGTTTCCTGATTGAGCAAGGTATCGCTGGCGGATTTGGCAAGAATCACTGTCGGCTCGACGAAGCATCCTGGGCCATCTCCGATGCGCCCACCGTGGATGATCTGGCTACCCTCTGCGCGAGCCGTGGAGAACAGTTCTGCAAGCTTCAGCTGGTGCGGCTTGTTGGCTACCGGGCCGAACTGCGTGGTTTCGTCTAGCGGGGACCCTACCTTCAACTGGCTCAGGCGTTGGGAGAGGGCTTCGAGCAGTGGGTCGATGCGGGAGCGGTGCACATAGAAACGCTCACCGGCGGCACAGATCTGCCCCGAGTGCAGGAAGCCGGCCTCGATAGTGCCGTCGACGGCTTTGTCCGGGCCAACGTCTGGCAGGAACGCCACGGCGTTCTTGCCGCCCAGTTCTAGAGTGGCACGGGTGAGCTTCGCGCCCATGGCAGCTTGGCCGACAGCAATGCCCGTAGGTACGGAGCCGGTGAACGATACCTTGTCGGTGCCCGGGTGCTCGATCAGTGCCTTGCCCACATGGCCAGCGCCAGTCAGCACGTTCAACGCACCCGCCGGTAAGCCTGCTTCAGTGGCAAGCTCGGCGATACGCAAAAGCGTCAGGGGCGTGAACTCGCTGGGCTTGATGATGATGCTGCAGCCGGTGGTCAGCGCCGAGGCCAACTTCCAGATGGCGATCATGGTCGCGAAGTTCCATGGCACGATACCGACGACCACGCCGATTGGCTCGCGCAGGGTGTAGGCGCTGTAGCGCTCACCAGCGAACGAAGGCAGAGATGGGGTGATGGTCTGGCCAGTGATCTTGGTCGCCCAGCCAGCGTAGTAACGTAGGAAGTGTGCGGCCTGCTCGACTTCGAATGCGCGCGAAATGCCGATCAGCTTGCCCGATTGCAGGGTTTCCAACTGGGCCAACTCTTCACGATTGGCTTCAAGCAGGTCGGCGAGCTTGAAGAGTACACCAGCACGTGCTGCTGGGCTGGTATGCGACCAATTGGTGAAACCCTGGCGCGCCGAGTCCACTGCACGGTCGACATCGGCTTCGTCGGCGTCGGCGATTTGAGCGATGGTTTGGCCATTGGCTGGGTTGACTATCGCTAAGCGGTTTGAGGACTCGCCGACGACAGTCTGGCCATGAATGTACAGGCCATGATCACGCGCCAGGAAGGCGGTGACTGCAGGCAGCAGGTTGATATCGCTCATGGTGCGCAAACTCCGGGCAGTGTAGAAGGGAATGCTGGAGCCTAGCGTGTTGTCCCGCTCGACATCTTGTCTGAGCCTGTCACCCGCATGACGCTGAGTGCCAGCGTCTTGGGGGGCGTCCGTTTTGGTACGCCGAACGACGGCGACTGCCTGCGTGATACGTCGCAAACCCAGAGCTTGCGACGTATCTTTGACTCAGGCCAGTTGCAAGGCCAGTGTGTCCAGCAACTCGCGTTGAAACGCGCACGCCTGCGGATTCGGCTGTTGAGCCTGGATAAATTCCAGCATGGGGTCGATTACTCCTGTGCGAACTCCGCTGAGCGCTTCGAGTGTCGCCAGTCCGCAGAAGGGCACATAAGCTTCGGAATACCCGCCTTCATGCACCAGCACCAAACGTCCGCCACACAAACGGTCGGCAAGGTCGCGCATGCGCTGAGTCATGGCCCGGAAGGACTCGCTGTGCAGCAACATCCGCGCCAGCGGGTCAACGGCATTGGCATCGTACCCACATGCAACGACGATCAGCTCTGGCTCGAAGCGTTCGATGGCAGGGATGATCAGCTTATCCATCGCATGCAGGTAGGCATCATCACCGCTTCCCGGCAGCAGTGGGACATTGAGATTGGTGCCCCATCCATCGCCTTGACCCCGGTCGGTTTCGCCACTGTACCCCGCCGGAAAGCAGCCCTGCTGGTGCAGAGATATGGTCAGTACATCGCCACGTTGCTCGTAGATCGATTGGGTACCGTTGCCATGGTGCACATCCCAATCCAGCACTACCACTCGACCCAGCCCGTATCGGGCTTTTGCAGCTTCGATCGCTACAGGAATATTGGCAAGGAAGCAGAAGCCCATGGCTTGGTCGGCCAGGCAATGATGTCCTGGAGGTCGTGATAGAGAATAGGCATTGCTGGCTTCACCCAGAAGCACGCACTCGACGGCAGCGATGGCCAGACCAGCTGAGAGCTTGGCGATCTCGTAGCTGCCTGGACCGATGGGCGCATGAGGTCCCAGGGTGCCTCCGCCCGCATCGCTCAGTGCCTTGAACTGCTCGAGATACCGTTCGGTATGTACTCGCAGCAGGTCTTCCTCGCTAGCGGGCGCTGCGCTTCTAACGTCCAGTTGACGAGTCAGCCCGCTGACATCCATGAGATTCTTCAGACGGCGCTTGGTCTCGGGAGACTCGGCATGCCCTGCAGCAGCAGGTGGCTGCACCCAGCCCCCGACCGGGATGGTAAGTGCGTGTAGTCCAGCACTATGCCAGAGGCTCAATTCGTCGAAAAAGAATGCAGTCTTTTGAGTCATAAGATCTCCATTGAGCATTAAAGTGGGGTAGGGGTGCGGCAGGCCATGGCGAGCAGCAGGGATATCAACGTCAGGAAGGCGGCCCCAAGCAGGGTGGACTGATATCCCCCACTGTTTTGTATAAGGTGCCCAGCGACCGCCGGCCCGGTCGCCAGGCCGGCGCCGATCACCAGGTTGGAGAGATTCATCAGGCGGCCCGAAGGATCGAGTTCAGCTATGCTGGCGAGGACCATCGGAAGGACGAAGGTCCAGGTGAATTTGAAGGTCAGCGCGGCGAGCGCGAACCGTTGCGGCTCAGGCTGACCTTGCAGGAGCAACACGGCAAGGATCATCAGGCCATATCCCCCCAGTAAGGAGAGCGTCCGCGGCAGTCGGTCACCAACCCACGACGCCAAGCCTGCCCCTAGAATTCCCATTACAGTGGCTATGGCCAGAATCCGGCCGCTATCGTAGGCACTGATCGAGGCAGACTCGGCCAGTGAGCCTATGAACGTCCAGACACCGCTCAGGCTCAGATAGAAGGTGAAGATGGCTGCCATCCCAAGCAGTGCCTTGCCAGTACGAAGCTGTCGAATATTGCCAAGGGCACTTTGCAACAGGTGTCCGGGGAATGCGCATGTCATTGGCAGAAGCAAGAGCATCAGCGCTGCCAGAATCAGATAGCACGCCCCCAGTCCGTACACGGTGAACAAGCCTGGCAGGACCTGCAGGCCAATGGTGCCCAGCACCAGTTGCCCCAGCACCCACAGCGCATAGATCCGGCTGGAGTTGGGCAGTGATGCTGCGCAGCTCATGCAGAGGATCATTAGTGAGCCGCCCCCTAGAGCTGTCATGCCCCGCAGGATGATCAATGGCGCGTAGCGCTCGGCTTGAGCGGATAGCAGGTTGCCGATGATAAATAGCAAGGCCGAAACCAAGGCAGCGTGGCGCAGATTGACACGCTTGAGCCAAAAGGCTGCAGGGATCGTCGCAAGGCTCATGGCACCAAGCTCGACCATGAACAAGTTGCCGATCTGCGAGGGCGTCAATCCCCATTGACTGGCTAGCTGAGCGGCCAAGATCGGCGCAGTCATCAGGACGGATGGCACAACGGCGGCAAACAGGACAATAGCACTCAAAAGCCTCCATCGCGGGACTATGCGCAAAGGAGAGGTAGCTGGTGTTTCCATCGGCTGGGTCATTGACGGAGCTCCGAAAGGGTCAGAAGACATGGACAAGGCGCAACAGCGTCTGGCTGCCGTGGTAGCTGTTATCGCTGTCCACATCCTGGGTGAAAGCGACCAGCGCCTGATTCTGCCGATCAAGCCAATGCCCAACCTCAAGCCCCACCTGGGTCACGCGCTTATGGGTGTTGTCGATGCGTTGGCCGTTGATACGTAATTCACCACCGTCGGCGTGGATCAGCCGCAGCGCGCCGTAGGTCTTCTGGCTGAAGTCATATGAGGCGAACGCCTGTAGGCGATAGAGAGGGTCTTGTTCGAGATCGCTGCCGAAGTAGTCATCGTTCTTGCCATACACTTGGGCTTCCAGGTTCGCCTCTAGCACCCATCTGTCACCCACGCCTTGGGTATGGTTGAGGATGAAATGTCCCGCCCAGCGATTTGCCCCGGGCGATACGTCAGGGTTGTGGCTGTGGTATTCGCCCACAGGCAAGGTGATGAGGCTGAGGAGGCCGGTGTAAGTTCGGGTGGCCGGCTCATTCACTAGAAACAGCGTGCCACCGACCTGCGGATCGCCGATCCCGCTTTCCTCACTACTCTGCGAGGCGCCTGGCAAGCGAGCGTCAATGTCTACCAGTGGCACGATGAACTGTGGCGTGCACAAAGTTCCGCACACATCGGTGAAGACCAGTTGGCGCCAAGCGAAGGCGTTTACCTGGAGGTTTGCTTTGCCATTGCTATCTGCCGCCCCGTGGTACTCGCTGTTGCGAGTCATTGGCATGTAGAACACGCCTAGCGTGGTGCCAACCGGGGCGCTGAAGAAATCCCTGGCGTTAAGGTCAGCAGCCTTGCACGCGCCGCTTGTCAGACCAGTTATCAGTGTGAGCTGGAGAGCGCCGGCCAGCCAATTCGTATGCTTGTTCATTACGCATTCTCTTGTGATTATTGGATCGAACTTCCCGGCAGATTTCAGGCACGAACGTGCCTGGGCCGCTCAAGACGAGCAGCAAAAAAGGGGGCGGAGGATTAGCGATTGTCAGCCAGAGTTATTGCGCAACAGTTGCCCGATACGGGCCTTGTCCTTGACGCCGAGCTTGCTGTAGATGGAGCGAATATGGTGGCGCACGGTGTTTGGGGCTAGTCCTAGGTCACGGGCGACCTCCTTGTATGTCCTGCCTTCACCGAAGCTTGAGGCGACCTCATGCTCGCGTGGGCTGAGCGTTTCCAGCGGGTTCTGCTGCCGCCCTGCGATCAGGAAAAGGTCACCGGCATTTGAGATGCTTAGGTGTATTCGGTCGATGGCGGTTTCACCAGTCTCAATGGCAATAGGCAGACTAGGTCCGCTCCACTTTGGCCAACCTTGCAGCAGTAGCGCGATGAAGCCAGGTTCGGCGCAATGCAGCGTACCGTGGCGGTCACACACGGCTAGTGCAAGGTTCTGAGGGTTGCTCAGGGTTTCGCGGGCAGCAATCAACGTTCGGATGCGGTTGGCCGCGACAGCTGCGGACAAGTGAGGCATGAGGGTTTCCAGGAGCAGACCGTCCTGCGGACTGAACGATGCAGAGTCCGGGCTGCGATACAACGTCAGATGCTCGGAAAGCCGAGTTATCGGATCGCTCACGATGATGCACATCAGTTGGCCGATGTGGTGCTTGGCTCCGAGCCAGGTCAGGCCAGGTGTAGTGCCCATGTCGATGACCACAGCGTGGCCAGGGTGGCTGTGCACACTCTCGATGGTGACGTCGTCGTGGCTGATTGATTGCCAGTCCAGGAGATACTGAACTGGAAGCTTGAAAAGCTGCGTACTGCGTTCCACCGGCACCCCGTTGATCAAAGCGGCCAGCCCCCACCATGCCTTGTCGAACGTAATGAGTTCACTTAGACGTTCAATCATCAGGCTATGGAAGTGCTCAATGCTCTGGCTCTGTGCCAAGCGCTGGATGTCTAGCACGGTGCTACTGAAAGCACTCAGTGTTTGGGCGAGGCGATCGCTCATACGGGGAGTCTCCGGGCGATTTTTTATTATTGCTGGCAGGCACTTCGAATGTGTTCATGTCGAGTGGCTTGGTTACCAGTATTTGACCAGGCAGCCGTGGGTGCCATCCTACAGATGCGGGATAAGCGGGTCTCTGGTGAACTGGCCATCTGGCAGGCTGTAACAAGAGTTCAGGCAGGCAAAGGCAAGACTGCGGGGCACGCAGGGCGCACAGTGCAGGTACATGGAGGTAGGTCGGGCCTGCATGTGGAATGGTCCGCTTACCCTCTACCAGCCAACACTGAAGCCAGGGTCTTGATCAAGATGTCATTCAACAATAAGCTCACTGAGCACCTCAACCAAGGCACAGTCGGTTTCCCTACCGCACTCGCCAGCACCGTCGGGCTGATCATGGCCAGCCCCGTAATACTCACTGCGACCATGGGCTTCGGCATCGGTGGCGGCGCGTTTGCCATTGCCATGGTCATCGCCGCGTTGATGATGTTGGCGCAGTCAACCACCTTCGCCGAGGCGGCCTCGATACTGCCGACCACCGGCTCGGTTTACGACTATATCAACTGCGGCATGGGCCGCTTCTTTGCCATTACCGGCACGCTTTCAGCCTACTTGATCGTGCATGTGTTCGCTGGCACTGCCGAGACCATCCTGTCTGGGGTGATGGCGTTGGTGAATTTCGAACACCTCAACACGCTCGCTGAGTCCGCAGGCGGTTCTTGGCTGTTGGGAGTCTGTTTTGTGCTGTCGTTTGCGGTACTGAACGCGTTCGGCGTCAGCGCTTTCAGTCGCGCTGAGGTGATCCTCACCTTCGGCATGTGGACGACCCTGATGGTGTTCGGTGTGCTGGGTCTGATCGCCGCCCCTGCGGTGGAGCTGGAGGGCCCGTTTGGCGCCTCTCTGGTAGGCTCTGATGTGATGACCATCCTTTCACTGATCGGCATGGCCATGTTCATGTTTGTCGGCTGCGAGTTCGTGACGCCGCTTGCGCCCGAACTGCGTCGCTCGGCCTGGGTATTGCCACGCGCCATGGCGTTGGGCCTGTTTGGTGTGGCCAGTTGCATGTTCATCTACGGCGCGGCAATGAAGCGCCAAGTGGAAAACGTCGTACTCGATGCCGCCACCGGCGTACACTTGCTGGACACGCCCATGGCCATTCCGCGCTTTGCCGAGCAGGTGATGGGTGACATCGGCCCAGTTTGGCTGGGTATCGGCTTTTTGTTCGCCGGTGCGGCAACCATCAACACGCTGATGGCCGGGGTGCCGCGCATTCTTTACGGGATGGCGGTAGACGGAGCGTTGCCTAAGGTCTTCACCTACCTGCATCCGCGCTTCAAGACGCCATTGCTGTGCATTCTGGTGGTTGCACTGATCCCGTGCCTACATGCCTGGTACTTGGGTGGCAATCCAGACAATATTCTGCACTTGGTGCTGGCTGCCGTATGCGCTTGGAGCACGGCCTACTTGCTGGTGACCTTGTCGGTGGTGATCCTGCGTATCCGTCGCCCAGATCTGCCGCGGGCCTACCGTTCGCCGCTGTTCCCGTTGCCGCAAATCATTTCAAGTGCGGGCATCATCATCGGCATGCTGTTTATCACACCGCCTGGAATGAACCCGGCGGACGTTTACGTGCCGTTTGCCATCATGCTTGGCGGCACGGCAGCCTACGCGCTGTTCTGGTCTCTGTGTGTGCAGAAGGTCAACCCGTTCAGGCCTGCCCGGGTTGAGGATGTACTGGAAAAAGAATTCGCCGCCGAACCAGGCCACGCTCCGGAGCGTCCGCAACATGATCAGACATTTGCGTGAAAGGCTGCTGGTGCCTCAGGCGCCTTCAGGTTATAGGCCCGGTGTCACCTTGGGGCATTTGCTGCGTAATCTTGGGCCGCTGGAAATACAGCGGACGGAAGCGGGTGTCGCGCAGGTGCGTCTGCGCCCTGGGGGGGGGCAGGTCGAGGTACGTGAGGACGTAGAGGCGCACCTGCTAATGCATGTGGTGACCTGCGAGTTTCGCTTGAGCGTGCCTGCCCTGCAGCAGGGCGAAGTACGGTTGGAGCTGCGCCATACCGGGGCATTTCGGCGCACCGGCATAGCTTGCGTGTTCCGGGGCGGCGAGCAGGCTTTCTTTGCCCGAATACGCGATCATTTTGACAGAGATGCGGCCTTGTTGGCGGCGCTGATGCCGCTGGACTTCAAGCGGCTGACTCTGGAGTGCAGCAAGGGCCAATGGCAACTTGCCCTGGAGCATATGGGCGGAAGCGAGGTGGTCAACCGGATGCCGGCGTTTCGTCGCTACATTCAAGTAAGTCCGCAGCAGCGTTCTCATTTGCTCGCCAGCCTGTCTAGCTTCACTGAGATTCTGCAACGCATCTGAAGCGAACTGGCATATCCTTTGCTGAGTGTACTCGACTAACTGTGACAGTTGTGCGGACATTGTTAACATGTTATCAATAGCCGCATAACAACAATTCGCGTCGAGGCCACTATGCAGACTCAACAACCCGACCATCAGGGACTTGATCGCTGGACCGCTGCCATGCAGGGCATTTGCGGCCGTTTTGAAACGGAATTGGCTGGTAATCATTCACTCTTCATTGGAGATGTCTCAGCTCATACGCGTGCTGGCTTGCCAGTCGCATCTTTGCGCACGAATGCCGGCGTCATTCGGAGGCTGGGTGATAATGCGGCCCTGGATGATGACCAGCACTGTTTTCTTGTCCTGCAGCGGTCGGGCCGCTCTACGGTCGAGCAGGGCGGTTTGACCATTCACCTGTCGCCCGGTGATCTCATGCTCATGGATTCGGTGGGGCGCTGCGAAATCAAACCAGTTGGCCTGATTGAGCATGTTTCGTTGGCGCTATCACGCGAGCAGGTGCGTAAACAGGTTCTCGGCAGAGGGAATCTGGTAGGAAAGATCTCATCCAGCAACGCGTGTGGGCGCATGCTTCATGTGTTGATGGATCAGATGTGCAAGGATGAGAATACCGGCGAAGACTGTACCCAGGGCGCTGCGTTAGAAGCAGCATTCACCGCTCTTTTAGAGCCGGGCCTTGAGTTTGGAGAAGGAAACCTTTGCAGCGTAGACGCGCTTAACGGCGGCAATATGCGTAGTTATGTGCAGAAGGTGATTGATAAATCGTTGTCACAGCCCGGATTGACGCCTGCTGCTTTGGCTAGCGGGCTTAACATTTCAGTGCGTCACCTCTATCGTTTGTTCGAAGAGGAAGGTGACAGCGTGTGCCGGTACATTCAACGTGCCCGGCTCAAGCGCAGTGCCGAAGATCTCGCCAATCCGTTCTTCATGAGTGAGTCGATTACGTCAATCGCCTACAAGTGGGGCTTCACTGACTCTGCTCATTTCAGCCGTTCGTTCAAAAAGCAGTATGACCAATCTCCAAAGGACTACCGTGCCACAGCTATGGGGACCTCCTTGCGCTAACTCACCGCAAAAACTAAACGGCGCCAGCGCTTGTAGCGCTGGTGCCGTTTTTATTACCTGTTTCCGTTACGCCGCGGCAAAGTAGTGCTTGACGAACGACTCGGTCAAAATCTCCCACAGCACTGGCGTGCCCTTGGTCACGAACCAGGCATCACCGGCTTTGTAGCGAGTGACCTTACCTGTGGACTCGTCAGTCAGTTGGATTTCACCTGTGACGATTACCGCCTGCTCGTTAAACGGGTAGACCATGCGGAATTTGCCGCGCGTGGTGCCAAAGTAAGCGCTGCTGACGGGGTCGGTGGGCGCTCCGTGGGTCATTTTGCCAAAGGCTTTGACTTCGCCTTCCAGGATTTCCGAGCCCAGATCGGCAACGGTGCCCCAGGCATCGAGTTCGGACAGTTGTATGCCTTGCTTGGCAGCAGTGAGGGTCATGGCAGTTCTCCAGTGGGTGAAAGATACGGTCAGCGGCGGCCGTTGAAATAGCCCGAAAGCTGGTGCACGGTCTTGCCGGCGGTTAGCAGCAGTGGGCGAAAGTGGTCCTTGCCGAGGATCCGTGCATGCTTGACCGAACTGATCAGGTCGTAGCGCGATGAGCCTTCGTGCATGCCCTCGGCGAGAATCTTGCAAATGATGTGGCTGGGGGTGACCCCGAAGCCGGAATAACCCTGCACGTAAAATGCGTTGGGGCGATTGCTGAGGGTGCCGATCTGCGGGAACAGGTTGGCGCTTGTGGCCATTGGACCACCCCAGGCGAGGTCGATCCGCACATCCTTGAGGTAGGGGAAGATCTTCAGCATCAAAGCGCGGTTCCAGGCCTTGAGATCCAGCGGGATGTGCTCGATGAACGGCGTGGCGGCACCGAACAGCAGGCGGTTTTCGCGGGTGACGCGGTAGTAATCGATCACCGGGCGGATATCGCTGTAGGCGCCGCGGATCGGGCTGATACGCTGTATCAGTTCTTCCGACAGTGGCTCAGTCATCATCTGGAAGGCGTAGGTGTTGATGGTGCGCGCGTGCAGCTCCGGTTCCATTTTGTTGAGGAAGCTATCGCAGGCCCACAGCAGCTTGCTGGCTCGCACCGAGCCGCGGCCGGTGCGCACCTTGATGCGCTCGCCATAGGTCACTTCCAGCGCCGGGCTATGCTCAAAGATTCGCGCACCATGGCCTATCAAAGCTTGGGCTTCGCCCAACAGCAGATTGAGCGAATGAACATGGCCGCCGCCCATGTGCAGCAGGGCGCTAGTGTAGGCGTCGCTGCCGATGATCTGCTTGACCTCAGCGCCACCCAAAAAGCGGATCTCGTCATGGGTGTTGATCGACTTGAAGTCTTTCTCCCATGCCCGCAAGGTTTTTTCCTGGCGTTTGTTGAAGCCCATGTAGCCATAGCCATGGCAGAAGTCGGCATCAATGTTGTAGCGCGCTATGCGCTCCTTGATGATGCCGGCGCCCAGTTCGCTGATCTCGAAAATCTGCTTCAGCCCTTGGTCACCGACGCTGCTTCTGATCTTTTCCAGGTCATGGCCAATGCCGGCCATGATCTGCCCCCCGTTGCGCCCGGTACCGCCAAAACCCAGGTAGCGGGCTTCGAGCACCACAACATTGGTGACACCTTTTTCCGCCAGTTCCAGTGCTGTGTTGATACCCGAGAAGCCGCCACCGATGACCACGACATCGGCGTCGATGTCGCTTTCTAGGGTGGGGAAGCTAAGGTTGTATTTTTTGGTCGCGGTGTAGTAGGTCGGGGTCTCGATGTTGATCATGACGCAGCCTGCTGAATTGGAATTGTGATAGGGCCTTTGCCGAGGCGGTGCACGTGGTGCCATTGAGCACCTAACGATAGGTAGGCGTCTTGCCTTAGCCTGCCATGGACTTTTATCTGCCTGCCACCTGGCAGTGTAAGGGGAGGCTTGACGTCTGCCGCAGACTCCTTGATGATGGATGTCATGAACATGTTAATAAATCTACCACGTTACCGTCGTTACGCCACCTCAACCTGAGGCGGTCGTGGCTGCGTGCACGTCATCCGCCCGAGGCGGCTGGACGTGTGTCTCGCTCCTCGGGCTTCACCCAGGAGTTGTCATGAGCGACCAACATTACGATCTGATAGGCCACCTGCAAGCCAGGGGCTTCATTCACCAAAGCACGGACCTCGAAGGATTGCGCACACATTTGCAGGAAGGACCGCGCACGTTCTACTTGGGCTTTGATGCCACAGCCGACAGCCTGCATGTCGGCCACCTGCAGGGTTTGATGCTAATGCGCTGGCTGCAGAAGGCCGGGCACCGTCCGATCCTGCTGATCGGTGGCGCGACAACGCGTATCGGTGACCCAAGCTTCCGGGACGAGAGCCGACCGATACTCGATGAGGCGCAGATTCAGGCCAATATCGCCGGCATCACGCGGACTTTCGGGCGCTACCTGCATTTGGGTGAGGGCGCGGGCTTCGTGGTCGACAACGCGCAGTGGCTCGATGGTATCGGCTATCTGCAATTCCTCGACCAGGTCGGGCGGTACTTCTCGATTAATCGTCTGTTGACGTTTGACTCGGTGCGGCAACGCTTGGATCGGGAACACTCGCTGTCATTTCTAGAGTTCGGTTATACCCTGCTGCAGGCCCATGACTTTACCGAGCTGGCTCGCCTGCACGACTGCACCCTGCAACTGGGCGGTGCCGACCAGTGGGCCAACATCATCAACGGCGTCGAGCTGGCCCGGCGCCGTGATCAACGTCAGTTGTTCGGTCTGACCATGCCATTGTTGACCAATAGCGATGGCAAAAAGATGGGCAAGTCGCTCAACGGCGCAATATGGCTTGACGAGCGTCGCTTGCCGAGTTTCGACTTCTGGCAGTTCTGGCGTAATTGCGACGATCGGGACGTACCGCGCTTTCTGGCCCTGTTTACTGAACTTTCGCTGGAGCGGATCGCCGAACTCACGCGCGAGGGTGGTGCGGCCTTGAACCAAGCCAAGGCCCTGCTGGCCGATGGGGTGACTGCATTGGCGCACGGCGCTGAGGCAGCGAATGCTGCGCGAGAGGCTGCCAGCGGCGTGTACGGGGAGGGTATTGGCAATGGATTGACCACCATTACCGTGGCTCGCAGCGCGCTGCAAATCCCGAGCCTGGCTGAGGTACTTGTGCAGGCCGGCCTGCAACCGTCGCGTGGTGCGGCAAGGCGTCTGGCGCAGGGCGGTGGCTTGCGCCTGGATGGTGAGGTGGTGCAATCAGTGGACGCCGATCTACCACCTGGCCAGCAACAATGGCGTGTCAGCTTGGGCAAGAAGCGCCATTACCACCTGCTTATCGAGTAATTGATTAATGTATTAATGAGCGCGTGCTGGCATACTCGCCGGCACGCTTTTTATCGACGAGCTCGAAGCACGCATGACCACGCCACGACCCTCACTTACGCTGACGCTACTGCAGGCTCGCGAAGCCACCATGGCGTTCTTCCGCCCTGCGCTGAACGCCCACGAGCTAACCGAACAGCAATGGCGAGTCATTCGTATCCTGCGTCAGCAGGGTGAGTTGGAAAGCCATCAGTTGGCAGAGCTTGCCTGTATTCTCAAACCGAGCATGAGCGGCGTGCTCAAGCGCCTTGAGCGCGACGGTATTGTCGCACGGCGCAAGTCTTCTGAAGACCAGCGGAGGGTGTTCATCAACCTCACGGTCAAGGGACAACAGGTGTTTTTGGCCATGAGCGAGGAAATGGGCCGCAACTATGACAAGATCCTGAGTCAGTTCGGCGAGGAAAAGCTTCAGCAACTGACCCGACTGCTCGAAGAGATGAAGAGGATCAAGCCTTAAGCCGCGTGACTGGCCCTCGCCTCAGTGGTTCAGCGACAATGAGTCGTCAAGGATTTTCAATAGCGATGCCGCACGTCGTGCATAGACGGCGGGGTCGGCGTACATCAGTTCCACATGCAGGCTGTCGATGATGCCCAGATAGGCATCGGCATAGACCTCCAGGCGAGTGCTTGCCAAGTCAGCCCAGCTGTAGCGCGCATGGAGCGCTTGGCAAAAACCTTCGCGTACGCCGTCCAGATATCGCTCGAACCCTGAGGTGACAGCCACCTTGATATCGACCGGAGGCAGAAACGCTGTGCGCAGGATGAAACGCAGGTTCTGCGACTCTCGGTAGCGCTCGGCGAGGTGAAGCACAAGCCAGTGCCCAGGTGCCACAGCGCCCGCCGCCTCCTCTCGAAAAGCGCTCTCGACGAAACGGGTTTCAACTTCCAGTGCCCGCTGAAATGCTTCTAGGAACAAAGCATCCTTGTTAGCGAAGTGCGCGTAGAGCGAGGCTTTACGCATGCCTGCCAGTTGAGCGATCTCATTCAACGAGGAGGCGTCGTAACCGAATGCCGCGAAGTGGCCGACAGCGGCGTCGCAAATACGTGCCGCAGAGGGGGAAAGCGCTTTCAACGAGGTCACTCCATCAATGGCGCGGGTAGGCCACGCGCGCTTCGAGGGGATTGTGGTGGCGACTGGAGCAGGGGTCAATCGCTTCGAAGCGAAGCAGGGGGCGATACCATGGAAAGTGCAATTTTCCCCTCGTAACGTGCATTTCTCGACAACTGCCACCGCCACATACTGAACGCGTCATTGAGACTATTCGGCTGCCCGCTGCCGCACAGAGGGTTGCACGCTGGTTATCCAATAATAAAGAGACCGTTCATGAAAAAGCCAAATCCTTTGCTGGAAGACCTCAAAGCCATCCTGCCGGCCATTGCTGCCAATGCCTTTAAGGCTGAGCATGACCGCAGTGTTCCAGCAGAGAACATCGCCTTGCTGAAGAGTATCGGCATGCATCGCGCTTTTCTGCCTAAGCAGTACGGTGGCTTGGAAATTTCCTTGCCGCAGTTCGCCCAGTGCATCGCTTTGCTGGCCGGCGCGTGCGCCAGCACCGCTTGGGCTATGAGCCTGCTGTGCACCCATAGCCACCAGATGGCGATGTTCCCGGCAAAGTTGCAGCAGGATGTATGGGGCAGCAACCCGGACGCCACGGCCAGCAGCAGCATCGCGCCTTTCGGCCGCACCGAAGAGGTGGAAGGTGGTGTGACTTTCAGTGGCGAAATGGGCTGGAGCTCCGGCTGCGATCACGCCGAGTGGGCGATATTGGGCTTCCGTCGCCCTAACGCCGAAGGTTCTCAGGATTACTGCTTCGCTGTATTGCCTCGCAGCGATTATGAAATCCGTGATGACTGGTATGCGGTGGGCATGCGTGGCAGTGGTAGCAAGACGCTTATCGTACGCGACGCTTTCGTGCCCGAGCACCGTATCCAGAAGGCCAAGGACATGATGGAAGGCAAGTCCGCCGGCTTCGGTATGTACCCAGACAGCAAGATTTTCTTCGCTCCATATCGCCCTTACTTCGCAAGCGGTTTCTCTACCGTCAGCCTGGGCATTGCTGAGCGCATGCTGGAAGTGTTCCGCGAAAAAACGCGCAACCGCGTGCGTGCCTACACCGGTGCGGCGGTCGGTGCAGCCACGCCAGCCCTGATGCGCCTGGCTGAGTCCACCCACCAAGTTGCTGCCGCACGGGCGTTGCTGGAAAAGAGCTGGGACGAGATCGCGGAGTACAGCGAACGTCATGAATACCCATCGCGCGCCACCTTGGCGTTTTGGCGCACCAACCAAGGCTACGCGGTGAAAATGTGCATCCAGGCGGTCGATCGCCTGATGGAAGCAGCCGGTGGCGGCGCTTGGTTCGAGACCAACGAACTGCAGCGACTGTTCCGTGATTCGCACATGACCGGTGCACATGCCTACACCGACTATGACGTCTGTGCGCAGATCCTTGGCCGCGAACTGATGGGGCTAGAGCCTGACCCGGCGATGGTTTGATCGCCAAGCGGCTGATCCCCCACAACAACCACAACAACAAACAGTGGCAGGCCCGTTCGGCCTGCCCGGGAGTCTTGCATGTCCAATTCAACCTCTGTGACCGATTTCGATACCCGTGCCTTCCGCCGTGCCTTGGGTAATTTTGCTACTGGCGTGACCGTGGTCACCGCAGCCGGGCCGAGTGGCCGCAAAGTTGGCGTCACAGCTAACAGCTTTAACTCGGTGTCACTGGACCCTGCACTAATTCTCTGGAGCATCGACAAACGTTCCACCAGCCACGAGGTTTTCGAGGAAGCTTCACATTTTGCTGTGAACATCCTCGCGGCTGATCAGATCGACCTGTCCAACAATTTCGCGCGTCCCAAGGAAGATCGTTTCGCCGGCATTGACTACGAGGAGGGGGCCGGTGGTGCGCCGCTGTTCGCCGACTGTTCGGCGCGCTTCCAGTGTGAAAAGTTTCAGCAACTGGACGGCGGCGATCACTGGATTCTGGTCGGTAAGGTTGTGGCCTTCGATGACTTCGGTCGCTCGCCGCTGTTGTATCACCAAGGTGCTTACTCGATGGTGCTTCCGCACACCCGCATGACCCAACGGGCCGAAGGGCAGGCGCCGAGCAGTCACTTCCAGGGTCGTCTGCAGCACAACCTGTACTACCTGATGACTCAGGCCTTGCGTGCCTACCAAGCCGACTATCAGCCACGCCAATTGTGCACCGGCCTGCGCACTAGCGAAGCGCGCATGTTGATGGTGCTGGAGAACGATGCTGGACTCAGCGTGAGCGACCTGCAGCGCGAAGTGGCGATGCCCGTGCGTGAGATCGAAGAGGCCGTAGCCAACCTCAAGCGCAAGGGGTTGATCGCTGACGACGACGGCCGTGTGCGGCTGTCTGAAAAAGGGGTGGATGAAACCGAAGCGTTGTGGGGCATTGCCCAGGAGCAGCAGGATAAGGTGTTCGGGCAATTCAGTGCAGAGCAGTTGGATACCTTCAAGACCGTCCTCAAAGCCATAATCCAGATGTGAGAATGGCCTTGAACGACAACGGCGCCTATCGGGCGCCGTTGTCGTTTTCAGTGGTAGCGAAGACTTAGTAGACACCGTCGCCGGTACTGTTCACCGCAGGTGTATCCTTGAACTTGCCCGCCAAGTCCCGCAGTCCGCGCATGAGCACGGTGGTATCGACGCCGACTGCGACAAAGGCTGCACCCAGTTCGATATAACGACGAGCCAACTTCTCGTCGGCGCTGAGAATGCCTGCCGCTTTGCCGGCCTTACCGATGCGCACAATGGCATCTTCGATCGCTGCCTGCACTTCAGGGTGCCCTGGATTACCACGGTGGCCCAGGGCAGCACTGAGGTCAGCAGGGCCGATGAACACGCCATCGACCCCGTCCACTGCGACGATTTCGTCCAAGTTGGCTAGGCCTTCCTTGTTCTCTATTTGCACCAGCAGACACATCTGCGCGTCCGCGTGGTCCAAGTAGCCGGCGATGCTGTTCCAGCGCGACGCCCGCGCCAATGCACTGCCCACGCCTCGTACGCCGGTCGGCGGGTAGTGCACGGCTTTGACCAGTTGCCGCGCCTGCTCGGCGCTTTCGACCATCGGTACCAGAAGGGTTTGAGCACCTATATCCAGCACTTGCTTGATCAATGCGGTATCGCCGACCACTGGACGTATCACGGCCTGGCTAGGGTAGGGCGCCACTGCCTGTAACTGCGCGAGCATGCCGCGCAGGTCGTTGGGTGCATGTTCACCATCGATGAGCAGCCAGTCGAAGCCGGCATTGGCGGCCAGTTCGGCGCAATAGGCATCGGCCAGGCCGAGCCATAGGCCGATCTGAGCCTGGCCGCTGCGCAGGCGTTTTTTGAAATGGTTGATAGGCATGTCCATGGTCAGTCCTCAGATGAAGCGGCAGGCGATTGAGCCAAGCATGTCGTAGTCGACGTGGAAGGTGTCTCCAGGACGAGCGGCTACAGGGCGAGTGAACGAACCACCGAGAATGATCTGGCCAGGCTGCAGGGTGACGTCGTACGGCGCCAGTTTGTTGGCCAGCCAGGCGACACCTTTGGCTGGGTGGTTGAGCACCGCGGCACTCACACCGGACTCCTCGATCACGCCATTGCGGTACAGCACAGCCGGCACCTTGCGCAGGTCTATGTCTGTGGGGCGCACTGCCCGCCCCCCCATGACCACACCAGCATTGGCGGCGTTGTCGGAGATGGTGTCGAACACCTTGCGGGTGACTTGGGTCTGCGGGTCGACTTGTTGGATACGGGCGTCGATGATCTCCAGTGCCGGGATCACCCACTCAGTGGCTTCCATTACATCGAAAACGGTGACGTTGGGGCCCTTGAGTGGTTTGCCCAAGATGAACGCCAGCTCTACCTCTACCCGTGGCACGATGAAACGATCAAAGGGGATGTCGCTTCCTTCGTCGAACAACATGTCGTCGAGCAGGGCGCCATAGTCGGGTTCGGTGATGTTCGAAGATACCTGCATGGCGCGTGAGGTCAGGCCGATCTTGTGTCCTACCAGCTTGCGGCCAGCAGCGATCTTCTTGGCTACCCAGGCGCGTTGGATGGCGTAAGCGTCTTCGATGGTAATCGCTGGCTGCTCAATGGAGAACTGGCGGATCTGCTCGCGCGAGCGCTCTGCTTGGTCGAGGCGTTCGGCGGCCTGCTGGATGAAAGCGTTATCAAGCATGGTGACAATCTCTGTGTTCAAGGGTTGACGATGGCGGCCCGGGTGCGCAGCACCAGCAGGCCACCTAGGGTGATGAAGCAGGCGAGCGCGTAGAGCGCGAGACTTGCACTTTGCGTGGTGTCGCGCACCCATCCGATGAAATAGGGCGCCGCGAACGAGGCGATGCTGCCCAGTGAACTGATCAGGGCAATACCGGCAGCCTGGGTGCGAGCATTGAGGAACGCTGGTGGTAACTGCCAGAACATCGGCAAGGCCGCGCTGGCTCCCATGCCCGCCAACACCAACCCGCCCAATACTGGCCAAGGTTGCTGCGGGGCCAGGCCGGTGATGCCGATACCGGCTGCGGCCATCAGAAGCGGCACGCACAGATGCCAGCGGCGCTCGCGCTGGCGGTCGCTGGAGCGGCCGCACGCGAGCATGAACACGCAGCCAGCCAGGTAAGGTAGGGCGCTGAGCATACCGACGCTCGCGTCGCTGCCGATGCCAGCACCATGAATAAGGCTGGGCATCCAGAAGGCCAACGTGTTGACTGCCAGCATCACAGCGCAGTACACAGCCACCAGCAGCCAGATCGCCGGGCTGGAAAAGACGCCGCCCAAGGATGTCACGGTTTTGCGCTGCTCTTCGCTGCCGAACTGGGCGCGCAATGCAGCCTTCTGCCGGTCGTCGAGCCAGTGCACCAGCTCGAAGCGTTCAGGCAGTGCAGCCAGCACCAACAAGCCCAGTAGGATCACTGGCGCGCCTTCGAGTAGGAACATCCACTGCCAGCCACGCAGACCAGCTGCGTCGTGCATGAATGACAGGATCGCCCCTGACAACGGCCCGCCAACCACCCCGGCAAGCGGCACGGCGATGGCGAACAATGCGGTGACCTGGGCTCGGCGTCCGGCGGGGTACCAACGATTGAGGTAGACCAGGATGCCCGGAAAGAAACCAGCCTCTGCGGCACCCAGAGCAAAGCGCAGCAGGTAGAAAGCGCTGCTGCTCTCGATCAGTAGCATACTGGCCGACAGCGCCCCCCATACCACCATCAGCGTGGCGATCCAGCGGCGTGGGCCGATGCGCTCGAGCATCAGATTGCTAGGCACGCCGAATAATGCATAGGCAATGAAAAACAGCCCGGCGCCCAGCCCGTAGACCGTGTCGGACAGCTGCAGGTCTTGGCTCATCTGCATCTTGGCAAAGCCGATGTTGATGCGGTCGAGGTGGGCGAACAGGTAGCAGATCAGCAGCAACGGCATCAGCCGCCAGGTGACCGCGCGGTGGGTCGCGTCGGCCAGTTCGGCCTGAGTGTGGGCCGGAGAGGCATGTTCGAGTGTGCTCATTTTTTTGTACTTGTTGTGTGATGAAGCAACGGGCGGCCTGAAATCAGGCCGGGCGATTGAATAGCGGGTGCAAGGTGCTGTGTTTGGCGTCATAGACTTGCTGAGCGCTTTCGTCGATCTGCAGGGTGATGCCAATCGGCCGCTGCAGCAGCAGTGCATCCAGACGCTGCTTTAAAACCTGCAGCAGGCTATCGCCGACCGTTTTATGTACGGCGGGGCTTCGGCCACTGCCCATGCGCAGGTTGGCGTACATGAACCCGTAGTCGCCGTTACCGTCTGCCACTGCGCAATGGGCGGCAGGGTAGGCAAGTACGCGGGTTCCACCGGTTGGGAAGACCGACTTGCCGGTTTCGTCGTGCTGTTCGAGCATGCAGTCGGCGAGGGCGCGGCACAGGCCGGGGATATCGGCATCGGCTTCCAGGTCGGGGGTGTAGAGCAGAACCAGGTGTGGCATGAGGTGCTTCCTTGTGGCGAGGGCACCAGGCCGCCAAGCGGTGGCCTGGCAAATGGGTCAGAGTCGGCTGGTGGAAACCACACCCGCCGGATTTGCTGCTTGCGCAGGCGGTATCGCCGAGCCGTCCTGAGGCGTGATCGGGAAGATAGCGTTGATCTGCCCGGTACCCGATGAACCGAAGTACGGGGTCACCACCTCAGCCCTACCGTCGTACTTCGACCAGCCGAGTACACCCAGCAGCATCGCCGTATCGTGCATGAACCCTTCACCGTGGCCTTTGGCCGCGTACTCAGGAAGCATCCCGCAGAACGCTTCCCATTCTGCGTTCTCCCACATTTTCACCACACGGTGATCCAGAGTTTCGAGGAACGGGCTCCAGACTTTGGTGGCAAAGTCTGGCGCCTGGCCGTTCTGGGCGAAGCGGTGGGAAAGCGAGCCACTGGCAAAGAACGCCACGGTGCCGTCGTAGTGGTCTTCCACTGCCTTGCGCATGGCCCAGCCGAGACGGGCGCTGTCGGCCAGGTAGTGCGATGTGCACAGCGCCGAGACCGAAATCACTTTGAAGTGCTGGTCCTGGTTCATGTAGCGCATCGGGACAAGGGTGCCATATTCAGGCCCCAAAGTAGTGGCGTGGTGGGCCATGGTCTCGATGCCGAAGCGATTGCAGGCTTCGCTCAAGATCAGGCCCAGGTCCTTGTTGCCAGGGAACTCATAGGCCATGTTGCTGATGAAGTGAGGCAGTTCGTTGGAGGTGTATACCCCCTGGAAGTGCTCGCCACACAGAATGTGGTAGTTGGCATTGACTAGCCAGTGGGTGTCGAACACGACGATGGTGTCCACACCCAGCTCACGGCAGCGGCGGCTGATCTCGTAATGCCCGTCGATCGCGGCCTGGCGAAATCCCTGGCGAGGGCCAGGGATTTCCGACAGGTACATGCTGGGCACGTGAGTGATCTTTGCCGCTAGGGCCACTTTACCCATGATCAGACTCCTTATTGTTGGAGATCCCGCGGCGCTGAGCGGATCAGGTTGTCGTCAGAACATTGGCCCGCCCGGCGCGTTGGGTTAAAAGTCACACGCCCCAGCGCGGGATGTGGTGGCTACCCATGGAAATGCAGACGTTTTTGATTTCGGCGAACACTTCGAAGCTGTACTGTCCACCTTCGCGGCCGGTGCCCGAGCCCTTCACACCACCGAACGGCTGACGGAGATCGCGCACGTTCTGGCTGTTGATGAACACCATGCCGGCTTCAATGCTGCGGGCCAGGCGATGAGCCTTGCCAATGTCCTGGGTCCAGATGTAGGAGGCCAGGCCGTACTCGGTGTCGTTGGCCAGTTGCAACGCTTCGGCTTCGTCTTTAAATGGGATAAGGCAGACTACTGGGCCAAAGATTTCTTCTTGGGCAATGCGCATTTTGTTGTTCACATCAGCGAACACAGTAGGCTGAATGAACTGCCCCTTGGAAAGGTGTGCCGGCAGGTTTGCCGGGCGCTCTAGGCCGCCCGCGACCAGGCGCGCGCCTTCCTCCATGCCGATCTTGATGTAGCCAGTCACCTTGTCGTAGTGCGCCTGAGTGATCATCGAGCCGACTTGGGTCTTCGGATCGGTTGGGTCACCAACAATCAGGCGCTTGGCGCGGGCTGCGAACTCAGCGACGAACTGCGGGTACACGCTTTCCTGGATAAAGATGCGGCTGCCGGCAGTGCAGCGCTCACCATTGAGCGAGAAAATGGTGAACAGAGCGGCGTCCAGGGCGCGGTCCAGATCGGCGTCTTCGAAGATCACCACTGGCGACTTGCCGCCCAGTTCCATCGAGTATTTTTTCAGGCCCGCGGTCTGCATGATCTTGCGCCCGGTAGCGGTGCCACCGGTGAAGGAGATCGCGCGAACGTCCGGGTGACGCACCAGGGCGTCGCCAGCCGTGGCGCCGTAGCCCTGGATCACGTTGAGCACGCCATTCGGGATGCCGGCCTCGACCGCGAGGCGGCCCAGTTCGTTGGCAGTCAGCGGCGACAGTTCGCTCATCTTCAGTACCGCAGTGTTGCCCAGAGCCAGGCACGGCGCGGTCTTCCAGGTGGCGGTCATGAACGGCACGTTCCACGGCGACACCAGACCGCACACGCCGACCGGCTGGTACAGGGTGTAGTTGAGCATCTGGTCGTCCACCGGGTAGGTGTGGCCGTCCATGCGAGTGCAGACTTCGGCGAAGAAGTCGAAGTTATGCGAGGCACGCGGGATCAGTACGTTCTTGGTCTGGTGGATCGGCAGGCCGGTGTCGAGGGTCTCCAATTCCGCCAGCTTCGGAACGTTCTGGTCGATCAACTCACCGAGCTTGCGCATCAGGCGGGCACGTTCCTTGGCGGGGGTGTTGGCCCACTTGGGGAACGCTTCCTTTGCCGCGGCCACAGCTTGAGCCACTTCCTCGGCGCCGCCGCTGGCGACTTCGCAGATGGCTTCGCCCGTGGCAGGGTTGTAGTTGACGAAGGTGTCTTTGCTTTCGACCTCACGGCCGTTGATCCAATGTTTGATCATGCTGCTCATGCCTTGTTGTTCTTGAAGAAGTCAGCTTCGCTGACGATGCGGTTGACCAGGCGTCCGACGCCTTCCACTTCCACCACCACTTCGTCGCCCGGTACCACGTCGGCCAAGCCCTCTGGCGTGCCAGTGGCGATCATGTCGCCTGGTTGCAGGGTCATGAAGCTGGAGAAGTATTCGATCAGGTATGGAATGTCGAAGATCATGTCCGCCGTGGTGCCTTCCTGCTTCAGCTCACCGTTGATCCAGGTGCGTAGTTTCAGGTTGCTCACATCTGGCACTTCGGCTGCGTCGACGACCCACGGGCCAACGGGCGTGGTGGCGTCGCGGTTCTTCACCCGCAGGTTGGGGCGATAGTAATTTTCCAGGTAGTCGCGGATGGCGTAGTCGTTGCACACGGTGTACCCGGCCACGTACTCCAAGGCGTTCTCGCGCTTGACGTTCTTCGCCGGCTTGCCTATGACAGCAACCAGCTCACACTCGTAGTGCATGTACTCGACGTTGTCCGGGCGCCAGGTGACCTGGTTGTGTCCGGTGTAGGTGCCGGGGGACTTGATAAACGCCAGCGGCTCGGTGGGCGGAGCGAAGGCGAGCTCCTTGGCGTGGTCGGCATAGTTCAAGCCGAGGGCGAACATGCTTCCGTTTGCCGGTGGCAGCCACTCGAACTGGCTTTCATCGAGCATTCGACCGTCGGCCAGGCGAACGGTGGTGTCGGCTTCGACGGTAACAGCATGGACGCTGCCTTCATAACGGATACGCGCGTGTTTCATGCTGGCTCCCCCGGCTCTGCAACGATGGTGTTGGCCAGACGGCCAAGGCCGGTGATCTCGACTTCGACGAGGTCACCGGGATGGACGTCGACACGGCCCTCCGGGGTGCCGGTAATCAGTACATCCCCAGCGTGCAGGGTCATGAACTCGCTCAATTCTGCAATCAACTGCGGAATGCTGCGCACCAGGTTGGCGGTAGTGTTTTCCTGCATCACGACGCCGTTCACATAGAGCTTGAGGGTCAGCTGGTGCGGGTCGGTGACTGCGGAAACCGGGATCAGGTCGGGACCAATGGCGCAGAAGCCATCGCGGCACTTGGCCTTGACCGCCGGACGGTAGTAGCTGTCTTCCGGCAGGCTGTACTCGTTGACGATGGTGAAGCCGGCCACATGGGTCATCGCATCGGCGGCACTCACCCGGGTGGCGTCTTTGCCGATCACCACGCCCAGGGCTGGACCTGGTTGCAAGCGTTCACCGGCTGGGTGGATCACATTGCGACCGTGGGCATTGCGGGTGTTCGGCGTCTTGATGAAGAGCACCGGCTTGACTGGCGCCTGCTTGTACGGCGGCTTTTCGAACTCGGCCAGACGCTGCTCTAGCAGACCGTTGTAGTTCAGCGCAACGCCGAACACGGTGCCGTTCGCAACGTCATGCAACGCATGGCTCATGCTTTTCTCCTGGCAGTGGTGGAGCAGGCTGCTGCTCCGAATATCGTTAATGTGTTAATGTTATAGTTAATATGTTAACAATGGTCAAGGCTTCCCTTGTAGCTCCCGCTTGGCGGGTGCACCATGAGCCTTGGCAACTCGGGTCAAGTCATTGGCGGACAACCAGCAATGAGCAATCGGCATCCCATTCCGAACATCAACATCGGTCAGGTTTACGACCAGCGCTACAGCGAGAGCGAGGTGCATCACGACCGGCTTGGCAACCTCGCCGGATTTTTTGGGCGCAACATGCCGGTGCACCGCCACGATCGCTTCTTTCAAGTGCACTACGTAAAGTCTGGCACTGTGCGGGTGTATCTGGACGACCAGCAGTTCATCGAATCGGGGCCGATGTTCTTCCTTACGCCTCCGACCGTGACTCACTCTTTCGTCACCGATCCGGACAGCGACGGGCATGTACTCACGGTACGCCAGCAGTTGGTTTGGCAATTGATCGAGGCAGATGCCAGCCTGTTGCCGGCGGGAATGCAGGTGCGGCCTGCTTGCGTGGCGCTGACCAAGGTGCCGGCGGCGGATCATGCCGAGGCGCGGCGCCTGGAAATATGGCTGGAGGCTCTCAGCGATGAGTTCGCCGGCTCTAGTCCGGGACGCGATGCGGCGTTGCAATCGCTCACGCGGCTGATCATGATCAGCTTGTTGCGGCTTTGTCCCAACTCGCGCGAGGCAACTCCGGCCCGTCATGAAGACTTGAAGATATTTCACCGCTTCAACGCTTTGATCGAGGCGCACTACCTTGAGCACTGGCCACTGGCGAGCTATGCAGCACAGATCGGGGTCACTGAAGCGCGGCTCAACGACATTTGCAGGCGAGTCGCCGATCTGCCATCCAAACGCCTGGTGCTGGAGCGGCTGATGCAGGAGGCCAGGCGCTTGCTGCTTTTCTCCGGCAGTTCGGTGAATGAAATTTGCTACCAGCTCGGCTTCAAGGATCCGGCCTATTTCAGCCGTTTCTTCAATCGGTATGCGGGCCTTACACCAGGCGAGTATCGGCAGCGGCAGGCGGAGTTGCAGTGAGGTAGCCACGTGACGATACCTGCAAGAATTGTCGTTGTTTGATAGCGATGCTCGCAGCTTGCAGGGCGGCCTTAAATGGGTTTTCCGTGGAACAGATTGCACTTTTCATAGAGTGCAGCAGTTGTCGCATTCGTCAGATTCTCCTAATCTTATTGATTGAATCAAAAGGCACAGGCTTTACTCATGACCGAGATTCGCCCTTCACTAACGCTGAGCTTGCTGCAGGCCCGTGAAGCCGCAATGGCATTTTTCCGGCCGTTGCTCAATGAGCACGATCTGACAGAACAGCAATGGCGGGTTATTCGCATCTTGCACCAACAGGGTGAGCTGGAAAGTCACCAGCTAGCACACTTGGCCTGTATCCTAAAGCCGAGCATGACCGGGGTTCTCAGCCGCCTGGAGCGGGACGGACTGGTGTGCAGACGTAAGGGCACCGAGGATCTACGTCGAGTATTCGTGACGCTGACTCACTCGGGCCGCGCGAGTTTCGAAGCCATGCGTGAAGGAATGGAAGCCAACTACCGCAGAATTCAGGCGCAATTCGGTGAAGATAAGCTCAAACAACTACTGCAACTGCTTAACGAGCTAAAACGCATTGAGCCTTGAGCTCACGCTCTGGGCTCATCAGTCAAAAGCTCAGGGCTGGTCTCCCGCCAGCAATTGATAACTGCGTAGTCGGTCTTCGAAGCGGTGGGTAACGGTGACGATGCCAATTTCATCGCATTGGAAATCTCGCGCGAATTCGCTAATCCTGCGCCGGCAGGTCTGCGCTGAGCCCACTACCATACCAGCCAAGGTTTCATCGTACTTGGCACGTTCAACTGGGCTCATCTGCCTGTAGCGTCGCTGCACCTCGGCTGGGCTGAGGAGAACCTCGCGTGGAGCCTTGCCAGCGCCAAGCTTTCGGTACACCGCAGTGCCGGCGATGTAGCGCGCTTCTTCATCCGTATTCGCGCAGATAGCCGCGACTGCTAGAAGACGGGGAGGAGGGCTGGCAAGTCCAGCACGTTGCCATGCCCGTCTGTGATCGTCAAAAATTCGCGGAGTGCAGGCATTTGGGGTGATGAACTGCGCCAACGCCAAGCCCATCCCCAGTTGACCGGCCAGTTGGGAACTTCCCTCGCCAGAGCCCAGCATCCAAAGTGAAGGCATCGACTTGACCGGCAAATCGAAGGTAAGGACGTCATAGCCGTGCCCAATGGGGAAGCCGCCTCGCAGAAATGCACACAGCATGGCAGCCTGAGCAGGGAACTGATCGACATCCGGCACGCGCCCTGGCATGGCCAGCGCGTGGCTGCTCATGGTGCCGCCGCCAGGTGCGCGTCCGATGCCAAGATCCACCCGACCAGGAAAAAGTCCGCCAAGCAATGCAAAGGTCTCCGCCACTTTATAGGGGCTGTAATGGCTCAGCATTACACCGCCGCTCCCAACGCGCATGCTGCGAGTAGCGCTGGCGATACGGGTGAGGAGGATCTCCGGCGCCGTGCCACTGAACTGGATACTGTTGTGGTGCTCTGCCAGCCAGTAGCGGTGGTACCCGAGCTGCTCGCATTTGATGGCCAGTTCCAGCGACAGCCCAGGTGCAGTGACAAGGGTCTGGTGCTGATGAACCGGTGATTGGTCTATTACAGTCAGGAGCAGGGTCACGGGCATTGCTCATCATGAGGTCATTAAATTGTTAACTATTCTGCCGTTTTGAAGGCAGAATGTTAAGAAGTTATCGAATTCATCTCACCTGACGGAGCACAGATGTTGAGTAACCCTGGTCGCCTGATCGTCCTGCTCGCAGCCCTTGTGGCGTTCGCCCCCCTATCAATCGACACGTACCTGCCGAGTCTGCCGACCATTGCGGCTGATCTGGGAGCAAGCGCCAGTAGCGTCCAGCTCACCATCGGCGCGTTTCTCGCCGGCTTGTGCATCGGAATGCTGTTTCATGGACCCTGTTCGGATCGCTTCGGACGGCGGCCGGTCCTAATTTGGGGGATGGCACTGTATCTGGGGGCAACAGTTGGTTGTATGTTCGCCGAAAATATCGAAGCACTGGTCGGATGGCGCTTTTTGCAGGCACTGGGTGGAGCTGCTGCGTCGGTACTGGCCCGAACGATAGTGCGTGATGTTTTTTCGATCGGTCAGGCAGCACGTACGTTATCGCTCATGCACCTAGTAACAATGTTAGCGACACTCGTCGCACCCTTGGTAGGTGGGGTATTGATGCAGTTGCACAGCTGGCGGAGCATCTTTGCCGCGTTATTCGCTTTTGCCGCCGTATGCCTGCTTGCCAGCTTTCGCTATATAACCGAGACTCATCCTGCCGAGCGGCGAGCTGGAACGCTCGGTATCGCCCTGGCAGGTTATTGGCAGATCGCGCGGAGTTCCCAGGCGCTCGCATACATCCTGTGCATGGGCTTGTCGTTTGGCGGTATGTTCGCCTTCATCACTGCGTCGCCGTATGTGTATATTGAGTACTTTGAAGTCTCCCCTCAAGGCTACGGCTGGCTCTTCGGGCTTAACATTTTCGGAGTGATCATAGTGACGCTCATTAACGCGCGTCTGGTGACTCGTTTCGGCCCGCAGGCAATGCTTGGCGTTGGTGCAACGATCGTCAGCGTCGCTTCTATCGGGCTGGGGGTGATGTCAAGTACCGAGGCGCCTGGTTTGGCCGGAATCGTGCTGCTGGTCGTGCTGTTTGTCAGTGTCACTGGCTTGACGGGCGCCAACTGTGTGGCAAGTTTGCTGAAGCTATTCCCAGCCAACGCTGGTGCCGCAGCTGGGCTTGCGGTAGCTAGCCAATTTGCACTCGGTGCGGCATTTAGCGCATTGGTAGGGAGTTTGGCCGACGGCTCGCCCCGCCCCATGTGCTTGGTAATTGCAGCGGCAGGGGCGGGTTCGGTTTTCTGCTATCTGTGGCTCAGAGCGCGCTCAATGACAGGTGAGCAAAGCCGAACGGCATAATTACCAGGCTCAAACCTTAAACCGGCCGAGTAGTGTCTGCTGACCAACGGCAAGATGATTTAATTGCTGGCTGACGGCAGATGATTGCTCGGCTTGGTCTGACAATGCGCTTACCACCTGGTTGACTGCTTCGACATTTCGGCTGATTTCCTCAGCAACGCTGCTCTGTTGCTCAGCGGCGCAGGCGATCTGTGTATTCATGTCGGTAATGGTACAGACTGCCTGGCGAATCTGGTCAAGCGCATCGAGTGCCTGGAGCGTTTGTTCGACATTGCTGTGCGGCTGGTCATTGCTCTGCTGCATGGCTTGGGTCAGGTCATGCGTACCTTCGCGGAGGTTGTCGATAAACCCAGCAATCTCACCCACTGAGGCCTGTGTGCGCAGGGCCAATGCCCGAACCTCGTCCGCAACTACAGCGAAGCCTCGTCCGGCATCGCCAGCCCGGGCTGCCTCGATCGCTGCATTCAGCGCGAGCAGATTGGTTTGCCGGGCGATTGACAGAATCACTTCAAGCACTGACCCGATTCGCTCGCTGCTGGCCGCCAAGCTTTGCAAACGCTGCATGGCTTCGGTCATCCCTGTGGCCAGCGCATTGATATCCTGCGCCGATTGCTCGATCACCTCTGCGCCATTACCAGTGGCACACTCGGCATAACGCGCAGCGTCTGCCGCTTGTGCCGCACTTTCAGCCGCAGCCTGAGCGGTCGCCGACATTTCCTGAAGTGCAGAAGCCATCTGCTCGATCTCTGCGGCCTGTTGTTGCATGCGACGGCTGGTTTCTGCTGCGATGCTCTGCGTTTCGTTGGAGGAGGGCGAAGCATAGTTAGCCGCCACTCGGTGAGGTTGTCCCGCGCTGCACTCGCAGCTGTCTGGCGTAAGTTGGACGCGCCAGTTTCCGTAAAGGCAACTGCGTCAGCAGACAAGTGGTTCCTGGCCAAGCTGTTAAAACAGCAAATGCATTGCACACATGGCCATTCTCGACGTCGGGAAACTTCATGGCGCCATTGGACGATTGTTGAAACTACTTGGTAAGAGGAAATTCTATGCAGTTGAGAGACAAGGTTGCCGTGGTGTTGGGGGCTTCGGCGGAGGCAGGGACCGGTTGGGCCATCGCCCAGCGGTTCGCTGGCGAGGGCGCAAAGGTGATAGTTGCTGCGCGGCGAGAGGCGCCACTCATCCAGCTCGCTCAGCGAATAGGCGGTGTGGCGCAGATCTGCGATCTAGTGTGGTGTTTCGCAAGTAACGCTCATATTTTTCGGCCTGGCAGCCTCGGCTGCACGGCCGACGCTCGCTAAGATGTCATCGGCCTTTCGATGCCAGCGAAAGAGGCGAGGGTTGGCGTTATGAGTGGACAGGTAGTACTCAATATCTGGCGGGTTGAGATAGAGCCCGACAATGTCGTGGACCTTGCCGACGAACAGCGGATCGGTTGAAAGCTTGAAAGTCTTTTCCAGGTTAGGCTTGAGCCAGAAGGCATGTCATATTCGCATGACGCGGGCGCGAGAAATCCCGGTTGCCTGACTCATCGAGCGAGAGCCCCAGTGACTGGCATCTTCGGGTTTGGATTGCAGTGCCTGATTGACCACGGCCTGTACTTGTTCATCGGTAATGCTGCGAGGCCGGCCTGAACGATGTTCATCATTTAAACCATCTAGCCGCAGCCGACTGAATCGCACTCGCCAGCGCGAGACCATGTGTACGCCGATGCCGAGCCTGCGGGCGATCGAGGTACCTGACTCTCTACCTGCGCACGCCAAGATGATTTCAGCGCGAATGCGGGATTCAGCAGGGCCTTTACGCTGTCGGGAGCGACGAATCAGTTCGATGTACTCATCGTCGCTCAGCTCAATCGGGGGCAGGTCGGCCGGTTTTCATATGTTGCTCCAGGGCACTTTTGATACTGAAAGCCTAGATCGAAATATGAGCGTTACTTGCGAAACACCACACTAGGCGCTGCGCAATATCCTTGAAGGTCATTCCGTGCAAGCGATGCATGACGAAGGCGTGGCGCGAGCGTATTGACAGGCGTGCCAGAGCGGCTTCCAGGCGCTGCAGTTCATCGCTGTACAACGCTTCGCATTCTGGCGAGGGTGCTTCAGAAGGCAACCCCTGCAGCGTTTCCTCGTTCGCCGGATGACGATTTTCCGCTGTGAAACGGCGGTTCAGGTCGAAGGACAGGTTGCGCACGATGCGGTACAGGTAGCCCACTGGCTGTGGCAGCGCGACGCGGCCGACGTTGGCATCGTTGAAGCGCGCAACCAGGCCTCCTGGACCATATCCTCGGCGAGGTAGAGTTTCAGCTTCTGACTGCGTGTCGGCACGACAATCACGCTCGCGACCACGATAAAAAGGGCAGGAAGCGTGGCACTATATCGTTGTTGAGAATTACTGCCAAATGTGATCTCGATGCATTTGTAGAGCGACCCCGGAGGTCTACAGCCATGGCGTGCAGCTTGTGATAGCGCTCTGGATTGTAACGGAAACGGTAAGGATGTTTAGGTGAGCGTGTAAAGACTGTAACCGCTCGCCATTCTGGTATTTTCCCTGTAGATCGACGGAAATCTTGCCGATATCTGAAGCAGCATACTGGTTCCTTTTTGACATTCTTAGTTCACTTTCGGATCAACATTGAGGCCCTCCCGGATTTGCTCAGAAAAAGATTGTAGGGCTGGCAAATAACGCTGCGCAGCTTGTTCGATGCTCATGGCCTTGGCGATGTAGATCAGGCTGACACAGCCCAGTAGTCGTTGGCTGTCATGGTCGTACAGGGGCACCGCAATGGAGGCTATGTTGGCTTCCTGGTTCCAACCCATGTAGTTCTCGCCGTAACCACGATGGCGTGCCTTGCGCAGGATATTGTCCAGCGCCAGACGGTCGCGGGCCAGCTGACATTCGGGCTCGTCGCGGGTGGCCAGCAGCGCCAGGATCTGCTCACGTTCCGCCTCGCCGCAGAATGCCAGGTAGGCCAGGCCGGTTGCCGTTTGCAACACCGGTAGGCGACGTCCGACCATCGAACGGTGGAACGACAGGCGGCTGAAGCGGTGCGTCGTCTCGCGCACCACCATCTCGTCCACGTCCAGCGTGCAGATATCGGTCGGCCACACCACACGTTGCAACAGGTCGCCGAGCAACGGTGCGGCGATGGCGGAGATCCACTGTTCGTCGCGAAACCCTTCGCTCAACTCACGCACCTTGAGGGCCAGACGGAAGCTGTCGTCGGATTCGCTGCGGCGCACGTAGCCTTCGTCCTGCAAGGTCTCGAGCAGGCGCCGAACGGTCGTGCGATGCAGGCCGGTGATTTCGGCCAGGCGCGTTGGGCTGGCACCTCCGTCCAGACGGTTGAGGGCGTTGAGCAGGGCCAGGCCACGGCTCAGCCCACGCACGATCTTGTACTCGGAGTCTCGATCAATATTCAAGAAAAATCCTTATAAAACAATGATGTGCACTTAGTGCACAACAAGGCGGTTTTTCATTGTAGGGCAATCGGCATCATTTCTATACTCGCCGCAACAACTACAAATGCCCTGACAGGGGAATACAACATGCGCCATGCCTGCCTGCCGTCCCTATCCATTGCCTGCGCCTTCCTCCTTCGAAGCGTGGTGACATTCCGCTAGACCCCGTACCAGTCAAAACGCCCCTTCATCCCTCTTGCGCCTGCCTGCGCGAGGACGGTCGCGGCTTGCCTGGAATATGCCGGGGACGCCGTGGGGCAGTGTCGAGGATTACACCAATGAACAAGCCGCATCCAGATCATTTTCAGACCGACTACACCGCAGACGTAGTGATCATCGGTGCCGGCCCGGTAGGGCTGGCCATCGCCAACTATCTCGGCCAGGCTGGGGTGCAGGTGCTGCAGATCGAGAAGCTCGACCAGCTGATCGACTACCCTCGCGCCATCGGCATCGACGACGAGTCGCTGCGGACCGTGCAGGCCATTGGCCTGGTCGAGCAGGTACTGCCGCACACCACACCTTGGCACGCGATGCGCTTCCTGACGCCGAAGGGGCGCTGCTTCGCCGATATCCAGCCAACCACCGACGAATTTGGCTGGTCGCGACGCAATGCCTTCATCCAGCCACAGGTCGATGCTGTGCTACATAGGGGGCTGGCGCGTTTTGCCAATGTGCGCACGCTGTTTTCACGCGATGTGGTGGAGTTCCAGCAGGACGAGCAGGGCGTGAGCCTGCGCATGAATGGCCCGGAAGGCTGCCAGGAAAGCGTGCGTGCCCGCTACCTGGTGGCATGCGACGGTGGCAACAGCCTGATCCGCCGCACCCTGGACATTGCCTTTGAAGGCAAGACCGCCCCCAATCAGTGGATCGTCATCGACATTGCCAACGATCCGCTGGGCACCCCCAACGTCTACCTGTGCTGCGACCCGGTGCGGCCGTATGTGTCGGCGGCGCTGCCGCACGGCGTGCGCCGCTTCGAGTTCATGGTGATGCCGGGTGAGACCGAAGAACAGCTGGGCAAGCCTGAGAACATGCGCAAGCTGTTGGCCAAGGTGCTGCCGGACCCGGACCGCGTCGAGCTGATCCGCAAGCGCGTGTACACCCACAACGCCCGCCTGGCGAGCCAGTTCCGAGTCAAGCGGGTGCTGCTGGCCGGCGACGCTGCGCACATCATGCCGGTGTGGCAGGGTCAGGGCTACAACAGTGGCATGCGTGACGCCAGCAACCTGGGCTGGAAGCTAGCCCTGGTGGTCAAGGGCCTGGCTGGCGAAGCGCTGCTTGACACCTACGAGCAGGAACGCCGTGACCACGCCAAGGCGATGATCGATTTGTCGGTGCTGGCTGGCCACGTGCTGGCGCCGCCCAAGCGCTGGCAAGGTGCTTTGCGCGACGGTATTTCCTGGATGCTGAACTACCTGCCGGCGGTCAAGCGGTACTTCCTGGAAATGCGCTTCAAGCCCATGCCGCAGTACACCAAAGGCGCACTGGTGACCGAGCCGGACAACAAGAGCAAGGCCTCGCCGGTGGGGCGTATGTTCATCCAGCCCAAGGTGCTCACCGAGTCGGGTGACATCCGCCTGTTGGATGACGTGATCGGTAGCAACTTCGCCTTCATCGCCTGGGGCAACGATCCGCTATGGGGCTTGAGCAGCGCCCAGGTGCAGGCCTGGCGTGCACTGGGTGCCTGCTTCATCCAGGTGCTACCGGAAGTCCAGCTCAAGGCAGGGCTTGAAGTGCCGGACGGGGTCGTTCGCGTGGGTGATTGCACCGGCCGCCTCAAGGATTGGTTCGGCCGCTACCCGCTATCGATTGCGCTGTTGCGCCCGGACCGTTTCGTCGGTGCGGTGGCCATTCCACAGACCATCGGCCAGGCCAGCGACACGTTGCTGCGCGCATTGGCTGCCCAGCCCCAGGCTGGCCAACAGGCGCCACTGGCGTCCAAGGTGGCTTGAGATGAGCGCTTATCTGCATTGCCTGTCGCATACCCCGTTGGTGGGTTACGTCGATCCGGAGCAAGCCGTGCTGGCCGAAGTGGATGAGGTGATCGGCGCCGCCCGTGCGCGCATCGCCGCGTTCGACCCGGAACTGGTGTTCCTGTTCGCCCCGGATCACTTCAACGGCTTCTTCTATGACGTCATGCCGGCCTTCTGCATCGGTATGGGCGCCACCGCCATCGGCGACTTCCAGAGCGCCGCCGGCCCGCTCGACGTACCGCGCGACCTCGCCGATGCCTGTGCCGACGCGGTGTTGGCAGCCGGGGTGGACGCCGCCGTGTCCTACTGCATGCAGGTCGACCATGGGTTTGCCCAGCCGTTGGAGTTTCTGCTCGGTGGCCTGGCTGAAAAACCGGTGATCCCGGTATTCATCAACAGTGTCGCAGTGCCACTGCCAGGCTTCGCTCGCGCCCGTCTGCTCGGCGAGGCCATCGGCCGCTTCGCCCGGGGCACCGGCAAACGTGTGCTGTTCCTCGGCTCCGGTGGCCTGTCGCACCAGCCGCCGGTGCCGGAGCTGGCCCATGTCGATGCGCGCATGGCCGATCGCCTGATGGGCAGCGGCCGCGACCTGCCGGCCAACGAACGCCAGGCCCGGCAGGAGCGTGTGATCAGCGCCGCCGAAGGTTTCGTGCGCGATCAGCACACGTTGCATCCGCTCAACCCGACTTGGGACAACCACTTCCTCGACCTGCTGGAGCAACGCCGTTTCGGCGAGCTCGACGCCATGGCCAATGTCGAGCTGTCGGCGCTGGCCGGCAAGTCCACCCACGAGGTCAAGACCTGGGTAGCGGCCTTCGCTGCGCTCTCTGCGTTCGGCGACTACCAGGCCAGCGAGCGCTACTACCGGCCGATCCCGGAGTGGATCGCCGGCTTCGGCTCGCTCAGCGCCCATTCCATTACCTGATGAACGGAGGATCCATCATGACCAACATCTCTCTCAGTGAAAACGCCAGCAGCCGTTTCGCCCGCATCCGTGAAGGCGATCTCGACCTGCAACTGCACTACAACGACCTCGGCGAAGGCGCCGAGACCGTGGTCATGCTGCACGGTTCCGGTCCGGGTGCCAGTGGCTGGGCCAACTTCAACCGTAACATCCAGCCGCTGCTAGCTGCCGGTTACCGCGTGGTGCTGATGGACTGCCCGGGCTGGAGCAAGAGCGACCCGATCGTCAACCGTGGCTCGCGCTCGGACCTCAACGCCACTGCACTCAAGGGCCTGCTCGACGTACTGGGCCTGGAGCGCGTGCACATCCTCGGCAACTCCATGGGCGGCCACAGCGCCGTGGCCTTCACCCTGAGCTACCCCGAGCGCGTCGGCAAACTGGTGCTGATGGGCGGAGGCACCGGTGGCGCCAGCCCGTTCGTGCCGATGCCCACCGAAGGCATCAAGTTAATCAACGGCCTGTACCGCGAGCCGACCATCGACAACCTGAAGAAGATGATGAACGTCTTCGTCTACGACCCAAGCGACCTCACCGAGGAACTGTTCCAGACCCGCCTGGACAACATGCTCAGCCGCCGCGACCACCTGGAGAACTTCGTCGCCAGCCTGGCCGCCAACCCCAAGCAGTTCCCCGACTTCAGTGCGCGCCTGGGCGAAATCAAGGCCAAGACCCTAGTGGTCTGGGGCCGCAACGACCGCTTCGTGCCGATGGATGTAGGCCTGCGCCTGATCGCCGGTATTGCCAATTCCGAACTGCACGTGTTCAACAACTGCGGCCACTGGGCGCAGTGGGAGCACGCCGACACGTTCAACCGCTTGGTGCTGGACTTCCTTCAGCACTGATTTGAGGTACATCCCATGACCATCGATTCGCAAACCCTTGAGCGCCTGGCCGCCGACCTGCGCCGCGCCCAACAGCAGGGTGAGGCCATCGCCCCGTTGCGTGATGCCATCGGCGCGGAAAACGCCGAGGCGGCCTACGCCATCCAGCGCCTGAACGTTGCCCACGCCCTGGCCGAAGGCCGCCGTCTGGTGGGGCGCAAGATCGGCCTGACCAACCCCAAGGTGCAGGCGCAACTGGGTGTCGACCAGCCGGACTTCGGCAGCCTGTTCGCCGATATGTGCTACGGCGACAACGAAAGCGTGCCGTATGCCAGCGTCATGCAGCCGAAGATCGAGGCCGAGATCGCCCTGGTGCTCGCCCACGACCTGCCCAGTGCCCAGACCACCTTCGCCGACGTGATCGCGGCAACCGGCCATGTGTTGCCGGCGTTGGAGATCGTCGGTAGCCGCGTGCAGGGCTGGAACATCCGCTTCGCCGATACCGTGGCCGACAACGCTTCCAGTGGCTGTTTCGTGCTCGGTGGCCCGGCGCGCCAACTGCATGACCTCGACCTGCGTGGCGCGGCCATGCGCATGACCCGCAACGGTGAGCTGGTGTCCAGTGGCACTGGCGCCGAGTGCCTGGGCCACCCGCTCAACGCCGCTGTGTGGCTCGCCCGTACCATGGCGCGCCTGGGCGAGCCACTGCGGGCCGGCGACATCATCCTCACCGGCGCCCTAGGGCCGATGGTGGCGGTGGCACCGGGCGACCACTTCGAAGCCGAAATCGACGGCCTGGGCCGTGTCGGCGTGACCTTCAGCGGCGAGTGACGGAGAACAACATGAGCCACAAACGCAAAGTCGCCATCATCGGTTCCGGCAACATCGGCACCGACCTCATGATCAAGATCCTGCGCAATGCCAAGCACCTGGAAATGGCGGCGATGGTCGGCATCGACCCGGCCTCCGACGGCCTTGCCCGCGCTGCCCGCATGGGCGTGGCCACCACCCATGAAGGCGTGCAAGGCTTGACTCGCCTGCCGGTGTTCAACGACATCGATTTCGTCTTCGACGCCACCAGCGCCGGTGCCCACGTGAAGAACGACGCCTTGCTGCGCCAGCACAAGGCCGACCTGCGCATGATCGACCTGACTCCGGCGGCCATTGGCCCGTACTGCGTGCCCGTGGTCAACCTGGAGCAGCATCTGCAGGCGACCAACGTCAACATGGTCACCTGCGGCGGCCAGGCCACCATCCCCATGGTCGCGGCGGTATCGCGCGTGGCCAAGGTGCACTATGCCGAGATCGTTGCCTCGATCGCTTCGAAGTCTGCAGGCCCCGGTACCCGTGCCAACATCGACGAATTCACCGAAACCACCAGCAAGGCCATCGAAGTGATCGGCGGTGCGACCAAGGGCAAGGCGATCATCATCATGAACCCCGCCGAGCCGCCGTTGATGATGCGCGACACGGTGTACGTACTGAGCGAGGTCGCCGACCAGCAGCAGGTGGCGGCGAGCATCGAGGAAATGGCCGCTGCGGTGCAGGCCTACGTACCGGGCTACCGCCTCAAGCAGCAGGTGCAGTTCGAAGAAGTGCGCGACCTCAAGCTGCCGGGGCAGGGGACCTTCACCGGGTTGAAAACCTCGGTGTTCCTCGAAGTCGAAGGCGCCGCCCATTACCTGCCGGCCTACGCCGGCAATCTCGACATCATGACCTCTGCCGCGCTGGCTACCGCCGAGCGTATGGCGCAAGCAATGGAGGCCTCGGCATGAACGGCAAGAAACTCTACATCTCCGACGTGACCCTGCGCGATGGCATGCACGCCATCCGCCACCAGTATTCGCTGGATGACGTGCGCGCCATCGCCACGGCACTGGACCGGGCCAAGGTGGACTCCATCGAGGTCGCCCATGGCGATGGTTTGCAGGGCTCCAGTTTCAACTACGGCTTCGGTGCCCACACCGACCTCGAATGGATCGAAGCAGCCGCCGACGCGGTCAGCCACGCCAAGATCGCCACGCTGCTGCTGCCAGGGATCGGCACTATCCACGACCTGAAGAACGCCTACGATGCCGGCGCCCGCATCGTGCGCGTGGCCACCCACTGCACCGAGGCGGACGTCTCGCGCCAGCATATCGAGCATGCCCGTGAGCTGGGCATGGACACCGTCGGCTTCCTGATGATGAGCCACATGCAAACGCCTGAAGGGCTGGCGCAACAGGCCAAGCTGATGGAGGGCTACGGCGCCACCTGCATCTACGTGGTGGATTCCGGCGGGGCGATGAACATGGACGACATCCGTGCGCGTTTCCGTGCGGTGAAGGCCGTGCTCGACCCGGCCACCCACACCGGCATTCATGCCCACCATAACCTCAGCCTGGGCGTTGCCAACTCCATAGCCGCGGTGGAGGAGGGCTGCGATCGCATCGACGCCAGCCTTGCCGGCATGGGCGCCGGCGCCGGCAACGCGCCGCTGGAGGTGTTCATCGCGGCCGCCGACAAGCTGGGCTGGAACCACGGCACCGACCTGTATGCGCTGATGGATGCTGCCGACGACCTGGTGCGCCCGCTGCAGGACCGCCCGGTGCGTGTCGACCGCGAAACCCTGGCGTTGGGTTATGCCGGGGTCTACTCGAGCTTCCTGCGCCATGCCGAGTTGGCCGCTGTCCGCTACGGCATCAAGGCGGTGGACATCCTCGTCGAGCTGGGCAAGCGCAGGATGGTAGGGGGTCAGGAAGACATGATCGTGGACGTGGCGCTGGATTTGCTCAAGCGCTGACCCGAGAAACAGGGCTGCTGCACGGCCCATCGCGAGGCAAGCCCGCTCCACAAGGACGATGCAGCGCCTGTGGGAGCGGGCTTGTCCCGCGAATGGGTGCACAGCGCTCCGTTGCCAACTCAACCCAACACAAAAACAACATGGGTGATTCATGACATCTGCCAATAACCCGCCTCGCGTGGCCTTTACCATCGGCCTGTGTTTCCTCGTCGCCCTGCTCGAAGGTCTCGACCTGCAAGCTGCCGGCATCGCCGCCCCAGGCATGGCCAGTGCCTTCGGCTTGGACAAGCTGAAAATGGGCTGGGTTTTCAGTGCCGGCATCCTCGGCCTGCTGCCTGGCGCCCTGGTCGGCGGCTGGCTGGCCGACCGTTTTGGGCGCAAGCGCATCCTGATCGGCTCGGTGGCGCTGTTTGGCCTGTTCTCGCTGGCCACGGCCCATGCCTGGAGCCTGCCCAGCCTGTTGCTGGCGCGGCTGTTCAC
Source organism: Pseudomonas sp. VEM90 (assembly GCF_054611535.1). NCBI lineage: Bacteria > Pseudomonadati > Pseudomonadota > Gammaproteobacteria > Pseudomonadales > Pseudomonadaceae > Pseudomonas > Pseudomonas sp. VEM90. The sequence goes on along the minus strand of NZ_JBTRAR010000001.1, from coordinate 328,549 downwards.
CGGTGTCGGGCTGGGCGCCGCATTGCCCAACCTGATCGCCCTGTGCAGCGAAACCGCCGGCCAGCGCCTGCGTGGCAGCGCGGTCAGCCTGATGTACTGCGGCGTGCCATTGGGCGCGGCGATGGCTGCCGGCATCGGCATCGCCGGCTACAGCGGCGAGTGGCAAACGGTGTTCCATGTCGGTGGCGCTGGGCCGCTGCTGATCCTGCCGCTGCTGGTGGCCTACCTGCCCGAATCGGGCCAGTTCCGCGCCACCGGCCAGGCCGAGGATACGCCGAGCCTGCGTCGCGAGCTGTTCGGTCAACGCGCCACCTGGCTGCTGTGGCTGAGCTACTTCTTCACCCTGATGGTGGTGTATATCCTGATCAACTGGCTGCCGAGCCTGCTGGTCGGGCAGGGCTTCAGCAGCCATGACGCCAGCTGGGTGATGTTCGCCCTGCAGATCGGCGCGGCCATCGGCACGTTGATCCTCGGCCAGGTACTCGAGCGCCTGTCGGCCGGGGTAACCGCCGCCCTGGTATACGTCGGCCTGCTCGCCGCCCTGGCGGGCCTGGGGTTGGCCAGCGTGCTGGCGACTATGCTGGTCGCCGGTTTCTTCGCCGGCTTCTTCGCCACTGGCGGGCAGGGCGTGCTGTATGCCCTGGCGCCGCACTTCTACCCGGTCCGCGTGCGCGCCACCGGCGTTGGTGCAGCGGTGGCGGTCGGGCGCCTGGGGGCCATGAGCGGCCCGCTGGTAGCCGGGCAGATGCTCGCCCTCGGCGCCGGTTCGGCCGGGGTGCTGATGGCTTCGGCACCGGGGGTGGTGATCGCCGGCCTGGCGCTGTTCCGCCTGATCGGCCGTCGCCCGGCCTGACCCCGCCCGCCGTCCAACCTTGCTTGCTCCCCTGCTGCTCACGCGGCAGGGCACCCTACAACTACAAGAAAGTGAAGTGACCATGTACAAGGCCCCAAAAACCTGCCTGGCCCTGGCCATCGGCCTGCTCTGCGCCAACCCCTCCCACGCCGCTGGCTTCGTCGATGACAGCCATGCCGAGCTGGTGCTGCGTAACTACTACTTCGATCGCAACTACGTGGGCCAGACCCCGCAAGCGGCTGCTCGCGAATGGGCCCAGGGCTTGATCCTCAACGCGAGCTCCGGTTTCACCGAGGGCCCGGTGGGCTTCGGCCTGGACGCCAAGGGCATGCTCGGGGTCAAGCTCGACTCCTCGCCCGATCGCGTCGGTACCGGCCTGCTGCCCTACGACCCGGTCACCCGAGAGCCTGCCGACGACTATTCCGAACTCGGCCTGACTGGCAAGATGCGCATCTCGCGTACCGAGCTGCAAGGCGGCACCATCAGCACCTTCCTGCCGATCGCCTTCGCCAGCCCGACCCGGCTGCTGCCGCAGACCTTCCGCGGCGCCTACCTGCGCTCCAGCGACATCGACCGCCTGAGCCTGCATGCCGGTTGGCTCGACCGCATCAATCTGCGCGACTCCACCGACTACCAGAAGATGAGCGTCGCCGCGCCCAACGGCCGTTTCAACGGCGCAGCCACCTCCGATCGCTTCACCTTCCTCGGTGGCGACTACGCCTGGTCCGACACCTTGACCCTGCGCTACTACCACGCCGAGCTCGACCAGCTGTACCGCAAGGACTACTTCGGGTTCGTCGACGATCGCCCGCTCGGCGCGGGCCGCCTGAAGAGTGATTTGCGCCTGTTCGTCACCGGCGAGGACGGCACCGCCAAGGCCGGCCCGGTCGACAACCGCAACACCGCGCTGATGCTCACCTACGCCTGGGCCAGCCACAGCCTGGGCGTTGGCTACATGCAGCTCGAGGGCGACACTGCGATGCCCTACCTGTACGGTACCGAGCCGCTGGTGATCACCGAAGGTACGCTCAGCTCCGAGTTCATCAACCCCAAGGAGCGCAGCTGGCAGGTCAAGTTCGACCAGGACTTCGCCCCATTTGGCGTGCCTGGGCTCAAGGGCATGCTGCGCTATGTGCGTGGCGACAACATTGAGCTGGCGCGCTTCGGTGGCGGCGGCCTGAGCGAGAGCGAGAAAGACGTCGAGCTGTCGTATGTCGTGCAGCAGGGCACGTTCAAGGGCGTGGCGCTGCGTTTGCGCCACGCCTGGTACCGCAACGACTTCCTGCCCGGCGCCACGCACCGGGACGACAACGAGTTGCGGGTCAATGTGGATTACACGGTCAAGCTCTGGTAGGTGCCGGTCGGACGTCCGGGGTCAGGACGCCTTTGCCAGCTGGCGAAGGGCGACGGTTGGGTCGCGCAACAGCGCCTCATCCACCTGCGCGCGCCTGGCGATCAGTTCCTTCGCCGGGCGCATGTCCTTGCCGGCGTTGACCGTGACCGCGCCGACGATGGCGCCATCGGCCAGGCCGAGCGCCACGAAGGGCCCCTGGCCCGGGGTACCGCGCAGCAACCAGTGCGGCGCCGCCATATCGCCGGCGAACTGCACGTTGTAGCCGCACTGGTCGGTCCAGAACCACGGCACCGTGGGTGGGGCAAGGTCCTGGTCGAGCATGTCGGACACTGCGGCGGCGGCTTGCAGGTTGGCATTCTCCCAGCTTTCGATGCGAGAGCGCTGGCCGTCGGCGTCAATCTGCATCACGGCATCGCCGGCGGCGTAGATACCGGTTTGCGAGGTACGGCAGCGCTCGTCGACCACGATTGCCCCTTGTTCGCAGCGCAGGCCGGCGCTGTCGGCCAGGGTGGTGTCCACGCTCACGCCGATGCCGTAGACCAATAGGTCGCCTTGCAGTTGCGTGCCATTGTCCAGGATGAGATGGATGGCATCGCCGCGTCGCTCGGCAGCCCGGACACCGGTTGCGAAGTGAAAGCGCACGCCGCGAGCCTCATGGGTCGCTTGCAGGAAAGCCCCTATCGGTTCCGGCGAATTGCGCAGCATGGCACGCCGCGCCGGGTCGACCACGGCTACCTGCAGCCCAAGTTCGCTCAGGCTGGAGGCAAGCTCCAGCCCGATCACCCCAGCGCCGACCAGCAGGGCTCGCTTGCCGGCCTGTGCCTGGGCCCGTATCTGCTGGGCATCCTCCAAGGTACGCAGCACATGGGTGCACTCGCCCAGGGCGTCCAGTGCCGGCAGACGCCGGGGTTGAGCGCCGATGGTCAGCAGCAGCTTGTCGTAGGCCAGCGTCTCGCCGTTGGCCAGGCTGACGGTGCCGGTCTGGCTGTCGATGGCGGTGGCGCGCAGGCCGAGTTTCAAGGTGATGTCCTGCTCGGCGAATTGCTCGTGCGTGTACAGGGCCAGTTTGCCTTGCTGCGGCTGCAGCAAGGCGTCCTTGGACAGCGGCGGGCGCTCGTAGGGCAGGTGCACTTCCTCGCCGACCAGCACCACGGGCCCGGCATGGCCCTGGCGCCGCAAGGCCATGGCTGCGTTGGCGCCGGCCTGGCCGGCACCGATGATCACGATGCGCGTGTTCATAGTGCCAGCCCTCCGGCGACATTACGGATGCCGCGAATGCCCAGGCCTGCGTCGGCGTTGATCATCACGCCGCTCAAGGTCTGGTTGTTCTGCCGCGAGGCCAGTAGTACGAACGGCCCGGTGAATTCGCTGGCATCGGGGAAGAACTGCAGCGGCAGGATCGCTTTGATCGTATCCGGCGAGCGCGAATCCATGATGCGGGTGTCCTGCTGGCCCAGCGCGGTGGGGCCACGCAGGTCGGTGTTCATGCCGCACGGCCCTACGCCGTTGACCCGTACCTTGGGCGCCAGCTCGAAGGCCAGCTCGCGGATCAGGCCGACCGCCGCGTGCTTGCTGGCGGTGTACAGCGGCCCGCCGCCTTCGGGGTAGAACGCCGAGTTGCTGAGGGTGAAGATCATGCTGCCGCACGACTTGACCAGTTCGGCGGCAGCGGCCTTGGCGCCCAGCAGGTAGCCCTTGACGTTGATTGCGAACAGCTCGTCGAAGCCCTGGGCGAGTTTCTCCGCATTGGTGTCGAGCAGGCGCACGCCGTGATCCCACACGCCGGCGTTGCCGACGAAGCAATCGAGTTTGCCGAAGCGCGCCACGGCGGCATCCACCGCACGCTGGTTGTCGGCGCTACTGCACACGTCGCCCTGGGTGACGACCACATCACCGGCGAAGTGTGCCTGCAAAATCGCGCATTTTTCTGGGGAACGCTCCAGCACCGCGAGTTTCGCCCCTTCGGCCAGGAAGCGTTCCACCAGCGCCAGGCCCAGGCCCGAGCCGCCACCGGTGATCAGCACCACTTCATCCTGCAACCAGCCGCTCATGCCGCGTCCTCCAGCACCACGTGGATGATGTCGTCGACGATGCTGACCGGGTAGGTGCGCAGTGGCTCGGTGGCGGGCTGGCACAGGGCCGCACCGCTCTTGAGGCAGAACCGCGCAGCATGCAGCGGGCATTCGACGGTAGCATCGTCTTCGATGTAGCCCTCGGACATGGAGGCGTTGCCGTGGCTGCAACGATCGTCCAGGGCATAGAATTCGCCGCCGACGTTGAACACGGCGATCAGCCGGTCGGCAGCTTGCACGGTCACGGCTTCGCCATCGGCGAGCGCGTGGGTTTCACAGACGCTGAAAGTGGTCATGGTAGGGGTACCGGTATTCGGGAGAGTCTGGATGCGGGGCAGGAGCCCCGCGTTTCAGAACAGCACGCTGAGGTTGTGCGAGGTGATCACCACCTGGTCGAGGGCGATGTCGCGGTGGTAGATCTCGAAGCCGAAGCTGTTGTCGGCGCGGCGCAGGCGGTCGATGCGCATGCCGTGATAGCTGACATTGTCCTTTTCCTTCTGCGAACGGTGCAGGAGGTAGTTGCTGCGCACCTCGAAACCCTTGCCGTCTTCGGTTGCGCGGATGCGCAGGTTGCTGACGAAGTGGCGGGTGCGGCTAGGGGGCTCTTCGGCCCAGGCCATGCCGGTTTCCAGGCGTGCGACACGGCGCTCGAGCTGGTGCCAGTTGTCGTTGAAGATCCATGTGGTGGGCGGACCGACCTTGCGCCGGCGGTCGCGGGTTTGTGCGTTGGCACCGGTGCGCATGGTGTAGCTGATGTCCTGGGCAACGACGATCAGCCAGTCGCGAAAGCGCCAGTCATCCAGCAACTCGGCCTCCTGGAAGATGAAGTCGGCGATTTCATGGTGAGTCTGGGCATCGACGATCGGTTGCGTGTTGGGCGCGAGCGGGTCGCGGATCGCGGCGTCGTTCATTTCACCAGCTCCTGTTCATAGGCTTCGGTGCGACGCTTCACTTCGTCCCAGGACGGCGACAACAGCAGGTCCACCCAATACTGGTAGAGGCCGCGTGCCGCGGTTTCGCTGAAGATGTAGTTGGTGATGCCAGGCATGTCTTCGCGCAGCTTCTCGTTGCCCAGGCCCATTTCCATGCACAGGGTGGCGTTGCGGGCACGTTTACCACGCAAGACCTTCTGGATTTCGGTCCAGTTCTCCGAATCGTCCTGCTCGAGGAACCCGGCCGGCCCGAAGGCGCGGGTTTCGCTGCGTTCGAAGGCAGCCTTGACGTCGTCCGGTGCCGCAGCGTCGGCGATGCAGAAGTTCCACACCTCCACCTGGTTCGGCCCACGCGGGTGCCACACGCGGATCGTCGCGGTGCCGTTGAGCCAGCTCAGGGTCGGGAACATGTTGTTGTGGCCGGCCAGGCGCAGTGCGCGGATTTCGCCCAGGCGCGCCTTGGCCTCGTCGAAGGTGTCACGGAAATAGCGCGATACCTCGCCGTCTACCCACACGTTGGCGTCGGGCTTTTCGGTGAAGAAGAACCCGCTGCCATGACCGCGTTGGCCGTACTGGACGGCGTCCTTGGCGGTTTCCCAGACCGGGCGCGCCGTCTGGTCAGAGCCCAGGGCCTTTTCCGTGTTGCCGGGCGCCTGCCCCAGCACCTGCACCGCCGAGGCGTGTGAGTAGAGGGCGTGGTACTGGTCGGAGGCGAACTGTTCGGCGGGCAGTTTCCAATTGCAGTCGATGGTCCACTTCTGCACGCCGCCGATGATTTCGGTTCCGCCTTCGCGGCGGTCGAGCACGCCGTCCAGGTACCAGGCGATGTCGCCCATGTAGTCTTCGAGTTCAGGTGCCTCGGCGTCCCAGTTGCCGAATACCAGGCCCTTGTATTCGCGCACGCGGGTCACCGCCTGCAGGCCCCATTGCTTCTTGCACAGCCCCTGCGGGTAGGCACGCGGCTCCTGCGGCACGTCGATCAGTTCGCCGTCGGTGCCGTAGCTCCAGCCGTGGTAGGGGCAGGTGAACGCCTTGGTGTTGCCCGAGTCGGCGTAGGACACGCGCATCGAACGATGCCGACACTGGTTGAGGAAGGCATTGATCGAGCGGTCTTTCTGACGCACGACCACGATCGGGTCTTCGCCCATGTAGGTATTGAAAAAGTCACCGGGCTTGGGGATCTGACTGACATGGCAGAGGAACAGCCAGGTGCGACCAAAGATGCGTTCGAGCTCGAGCTCATAGATCTGCGGGTCGGTATAGATAGCAGGGGTGATACGTCCGTTACGGGCGTCGACCAAAGCCTCGAATTGTTCTGGGGTGATAGCCACTCTTATTCTCCTCACCGCTTACAAGAAGGGTGTGTTTTTATTGTCGAATGAGCTGTTGGCGCCAACAGATTCGGTAAATCTAGGGGAGTGAGGGCGAATGCAGAAATACTTTCTTTGGATCTATTTATCGGTTAGACCTATAACTGGTTGACCGGCCCTGCGCCCTGTCTGAACGATTCCAAGGAAAACCAAATGGAACTGCGCCACTTGCGCTTCTTCGTCGCCGTCGCCGAAGAACTCAGCTTCACTCGCGCCGCCACTCGCCTGTTTACCTCGCAGCCGTCGTTGAGCGAGCAGATTCGCAACCTGGAGCTGGAGATCGGCTTTGCCTTGCTCACCCGTACCCGGCGCAAGGTCGAGCTGACGCCGGCCGGGGTAGTATTCTTGGATGAGGCCCGGCAGATCCTCGGGCACGTCGAGATGGCCGTGGCGCGTGCCGCCAAGGCCGCTTCCCAGCGCGAGCGCATCACCATCGGCTTCGTGCCGGCCGCCGAAGTGCGCATTTTCCCCAGCGTTTTGCCGATATTCCGGGTGTCGTTTCCCGAGGTGGATATCGTCCTGCGCAGCCTGACTTCCGAAGAGCAGGAGGTGGCGCTGGCGCGTGGTGAAATCGAGCTGGGCTTCATGCGCGGCCCGGTACGCGCCGCCAACCTGCACAGCGAAGTGGTATTGGTGGAGCAGTTTCGCGTCTACCTGCCACACGATCACCCGCTGGTGGCGGCTCCCAGCATCACGCCCAGTCAGTTGGACAACTTGCCGGCGATCAACATCGATCCGGGCTACGGGCGTTCGATCCACGATGCACTGGCGCAGTACCTAGCTCGCCATGACGTCACATCGGGGCATGTCTACCCGTCGTCCAATCCACTGATGAGCATTAACCTGGTGGCTTCCGGGCTGGGCTATACGTTGCTGCCGGCCTATGCCGAAAACTTCATGCCCAAGGATGTTGTTTCTCGCTCATTGCCAAGCGATGCGCCAACGAGTGAACTGCTGATGGTTAGTCTACATGATATTGATGCCAACTCAGGCGCCTTGAACTATCTGAAACATATAGTTCGAGAGGCGGGGAGAAAGTGATAGAGGGAGCATTGGTTGCAGCGTACAAATCTATCGCTATGTAGTGGTCTAATAAAACCGGACACCCATTTAGGGAAACTCCGAACAAGTTGTCCATCAGCCGGAAATGGACGGATTGTGGATGCCGAAAAGCCTGATTTTCAGCCGCTGATTACTGGATAACCAAGGCACGGTCTTGGTTTTCTGCCCTCACGGGCCCACCTCTCCCGCAGCAGGCAATTATTGACCACTGCAGGAGAGGTACGCCTGTAGCGCGCAAGAGCCAGGGCAAAGCCCTGGCTTTGAGCTGATTGAGGGCTGAAAATGGTCGGGCGGCGTCAAAACGCCGCTCATTACGCGTTCAAGGCAACTTGTTCGGAGTTCCCTTAGCGAACGCCGGTTCAGATGAGACGCTCTCGTATAGGGGAATCTCGCTCCATGTTACCGAGTCTTAAAGTCCTCAGGATAACGCTGGCACATAGACAACCTGGTCACGTCCCCCGTGTTTGGCCGCATAGAGACCGCCGTCAGCGCGTTTTATTGCATCATCAACCTGCTCACCATTAGTGAGCAGGGCGCATCCGATGCTAATGGTCATCTTCCGAGGGCCGCCGGGCAACAAAAATGGCGCGCTGCCGATTGACTGACGCAAGCGCTCCGCAATCTGCGTTAATTCTTGGCTGTCTTTAACCCGTAGCAGGGCCACGAACTCCTCTCCGCCCTGGCGTACCAGCAGGTCATCTGGTCGCAGCGTAGCCCGCAGTCGGCGGGCGCACTCGCAGAGCACTTTATCGCCGGCATCGTGGCCATGCTCGTCATTGACGGATTTGAAACGGTCGAGGTCTGCGTATACGGCACCTAGCTGTAAACCTCGCTCCTCAGCCAAACGAAGTTCTCGGTTCTGAAATGCTGCCAAGGCCCCGCGGTTCCATAGTTGTGTCAAAGGATCAAGCAAAGCCCTGCGCTGCCCGCGATCCATTTCAACACGCAGAGCGCGATTGACCTGAGCTAGGCTCCGCAGTTGCAAATAACCCTCGGTGAGCGTGGCTAAGTCCCGAAAGTTAGCCTGTTGCGCTTCGCTGAGCTTCCGCGGCCGAGGATCGAACATGCACAGGGTGCCAATGGCTTTGCCATTTGAGGCACGTAACGGGTGGCCCGCATAGAACCGGATATAGGGTGGGTTCAGCACGAGGGGATTGTCCTCGAAGCGTGTATCGCACCTGGCGTCGGAAACCATCAAGGTATCTTCACCGAGAATCGCGTAGCCGCAAAAAGACACATTACGCTTCGTCTCGCTTACCTCGATACCGATTCGAGCCTTGAACCACTGCCGATCCTGATCGATTAGGCTGATCAGAACGGTCTCCACCTGGGCTAGTTCTTGGGTGAGTCGTACCAAGGTATCAAGATAATGCTCGGCCGGCGTATCGACCAAGTCCATGTCATCAAGTGTGCGCTGACGAAGTGCTTCATCAGAGGGTAGGGGACAAGCTGGCATGTCTGTTACTCCACTCCTTGGTTCGATTTTTTCCACAAACGCGGATAGAAAACTCTCAAGCATCTTGACCAATGCCGCACACGCTCGGCGCCTTCAGGCCAGGTCAGCCGGAATAGAGAGCATAGCAAACCGGTTGGCTCTATCCCGGATCCTCCAGTGGGTATACCTGCGGCGATGATCGGCGCGGCTCGGTCGGTCGCCCAAGACCTCGACAAACTTCTCAGACCTACAGACGGCTTGAACGAACGGTTGAGGTTGTCGCCCCAGGCAGCCTTATTGGAAAACCGGTATTGACCTCGAGTTAAGTCAAGGTTTTAGAGTGGCGTCCGGACGCTCTCGCTGCTTTCGGAAACGAATTCACAAAGGACCAGGAATGGACACTCCGACTTCACTGCTGATTTTCCAGATCACCTGCTGTATTGGCTTGAGCCTGTGGCTGAGTATCAGCCTGATCAACAACCTGCAGGCCTTTGCCAGCTCAGCCGGGGCGATCGGGGAGACCATGTCGATGGCGCCGCTGGCCCAACCTCCCGGAATCAGCCTCCCTCTGCTGGTGCGAGCGATGACCTCTCACGCCATCCATCGCTTGGCCTTGTCGATCATAGTGCTGACACAGGCAGCCGCCGTTCTCGCGGCTTGGGTAGGCTGCTATGAACTGCTGTTTGGCGGCGGCTTGGAGGTGGCGAGGCCCTGGTTGAACCTGGCCTTGAGCGCAGCGCTCGGGTTCCTGTTCGCGATGCTGCTGGGCGGGATATGGTTCGGCTACTGGATCCGCCAGGAAGGGTTGCAACTGACCCATCTGCTGTTGATGGTCTGGATCCTGCTGCACTTCGTCGTACTGAATGTCCGCTGGAGTTGAACGGCCCAGGAAAGCTTGGAGCATTTCAGTTAAAAGGAGCAACAGATGAAGATGATGATCGTAGGCGCTGGCAGAGGGTTGGGCCGGGCTTTGCTCGAAGGGCTCGGCAAGCCAGGGGACACGCTGATCGGCGTATCACGCAAACAGCCGTCAGACCTGGTCCTTGCCCCGGGCATCGATCTGCAGTGGGTCGATGCCGACCTTGCCAAGCCAACGGCGGCTGTGGCACAGATCGCGGATCGGGCACCTGCCGATCTGGATGTCCTGATCTACAACGTTGGCATCTGGGAAGAACACGCCTTCAGCGAGCACTATGCATTCCTTGACGACAGCGACGAATCGATCACCAGGCTGGTCGAGGTGAATATCACGGCCACGCTGCTTCTGCTCAAGCGCCTGGTGCCCAAGTTGCTTGGCGCGCCCCGACCGCAGTTGATCCTCACCGGTTCGACCTCAGCTCTTCGCCAGAGTGGGCGCCCGGAGGTAGCGTTCGGCGCCTCAAAGTTCGCTCTCAACGGCATGGCTGATGCGCTGCGCGAAGGTTTTAGGGATGACAACCTGGCGGTGACCGTGCTCCAACTGGGTTATCTCAATACCGACGACTCCCTGAACACGCCATTGGCGCAAGCCGCAGCACGTGGCGAGCGGCGCCAGGTACCGGTGCATGATGTGGTCACCATGGTCGACGCGCTGTTGCGCTTGTCCGGGGCTTCGTTCGTACGGGAGCTGATCTTGCCGGCTATCGGTGATGAGCGCTTCTGACGCCAAAGCTGCCATCAGCCCTCAAGTTTACTGGCTGTCGACTCAGGGCAATGCCGGCGGGGGTGCTCACGGCCAACGCCGCCGCCATCGAAGCCAGCACCAGGACCAGGTGCGCTTGCAGGTAGAAAGCCAGATCGTCGCGGTAGCGGGCGATCGTATCGATGCCGATCCAGTGGACCAGCAGGCCCAGGATGACGAGCACGGCGGCCCATCCCAACAGCCCTTTTCCGTAGCGTGCAGCCACAGGCGGACTCCTTCTTGCCGTCGGCGCTCGCACTCCCGTGTGGCTGTCCATTCCTGGCGGCGGGCAGTGTGAACGCGAGTAGCTGCCCGATGCGCGCCAAAGGCGCCAATCAGGCCATGAGCTGAACCCCGCCAGGTCCGAGATGCAGGTGTAACCAGCCCTGAACCAAAGCGGGTTGCAAGGGGGTGACGTCTCCATGGAGGCAAAGATTCCCATCTGATGCGGCTTTTGGCCAGTGTTAATCACTGGCACTAGCGGAATTCGGCGCAAAAAAATAGCGATTTACTGCGTTGAAGGCGTTGAAAAACCTGCCCTACGGCCCTGTGCAGAGTTGCCCGCGAAGGGCCGCAGGCGGCCCGGGTTTCACGCGATGCGGCCGCCGCCATCGACATAGAGGGTCGAACCGGTGGTGTAGCCGTTGTCGATGAGGAAGCAGACAGCCTTGGCGACATCCTCCGCCAGCCCGATGCGGCCGACCGGCAGGCGGTTGGCCACGCTGTCGAACAGCGAGGCGCGCTTGTCCTGCGCTAGGCCGTCCCACAGCTCGGTCGCCAACAAGCCGGGCGATACGGTATTGACGCGCACAGGCGCCAGCTCCAGCGCCAGGGCCCGGCCCAATGCCTCGAGGGCCGCGTTGATCGCCGACTGCAAGGCGCTGGCCTTGCCAGGGCGCACCGACAGGTAGCCGGCGACGAAGGTGAGCGAGCCCTGGGCGCGCAGCGGGATGTACTTCGCCGCGCTGTAGGCGCCTCAGAACTTGCTGTCCATGGCCTGGCGCGCGGCGGCGTCGGGCAGTGCCGCGATGCTGCCCATGGGCGTGTCGGCGGCGCTGATCACCACATGGTCCCAGCGCGGGCCGTCAGCCAGGGCCTGGAGCTGCGCGGTATCGGTGATGTCGAGTTGCAGGTGCCTGGCGCCAGCGCCGAGCTGTTGCCGGGCTGCCTGGAGTTTTTCCAGGTTGCGCGAGGCGATGGTCACCTGGGCGCCCAGGCGGTCGAGCAGTTTCGCCGTGGCAAGGCCGACGCCGGACGAACCGCCGATCACCAGCACCGATGTTACTTTGAAGTCGAACATCAGGCGTTCTCCACCAGGTCGCTGGAGCGCACACGGGCATAGCTTTCCCGTTCCAGCTCGGTGATCTGCACGGCTATGTCGCAGTTACCAAGGGTCAGCGCCTGGTGGAAGTGCTCGGACAACACCCGCAGGGCGACCTGTGACATGGCCTTCTTCTGCTGTGCGCTCTTGCCGAAGAACGTCTCGATGTTCAACCGCACGAACGAGGCGTCGCCGTCGCCCAGGCCGATATGGAAGGTGTCGACCGGGAAGATCCGGGACTTGAAGTCCTGGGTGCGAAACTCACCGGCCTGGGCCAGTTGCACATGCAGGGCGTTGAACAGCCGTTGGCTGTCGGGGGCGGGGCCGGCGTTGGTGGAGTACTCGAGGGTCAGGTGAGGCATGCTGAGATTCCTTGCTTAGGAGGTGGCTTTGGAAACGAGGACTTGGGGTTTGCTGAAGCCAGTTAGCACCAGGCCGACACACAGCAGCAGCGCCAGCGAAGCGATGATCAAGGCCGGGCCCATACCCTGGTCGAACGACTCCGCTGCGAAGTCGCCGAGTACCAGGCCCATGAACGCCACCCCGATCAGCCCACCGATCTGCCGCGAGGCGTTGAGCACGCCGGAGGCGACACCGATATGCTGGCTGTCGGCACTGGACACCATGGCGTTGGTCACCGAAGGCACGGCCAGGCCGATGCCGAAGCCCGCCACGACGATCTGCACGACCATAGCCCCATACCCATGACCGCCCAGCAGCGGCACGATGCAGGCGTATCCCAACGCCGCCAGGCCGGTGCCGATCAGCAGGGTCTTGCGAAAGCCGCTGCGCACCATCAGTTTGGCAGAGTAGAGGTTGGCGAGCATGATAGCGCCGGTCATCGGCAGCAGCGCCAGGCCGGTCTGCAGCGGCGAGTAGTGCCAGCTGTACTGGAAGTACAGGCTGAACAGGAACACCAGGCCGTAGAAGGCGAAATTGACCAGAATGCCGATCACGGCGGAGGTGGCGAACTGCTTGTTGGCGAACAGGTACAACGGCAGCATCGGCGCCGCGACGCGGCGTTCGACCACGATGAACAGGGCGCTGGCGCCGATGAAGCCCGCGGCGCTGAGCAGAACCTCCTGGGACTGCAGGCCATAGCTGTTCACCTGGATCAACGCATAGGTCAGGCAGCCCAGCGCCGCGACCGCGAGCACCTGCCCGGCGATGTCGATATTGCGTTCGACCAGCGTGGTTTTCTCCTGCACGAACACGTAGGCGATGGTGATGCCCAGGGCCGCGATCGGAATGTTGACGTAGAAGATCGAGCGCCAGCCGAACATCGAGATCAGCACGCCGCCGAACACCGGTCCCAGCGCCAGGGCCATGCCACCGGCCGCGGCCCACAGGCCGATGGCGCGGCTGCGCTCGTTGGCGTCCGGAAAAGTCTGGTTGACGATCGCCAGCGACGCCGGCACCACCAGCGCCGCGCCGATGCCTTGCAGCAGGCGGAACGCGATCAGCAGGGTCAGGCTGTCCGCGGTGCCGCACAGCCAGGAGGCCAGGGCGAACAGGGCGAACCCGACCAGGAACACGCGCTTGGGGCCGAAGCGGTCACCCAGGGAGCCGGTGGTCAGCAGGAAGGAGGCGAAGGTCAGGGTGTAGCCGTTGACTACCCATTCCAGGTGCGCGAGGCTGCCCTCGAACTGCGTGTAGATCTGTTGCAAGGCGACGTTGACGACGCTCACGTCGAGAATGACGATGACGAAGGCCAGGCAGGCGGACGCCAGGCTCAGCTTTCTTCTTAGCAAGGTATTCATTGTGCAACCCTCAGCCCTGCAGGTCGAAGCCGAACTTGGTCGCGATCACGGCCTTTTCACGAACGCCTTTGAGTGCCTTGCCGATCAGCACTTCGTTGGTGAAGGGCCCGTAGGCTTCTGCGCTGTCGAAGAAGTTCACACCGATGTCCAGGGCCCTGCGCAGGGTTTCGCCGGACTCGACATCATCGGGCTCGCCGTACCATTGGCTCATGCCCATGCAGCCCAGGCCCAGACGCGACACCGTCAAACCTTGTGAACCGAGTTTTACCTGTTTCATATGTTCTTCCTGAAGGTGAGTTGTTGAGCAGCCATCTGCTTGATCTTGATCAAGGCAAAGTCATGCACTTCGTTGCTGTCGAGGTCGGTGCAGCGCAGCAGCCACTGCGCCGTGGTGTGGTACTCAGTGCTGCCGAAGTGGAGGTACTCCACTTGTATGTTTCTTTCCCGTTCCAGGCCTTGCCAGTTTTCGTAAATGACTTTCATCGGTGTTCTCCGGGGGCTGTTCCCATAACGCCGGCCGATAGTCTGCCCTTTGCAAAATTTCGTAAAGCATTTACAATTTAAAACACTTTTTAGCCTGGTTAAAAAATGGATAGTTGGTTGCTATGGATAAATTAAAGGCCATGCAGGCATTTGTTCAGGTCGTTGACAGTGCCAGCCTCACCAAAGCCGCGCAGAAACTTAATATTTCAGTGGCGATGGTCAGTAATTATTTGAAGTTCCTTGAAGGCGAGTTGGGCGCGGTATTATTACTGAGAACGACCCGAAAGATATCCATCACGGATTATGGCGCGTACTACTACAAGACCTGCCGGAATATATTCGACCTGATGCGCGAAAGTGAGGATGTTGCTTCCCATTTCATTGAGAACCCTGAAGGTGTTCTCAATGTATCGCTGCCACGTTCATTCGGCATTTTTGGTTTTCTGCCGGCGCTCGACAAGTTTTATCAGGCGCATCCGAAGATTCGGGTCGACGTTTCGATCAGCGACGCCCTGGTGGATTTTTCCGAAAATCGCTTCGATGCCGCAGTGCGCCTGGGCGCGCTTTCGGACTCGTCACTGGTGGCGCGGCCGCTGCGGCCCTACAAGTTGATCCTGTGTGCCGCGCCGGGCTATGTGGACAGGCGTGGCGCACCGTCGACGCCGCAGGAGTTGATCCTGCACGACTGTATCGCGACCTATTTCGACGAGCACAAGACCGCGTGGAATACCTTGCAAAACACCTGGGAGTTTTTGAGCGACGATGCCGAGTTCATCAAGGTGTCTGTTCCTGCCAAGATGCAGGTCAACGATGCCCAAGGCGTCTGCATCATAGTGTTGAGCGGGCAAGGCATCGCCCTGCTGCCGGAAGTGGTGGTGAGCGGTTACCTGGCGACGGGCCAGTTGGTGGCGTTGCTGCCGGGCTACCAGATCCCGTCACGGCCCATGCACTTGGTGTACCGCAAGAACTCCCACATGCCGTTCAAGTTGAAAGCATTCATCGGTTTTCTCATGGAGGAGTTCAGCTGAGCGCGGGCACTGGAGGCGCTTGCGCGGGAAAGGCCTTGGCCTGCCGGCCGCCGGAAAGGTATTTTGCCTTGGGCGTTCATGAGCGTTTTTTGGTGGAATGCGCGGCTCTCTGTGTTGGCCTTTGAAATCGGCCAAAGGCTTCCAGCTGCGTGTATACCCGCGTGCACGATCGAGATTCCCAGTGGTGCCCTACAGCAAAATCGTCAATGAAGTCAACGCCCGGCGCACGTTTGCCATCATTTCCCACCCCAACATTACCCTCTAAGTCAGGCTGAGACAGCCCCCGCCATATTCTCAAATAATCGTAAGCGATCCATGAACCCCACCTACCGCAAGGTGAGGCCATCGTTTACCGTGGCATCTCCGGTGAACAGTTCCACGGCAACAGCGCTTCATAATCTGCCACCGACTGCGCATGGGGCAGCCGCTCCAGTACGTGGCGCAGCCACGTATAGGGCTCTTGGCCGTTGATCTTGGCGGTCTCGACTAAACTGTAGAGCTGAGCACTGGCGGCGGCACCCTTGGGCGTGTCGCTGAACAGCCAGGCTTTGCGGCCAATCACAAATGGCTTTATTGCACGCTCTGCCGGGTTATTGTCGATCGGCAAAGACCCAGCCTCCACATAACGCTCCAGCCGACTCCAATTGCTCGCCAGGTAATTCACCGCCTTGCCGAGCACACTTTGCGACGTCACATGTGGCTGCGTTTTGTCCAGCCAACTTTTCAACTGCCCCAGGATCGGCAGACTCTTCTCCTGCCGGCCAGTCAATCGCTGCTCATCACTGGCGTCCTTCAGTTCACGCTCGATGCCATATAGCTTATTGATCAATGACAGCGCCATATCCGCGCGTCCGGCTTTGCCCTTGGGCTGCACTTTCTGAGCTTCAACAAACTTGCGACGCGCATGCGCCATGCACGCCAATCGTTCGACACCCGGCTGCAACGCCAGGGCGTTGTAGCCGGCGTAATCGTCCGTCATCACATAGCCGCGATAACTTTCCAGCAAGCGCAACGGCACCTCCTGCGCACGGCTGGAGGTGTAGTCGAACAGCACGACTTTCCGATCCGGTGGCCCACTGGCTTGCACCCACATCCAGGATTGGCTGGTCGGGTCTCGATCCGGTTCTTTAAGAACTTGGACGCGGGTTTCATCGCAATGGATGACCGGGCTTTCCAGCAACCGGTCGCGCATCAGATTCAGCAGTGGTTGCAGGTGCTCACCGCACTGAATCACCCAGCGCGCCAAAGTCTGACGCGGAATCTCGATACCGTGTCGGCTCAGCACCGTTTCAAAACGGTGCAGCGGCAAGCCATCGACATACTTGGTGGCCAACAGCATGGCCAGCACGCTCGGGCTGGCCATGCTCTTCTCGATCAACTGTGCGGGTTTGTCAGCGGTGACCGGAGCGGCTTCACAACCACGGCAACCGTAAATTTTACGGATGTGTTTGAGCACCCGGATCTGCATCGGCACGATATCCAGCTGTTCGCTGGTTTCTTCACCGATCACGTGTTTGCAGCAACCACAGGCACAGGCCTGCTCGTGTTCGGGCAGTTCGTGGATGACTTCAATGCGCGGCAGGTAGCGGACAGCGGTTTGCGCTTGCCACGACGCAGTGTTGGCGCGACCACTTCTTCGTCGTCATCGACCGGAGGTATCGACAGGCTTTCCGGCTCGTTGAACAACGCGAGTTGCGGCGTGTTGGTTTCAACGGTCTGCTCGGACTTGCGACTGAACAGACGGTCGCGCAGTAGCTTGACCTGCTCTTTGAGATCGACGATCTGGCCCTTATCGACCGTGCGCTCCATCAATAACTGCGCAAGCATCTGCTTGAGCAGTACGGGGTCATCGGGAAGGTCTTCGGGCATGGAAATCATGCCCCGGATTATACCGAATCAGGCGACGAATCGCGGCGTCAAAACCTGATGCGGGCGATTGCGCCAGAGGTCAAAACCGTCGAGTAACCAGTTCAGTTCCTGGACGGTGAGGACAATCGCTTCGTCGGTGGCGTCAGGTGATGTTTTGAATCGCTCGGATTCCAGGCGCTTGAGCCAAAGACAGAAGCCGTTGCGCTCCCAGTACAAGATCTTCACACGGTTGCGGGATCTGTTGAGAAATACGAAGAGCACGGGGTCGAACACCGCCACCTTGATGTCCAACTCGACCAGCGCCGCCAAGCCATCAAAGGATTTTCGGAAGTCGACGGGCTTGGGGTAGAGATAGACTTTTTCGACTTTGGCGTCGGGACGCATCATGGCGTGCGGGCTCCGATGCCTTGCTGGCTTGATTTCGCGTAGGAAAAAGCTGAGAGTTGCAGAGAAGATTGCCGCAAGGACGCATAGTTAGTGACTCAGCTTTCCCTTCTGAAAAGCCCCGCCGCTGTACAGGCTGCAATGGACGAATTTTCGCATTTGGGACGAGCGGCGTTTCTCAAGCGATACGGCTTCGGTAAGTCCAGAGATTACATGGTCCGCAACCCTCGAACTGGCGAACCATGCGATTCCAAGGCGATCGTGGCTGTTGCCTTTGGTAAGCAGTTTCCTAACCTAGGCGTGCTTGGCGCGGGCGATTTCTCTGGCGGTGAAACCACCGTGGTTCCGTTGCTTCGGAGCTTGGGTTTTGAGGTTATACGGATCGGGGAGGATTGGACGGAAGATGAGGTCCACGCCACCGTCTTGGACTATTTTGAAATGCTACGCTTGGAAGCTGATAGCGTGGCCTTCAACAAGTCCCGGCACAACGAAATCTTGCGAAAGCAGTTGAGAGGGCGAAGCAAAGCCTCCGTAGAGCTCAAACATCAGAACATCAGCGGCGTTCTCGCGGGCATGGGCCTGCCTTTCATTCAGGGCTACAAACCGCGCGGCAACAGCCAACTGTTATTGCGCAAGGCTGTCCAAGATTATGTGCTTCGATATTCCGCAGATGTAAGCAACATCATAGATGTGCTGGAGGAGGTAAAGACACCGACACAGAAATCCTACTCGGCTGTGCTAGTTGAGTCACCGATTATGGAGGAGCGGCAAAAGCTCGGTGTACCTTCTCGTTCTCGAGAGCGCCTACCGCGCAAGCTTGACTACGCCGCTCGGGACGAAGCGAATCGTAAACTTGGGCGATTGGGGGAGGATTGGGTGATTGGTTATGAGCAGCATCGGCTGACGGAGATAGGTCATCCTGAGCTTTTCCAGAAGCTGGAATGGATCTCGGACACTCAGGGTGATGGCGCTGGCTACGACATTCTTTCGTTTGAAAGTGATGTTCTGCATCGCTATATCGAAGTAAAGGCTACCAATGGAGGGATCGCGTCCTCGTTTGTTGTAAGTCACAATGAGCTAGAGTTCTCTGGAGAAGCAGGGGGGCAGTTTTATCTCTACAGGGTTTTCCAGCTTAGTACCGAGCCAAAGCTTTTTATTTTGCGAGGTGACTTGTCGAGCCAGTTGTACTTAAAACCACTGGATTTCAGGGCGAGCTTTCGCGAGCACTTTCGCTAGGGCTTGCCAAGTTTATTACCTAGTCAGAAGGGCTTGTGTGTCTGATTTGATATCGACAGGTGAATTGGCATTGGCCTAGGCCAATCTCGAAAGTCATGTAGGGAAAATGGCAGTGTCGATTGAGCATACGATAAAAATTTTAGAATTGTTAAATGGCTGTGAGCCGCGAAAAGTTGGTCGTACCGATTTGGAGGCTAAGGCTCAAGCAATCGCAAATTGGTCCCTGGTCTGCTCGTTTTTTTGCTTTTCGATAAACGTGTTGTTCGTGCTTTTATATGATGTTAAGCCCCCGACTGTAGTCGCTACTATATTAGTTACAGTGCTTTTTATATTCACTACGGTACTAGCTTTGGCTGCTCTACTAATTCCAATGATAGCCTCGTTAATGCTACTGGTGAAGTGGAAGATTCTTGCTCTCGATAGTTTGTGTGAAGACGTCCGGCATGAGCAGAAATTGGCTAGTAAATTGGAAGCTTACGGAATGTTCGAGTTAAAGGATGCACGGTTTTGGTTGGAACGGAGGGTAAATCGAATAAGTGCCAGTTCAGGGCGATTTTTTGGTGAGAAAACGGCTGTTGTTGGATTGCTAGCAACCTCATACTCGTTTGTCGGCGAATTTGGTGGTTTGGATTGGGTCGCCCAGACACTCTCAGCAGGTTTCAAGCTAGATAACCTTGCCAATACCCTGTTACTTTGGGTTGGAGCATTTCTGTTTGGTATCTCAATAGGCTCGATATTGCTTGGGTATCTTGCAGCCCGTTACCGTTACCAGATTGAAATCCTTGATGTGGCACTGAGAAACAATAGCATAGATAATGCGGAATTGGATAGCTGTCGAGATTTGTGATTACTGGTGTCGGCTATGCGTAACACGGCATGACTCTCTATCGAGCTGAGCTGTTGAGTTGTCGACGAGGTGAGGCAAGGAATGCAACTTGGTGACCAAAACTGCGGGGTGCGGTGCTCAAGTATTTTTTCATTGGAGTGCTAGTTATCCGCTGGAATATTCGATGCAACAATCAATTTGATAATTGGCCAGTCTCTTGCCCAATAGGTTACGGGGCCGCTTCGCGGCCCTTTCGCAACGCAAGGCGGCTTCCACATTGTGCGAATTTTTACCGTGAGTTGTCCGAGTCTTTCATCATGCCCAACTCGGCATCATCCATCAGCGCCTTGGCCAAGGCGCAGAGATAGTGCGAAGCCCAGATCAGCTGGGGCTTGTCTTCCATCAGGCCGTCCAACGTCATATCCCGAGCGTAACCCATCAGCTCTGATGCCTGTTCCCGCGCACTCTGACAAGGGATGCCGGCTTCTATGCGGAACAGCGGATGGGTCTGGTTTTCACCTTGGTAGAAGGTGGTTTTGCCGACGGTGAATTTGGTTTCTTCTGTGGACATTGTTCAGTTTCCCCAAGATTGCTTCAGCCTGTACGGGCCTATTCGCGGGTGAACCGCTCCTACAGGAGCACGGCAGTCTTCAAGGCTGAGGGAGTGCCTGGGAGGGGGTATCCGCAGAGAGGCCGGCCCAGGCAGTACATCAGCGACACGTCAATGCATAGTCCGAGGCTCACTGGGCATCTGCACTTGGGCTATTGCGGACTCGAGCAAAGCTCTCAAGGTCTCCAGTTCATGCATCGAGGTCATCATCAGAATCGACGCGGGTGACTTGGGCTGCAGCAGCATTGCCTGATGCACGACGGTCGCCGCGCATAACGCGTAGTCCGTAGCCTGAATCAGGGTGTCTTCCAGGGAAAGAACGTTGTGCGGTGGATCAGGTACTATTTTCAGCATAAACCCTCTCAGTGCCTTACAGGGCTGCCGCAGTACCGCTGTCAAACGGAAGGGTGGCAGCTGTTTGTGGGTTGACAGACCGGGGGCACTGAGAATCCCGGCGCACACGAAGGTGCCCCACGCACAGCTGCCATAACTGGCATTGCACATGCTCTCAGTGAACCACGGTCTGTCAAAACCGTGCCGCCAATGGGTAGCGACAGGCCGAGACTAGGGCTGACTATTTCCATGTGCAACGAAAATCAGGCGCGAGGAGTATCTTTGGGAAATGGCCTACAAGGAAGGGGTTATTTCTGATTTTTCGACCCGCTCCCGTTCCTCAAAAACCTAAACAGGAAACAGGCGGGCAAAAGAAAGCCCGCCGAGGCGGGCAAAGTACTATCACGTAGGGATAGCTTCATCCTGCCCAAGCCACTGTGAAAATTGGGTGAAAGAAAAGTCCCCATAACGTGATCACCCACTGACGTTAGCAATGCCTCGCGCCCTTTAAAGCTGGGCTTTCTGCCGCTGGTGGCGCTGAAAGCGGGTAACCGCGATCTGGACGATAGCTGCCACGAGGCACAGCAGGCCGACTTTCCAGCTGCCCTCCAGGCCGTAATGCTCGGCGATCTTCCCAGTGATGATGACGCTAACGAAGATAGCGAAAGGCAGAATCAGTTTGTTCATCAGGTCTTCCAGCAGGCTGCAAAGGGCTCGAGTGAATACGCAGTTCACCCAGCGGAATGCCGCGATCTTAGCAAATCCGATTCCGGCTTTGTGGTAAGGCCTGCATGTGCAGCCCCCGGGCGAGCAGTACTCGCGGCAGGCATTGTTTGTATCAAAATGCCGGTCCGCCTGGCTGCCGTCGCCGAAAGCTGTCACGCCCATTGCGAATTTCCGTGTTTCAGCTAACTTGTACAAAAAACCTGTACAAGAATGAGGCTTTGTACATGTATTGCCAGTGGCCCTTTACGCTGTACTTTGACGGCGCCTGCCCCTTGTGCGCTCGGGAGATCGCCTTCCTGCGCAGGCAATCGACCGGGGGAAAGCTCATCCTGGTTGACATCAGTGCTGATGATTTCGATGCAGGGGCGTTGGGCTTGGCAGTCGAGCAACTGAGGTCGTGCCTGCATGGAAGGTTCACGAGCGGGCACTGGGTTACAGGCTTGGACGCCACCTTGTGGAGTTGGCGTGCTGCGGATGTGGGCCTGTGGGTCGCGCCACTGGCCTGGCGTCCGCTACGTCCCCTGTTTTCGGTTCTTTACAGGCTGTTCTGTCGATTGAGGCCACACTTGGCCTGGCTACCACATCCCGATGGCGGGCACCGTTGTAGCGGTGAGGAGTCCAAATGTCACATTCGTTAGCCGAGCACTTTCATGAAATCCTCGTCGGCATTGGTGAAAACCCGCAGCGCGAAGGGCTCCTGGACACACCCCAGCGTGCGGCAAAAGCGATGCAGTACTTGTGCAATGGGTATGCCCAGGATCTTCACGAGGTCGTAAACGGTGCTCTGTTCGAGAGCGAAAACGATGAAATGATAGTGGTGCGTGACATTGAGCTCTACTCATTGTGCGAACACCATATGCTGCCGTTCATTGGCAAGGCTCATGTCGCGTACCTGCCAACAGGGCGTGTGTTAGGCCTTTCCAAGGTTGCACGCGTGGTGGATATGTTCGCCCGTCGTTTACAGATACAGGAAAACCTCACGCGGCAAATTGCGTATGCCGTGCAGGAAGTCACGGATGCCGCAGGGGTGGCGGTCGTGATCGAAGCCCAGCATATGTGCATGATGATGCGCGGTGTGGAGAAGCAAAACTCGGTGATGATTTCATCCGTGATGTTAGGTGCATTTCGCGACGCCCCCTCGACGCGGCACGAATTCCTGAACCTCATTGGACGACACAGTTGACGTCCGGTCCTGAACCGTCGCGAAGGGGCGCCCAGATGAATACCGATGCTACTGCGTTATCTCCAAGCCGCTTCGCTGTCCTGGGTTACGGCGGTCTGCTGCCGTTTATTGGTGTGACGCTGCTCATCCTTTTTTGGGCTGAATATCGAGCGTTTTTCTCGATGATGCTGGTTGGCTATGGCGCGGTGATATTGAGCTTCGTCGGTGCCCTGCACTGGGGGTTTGCCATGACGTTGCAGGGTTTGCCCGCGAAGCAGCGTCAAGAGCGACTGGTGTGGAGCGTTATACCGGCCCTGACCGGTTGGGTTGGCACGTTGCTGCCTGTGCCATTGGGGTGTCTGGTGTTGACCTTTGGTTTTGTCGGCCATCTTTGGCAGGATCGCAAACTGGCGCAAGCGATGCCTGGGTGGTATCTGCCGATGCGCGTGCATCTCACAGCTGTCGCGAGCCTCTGTTTGCTGCTCAGTGCGCTCGCCGTATTCATTGATTTTTGAAACCCCAATCCACGCTTCGATCCGTTCTACCCTGCCAGGGTGAGCGCTACGGATAACCCAGTCGCGGGGCTGCGCGGCTTGCTTTTCGTTCCATGAATAGACGCTCTCCCACTCAACACTATGCATCCGTCTGTGTCTCTGCTCCCTGATGCGCTTGAGCGGCTGAGCGCTGGGCGGCAAGCACTTGTTGCGCTGTCAGCTCGATATAGTCGAACACCGCCTCAGGGACCCTGTACAGGTACTGCTTACGCCGATTGTTTGACACGCTCCCGCCATTGCTCAGGCACATCATGACCAGGTTTGCGAGGTCGCTGCCGCGAACATCGAATCGCTCATCAACGGCCCTGTAGACGGCGTCATAGTTTTCCAGAAAGGCCGTCTCATCGCGCAGCTCGACCTCCAGCGCCCGCTTTGCCATCAGGCAGGTGAATACAACGCACTGCGTGGCATCCCAGAATCGGTAGATCGCGTCAGCTCCGATGAACTCAAATGTAAACTGCTCGTGATCGATCCATTGCACTTGCCAGTATTCTCGCACGGGCCCGGAATATCCCTGAAGTGTCTCCAGATACAGGCGTTCTTCGCGTTTCATGGCAACCGAAACAGGAAGCAACAGGCCGTTTTCAAGCGCCCCGGACTGGCAAAGAGCTTGGTGGATCAAAAAGCGCGACAAGCGCCCGTTCCCATCCATGAACGGGTGGAGGAACACGAACCCGAATGAAATGATGCTTGCCGCCACAAGCGGATCGATTTGGGTAGGGCCTTCATTGGCGAAGCGCATCAGGCTTTCCATCAACTCGCGGCACAGGCCTGGGGGAGGGGGGACATAGGTCACCCCGGCTGCTCCATGCATGCCATTGCTAAGGTGGTTCTGCTCGTGTCGAAATGCCGCCGCAAGATCCAGAGGGTTTGCCACAGTGGCATTCTGTAAAGTAACCAGATAATCCTCAGTCAGTGGGTGGCGCTCATGGGCCTGGCGCAGGAGTTTGATGAAGCGGCGGGATTTATCTTCGGTGGGGGCTTCTTTCTCTATTGCAAACGAGTCCTGGGTCTCGTGCAGATACGCCCAATTGATAGCCCGGTCCATCATCAGCGGTGGAAGTGAAGCGATGAAGTTCTTCGCCTTGCCGAGAATGTCATGCTCAAGAAGCTCTGTAACTTGCGCAGTGCGCTCTACGGTCGCGCAGTAAGTCAGATCTCCGAGTCCGTTGAATTCCACCCGCCACTTCGAATTCCGCTCACCTGGTCGAGTAATGTACTGTTCTGGGTCGAATAGCTGCACGAAGGCGCCGCGTACAGGTGAAGGCTGCCCAATGTCTTCACCGGTGAAGGCTTCCCGGAGATAGCAGGCCTTACGGATATAGGCGCCATTGGGCAATGCTTCCAGCGCTTGTGAAAAACGTTCAGCAGGTATTTGTGGCAGAGCTTGGGCGAGAATCGAAAGGTTGATACCTTCATGCTTGAGCGCAAACAGCACATTTCCAAGCAGATCGTCCGCTGAGGGGGCCATTCGATGGGGCACCGCGAGCGTGTTCCCGATTTTCTCAATCCGGGTGACCGGTTGTACGATTGCAGGGCGCTTGAGTGCAACCGCAGAGATCTGCAGCCTATCGAGTAGTAGCGAATATCCCGCTGCCCGCATGTATCTTTCCTTCAGTTTGGGCGTGAGCGCTGTGCTTTTTTTAAGTTGGCTCACAAAATCTTCAGAATTCGCGATTATGCCGTTTTTTTCTTCACTTTCCACAGGCATGTGAGGCTTGTGGATTATCGCTGACCGCCTCGTAAGCCTCCAACTACATGTAGCGTCTGAGCAGGCATCACTCGTCGTTCTGTTCCAACAGCATCGACCCAGCCAGCCGCGTGATGGCCGGATCGTTGGGGAAATTCCCACAACATCGGTGCGGCGCGTGGCCGGCCCTCGCAGCTTTTTACAGCTGCCTTCACGGCCGTAACGCGCGGCGATCTTCCTGGCGATGACGACGCTTACGGTGATTTGTTTCTGAATGTGTGATCTCTCCCGCTCGGTCTTCGTCAAGGAGAGTGCCCCTCGCCGTCGTATGGGGATTGATACAGGGCCTTCCATGCAAACGCTGTTGAACGAGATTCTCGAAGAAGTACGTCCCTTGATCGGCAAGGGCAAAGTCGCTGACTACATTCCCGCGCTGGCGGACGTGCCGGCGAACCAACTGGGTATCGCTGTCTATGGCAACGATGGCAGTTACCACTGCGCAGGTGATGCGCAGGTGCCATTCTCGGTGCAGAGCATTTCCAAGGTGTTCAGCCTGGTTCAGGCCATTGGCCATTCGGGGGAAGCCATTTGGGAGCGGCTGGGGCATGAGCCTTCGGGGCAGCCGTTCAACTCGTTGGTGCAGCTGGAGTTCGAGCGCGGGCGGCCGCGTAACCCGTTCATCAATGCCGGGGCATTGGTGATCTGCGATATCAATCAGTCGCGCTTCGCGGCCCCCACGTTGTCGATGCGCGATTTTGTCCGACGGCTTTCAGGCAACCCTCACATCTCGATCAATACCCGGGTCGCTGATTCGGAATATCAGTTTCGCGCGCGCAACGCTGCCATGGCGTACCTGATGCAGTCATTTGGCAACTTCCATAACGAGGTCGAGACGGTGCTGCGCAGTTACTTCAGTTACTGCGCACTGCAAATGAACTGCCTGGACCTGGCGCGGGCATTCTGCTTCCTGGCCAATGATGGGTTCTGCAAGCACAGCGGTGAGCAGATCCTGACACGGCGCCAGACCCAACAAGTGAACTCGATCATGGCCACCAGCGGGCTATATGACGAGGCGGGGAATTTCGCCTTCAGGGTGGGTTTGCCTGGCAAGAGTGGTGTGGGTGGCGGGATCGTGGCGATCGTGCCGGGTCAATTTACCGTATGCGTGTGGTCGCCAGAGCTGAATGCGGCGGGCAACTCCCTGGCCGGGATGGCGGCGCTTGAGCTGCTCAGTTCGCGGATCGGATGGTCGGTGTTCTGATCTGCGAACTCAGGGGCCATCAGGCGTCGCCTTGGCGGGTCAGAACGCGTACACCAACGTGGCCGTGGCGCTGCGTGGGCTGCCATACCAGCCGCGCGCGCCAATCGCCGTGTAGTAGGTTTTGTCAAACACGTTGTTGAGGTTCAGTGAAACGCTGGTCTGCGGCGTGAAGGCATATTGAGCCATCAGGTCGACCACGCTGTAGGGGTCCTGGGTGAACGTTTCGTTGTTGGGCCCGGCGCTCTTGTAATATTCGGTACCCTGCCAGCGCACACCACCCCCCACCTTCAACTGTGGCAGGGTCGCCAGGCGGTAGCTGGTGAACAGTTTCAAGGTGTCTCGCGGTATTTCAGTGTTCAGGCGGTCGCCATCCGAATCCTTGCTTACCGCATAGGTGTAGCTGGCCGAGACCTGCCAATCAGGCAAAATCTCGCCCGCCATTTCCATCTCGAAACCACGTGTCTTGGTACCCGATTCGGCACGGTAGGCCTGGTTGCCGTCTGGCGCCAGGTTGCTTCCGTCGGCTACCGCCAGGTTGTCCTGGTGTACCTCGAATACGCTGAAAGCCGTGGTCAGGCGCTGGTCCCAGAACTCACTCTTCAGACCGAGCTCGTAGTTAACGCCTTCCAACGGGTCCAGGTAGGTCCCGTTGATATCCTTGTTGCTCTGCGGTTTGAAAATGGTGGTGTAACTGGCATAGGCCGACCAGTTCTCGTTGAGGTCATACACCAGGCCAAGGTAGGGCGTGACGACCCCGGTTTCGCTACGCGAAGTGCGGCTTGTAGCGCCGGACGACAGGGTGGTAGAGGTTTCGTCGCGTTTCCAGTCGATCAGCCGCGCCCCGGTAATCAGCGACAGGTCATCCGCCAGGCTCCAGCGTACCGAAGCTACCAGGCCGTCCTGGGTTTCATCCAGTGCGTCTTCCGAGGATTTGGCATGGATGGCGTCCGGTATCGCCAGCGAACCGTCCCAGGTGTAAATGTTGTCGATGGTCTGGATCGTCCACAGTGGGTAACCGTCGTTGCGGTAGTAGGCGCGGTAGTGACTGGCCCCGAGGTAAGCCTGGTGCTCGCGTGAAAACAGCTCGAACGGGCCCGACGCCGACAGGTCGAACGAGGTCTGCCGGGGCTCGCCGGCCCAACGCCCCGTCCAGGTGCTGATGCCACTGCCATCGGGCTTGACGGTGCCGCTGGCAGCGGTGGCAAAGGTGTCGTCATAGCTGCGACGGCTGTGTTCGGCATTCAGTTTCAACTGCCAGCCGTTGTCCAGTTGATGCTCCAGCGTAGTGAATACCGTCTTGGTGCGACGCTTGTGATAGCTCCAGTCCGAAGCTGAATTGAACGTGCGGGAGGGGCTGAAGTGACTGCCATCTGAATTGAACATCGGGAAGCCGTGGTTGCCTGCCCCGTCGTTGTCCATCTCCTGATATTCCGCACCTGCTGTCAGCATCGTGCTGTCGGTGATGTCCCACTCCAGTACCCCATAGGCCACCTGCCGTTCCAGCGATTGGCGGTCGACGTAGCTCTGGCTGTCGGTATTGGAGGCGACAAAGCGCCCGCGGACATTGCCGCTTTGCGTCAACTTGCCAGAAACGTCCAGTTCGGTGCGGTAGTTGTCCCACGAGCCCGCTTTCAAGGTCAGCTTGCGTTGTGTTTCCAGGGTCGGCTTCTTGCGGATCAGGTTGACGGTGGCGCCCGGGTCGCCAGTGCCTGACATCAGGCCCGTGGCACCGCGCACTACCTCTACCCGGTCGTAGGACACCATGTCGGAGAGGTCATCCCTGAAGCCAAAGGTATCGGGGCGGTTGATGCCGTCCACCTGGATGCTGCCGACCTCGAAGCCGCGCACGTAGATATGGTTGGCGTCGCTGCCGGCGGGCCCCATGCTGTCAACGACCACGCCCGGTGTCTGTTCAAGCACCTGGGCGACATCGTTCAGGTTCTGGTCTTCAATCTGCTGGCGGGTGACCACGCTGACCGATTGGGGTGTCTCGCGTGCCGACAGCCGCAGCCCGGTTGCGGTATTGACCGAGCCGGTGGTGTAGCTGCCGGTGCCTTCGGTGGTGGCACCCAGGGCCATGCTGGAGACGGTGGTTGCCGCAAGCTCCATGGCGCCATCCTGTTCAGCGCTAATCAGCATGAAGCGTTTTTCGCCCGCTGCCTGCACCTGCAAGCCACTGCCTTGCAGCAGTTCTGCCAACGCCTGATGCAGCGCGTAATTGCCGTGCAGCCCTTTGCTGTGCAAGCCTGCGACTTCTTCATGGCTGAAACTGATGACTGCCCCGCTGGCGTCGGCAAACTGGTCGAGTGCGTGAGCCAATGACCCTGCCGGGATACTGTAACCCACAGGCTCGGCCCAGGCATGTGCAGTGCCCAGCAGCGAGCCCGCGAAGCTGACCGCTAGTGCGGTTTGGCGAATACGGGTGGCGGGGGAGGAAAAGCGAGCGGACATCCATTGACTCCTTGCTGATCGAATACAAGTGCTCCCAGTAACAAACGTGTTGTTGACGGAAATACTTAGTAGCAAGGTGCTGATAGGGCTGAGGATCTACTTTGGCAGTAACATCCTCATCGCAGCACAAGGCTGCTCCTGCCAGTGCTGTACAGGCTTTGAAATTGACATGCATGCTCTCGGTACTTGCCCAGGGCAGCGTCCGGACGGCGCCCGTGAACCCGTGCATTCACCGGAAATGGAACCTACCGAAGATGACCCGCGAAGCGTTTGCCCCTTATCAGTCTCTTGCCACTGACTTGCTGAAGTATCTGCCGTCCGACCAGAGTGATGGCTCCCACGACTTGGCCCATATTCATCGCGTGTGGGTCAATGCGCAGCGGATCCAGCAGGTAGAGGGTGGCGACCTTGAAATCTTGCTTGCGGCGACGGTGCTGCACGACTGTGTGGCAGTGGAAAAGCATTCGCCGTTACGTGGGCAGGCCTCGACGTTGTCGGCGAACAAGGCTGCATCAGCCCTTGCAGAGATGGGCTGGCCGAGTGGGCGTGTTGAGCAGGTAGTGCATGCGATCAAAACCCACAGTTACTCGGCGGGGTTCGAACCGCTGACACGTGAGGCCTGCATCCTTCAGGACAGTGACCGGCTTGACGCCATAGGCGCGGTGGGTATTGCCCGGTGTTTTTACGTCTCCGGGCGAATGGGGTCGGCGCTTTATGACTTCGAGAATCCTGCCGCGCAGCAGAGGGCGTACCAGGACGGGGCGTATGCCATCGAGCACTTCCAGACCAAACTGCTCAAGCTTGCCTCGGGCTTTAAAACCCAAGAAGGGGCTCGCCTCGCTGCCGAGCGTCATACCCGGCTTGAAACCTTTCTTACTCAGTTCATGGACGAGATTACCGGGGCAGGTTAGTCATGCCGGGTTCGTACCGTCACTTGAATTCAGTCAGCCCAGCGCCACAGCGGCTCATCCAGCAACCCAACCCCCCGCAGCTGGGTTTGCCCTTGTATTTTTTCCAGCTCTAGCACATTGCACCCGTCACAGGCTGCCAGCGCGTTGATTAATGGCGCACTGTGCGATACCACCCAAACCTGGCTACGGCGTGATGCACGAATGATCAGCCGCGCCAAGGCCGGGAGCAGGTCCGCGTGCAGACTGGTTTCCGGTTCGTTCAAGACCATCAGCGATGGCGGCCGTGGTGTGAGCAGGGCGGCCATCAGCAGAAGATAGCGCAGGGTGCCGTCCGACAATTCAGCACCCTCGAGCGGGCGCAAAAGCCCGTGCTGGTGCAGCCTTACACTGAACAGCCCGCCAGGTGGCGCATTGATCTCCAGACGGCTGCCGGGAAACGCGTCATCCAGCGCTTCCACCAGATCCTCCACGTCGCCAATTTCGATAATGGTCTGCAACGCCGAGGCAAGGTTGCGCCCGTCGTGATGCAGCACCGGCGAGCGAGTGCCCAGTTGGGGTTGACGGCAAGGCGCGTCACGGTCAATCCGGAAGTGATCATAAAACCGCCAGCTATTGATGAATGCGCGCAGGTCACCGATTTCCGGTGCCTGGCGGGGCCGGCCGACGATGTTGAAGAAGCTCTCGCCGCTGTCAGCATGCTGATCGAGCACCGCCCAGCGGTTGCCCTCGCGGGCCCGCACCAGGGCGTTCTTGCGCTCGACCAGCAAGGACGAGGGCCGATAGGCGCCAGCGCCCCAGATGGCTTCACACTTTATTTCGGGGTCGAGCATGAACGCGGTCGGATACGGCAGGGGAATTGGCAGGCCGAGGGTGATGGCAAACCCGAAGTCCTCGGTGGCAAAGCCCAAGCGCAGGCGCCTGGCTTCGCTCGGATGCTGGCCTTGGATGGGCACTTCGCCGCGCCGCATTCGTGCGCTGGTTTCCGGGCCGGCCCACCAGGTCGAATCCAGCCCGCCTTCACGGGCGAGGGCTTCGACCACACCGCCCTGTGCGGTTTCGGCCAGCAGGCGCAGTGCCTTGTACAGGTTGGATTTGCCGCTGCCATTGGCGCCGGTCACCAGGTTGAGTTGGCCCAGCGGCAGCACCAGGTGGTTGATCGAGCGGTAGTTGCCGATGGCGAGGGTAGTGAGCATGCAGTGCTTCCCAGCGTGGACCAGGCGACCGATTGTGGCCGAAGCGTGCCTGCCTTGTCAGCCTCTCTGCTGAGGCTGTTGCCAGTGAAGCAGGCGTGCGCACCGTCTATAGTGTGGGGCAACCTCTCGCGCAAAGGATGCTCACATGGCCAGATCACCAATCATGACTGCCATTGTCACCTCATTGGCGGTGGTCTTGGCCTCTGGCCCGGCGCTCGCCGACCCGGGTAACGGCAAAGGCCAGGGCCAAGGTCAGGGGCACGGCAAGGGCCAGGCTCAGCATGCCCAGGGCCAGGGCAATCCGGGCGGCCATAAGCAGAGCGCCGGCGGCAATAACTGGCACGGCGGCCCGTCCATCGACCGTGGCGATGTACTGGGCATCCTCGGTGGCCACCGCAACTACTGGAGTCCGGGCCCGGCATTGCCTCCCGGCATTCAGAAGAACCTGGCCCGCGGCAAGCCTCTGCCGCCCGGTATCGCCAAGAAGCTGGATGGCCGTCTGTTGGGGCAGTTGCCTCACTATGACGGGTATGAATGGATGCAGGCAGGCGCAGACCTGATACTGGTCGCCGTGGCGACCGGGATCATCTATGAGGTGTTGAACGGGGCGTTCGACTAAGGCCGCGGGTGCGAGCAGTCCGCCCGGTCCCTGCAGGCGCTGGCGTGCCTGCGATGGGCTGCGCAGCAGCCCAATGGTCTATCAACGCCGTCGCAACACGGCGGCCAGTCCAATGGTCAGCACCACAGCGCACAGCATGGCCAGCCCGATGGTCACGCCAACGCCCCACGTTTCCAGCAGCCCCGCCAAGACCAGATAGAACGCAATCACCCCCACCGCGCCGATCGCATTGCCCCGCACCATCGCCGCCATTCCGGCTCGCCCGCCCTGCACATGGGCGAACACCACCAGTGGCCAGGCAATCACCGGAATCGGCGCCAGCATCCCGCTGGTGGCCGGGCCCAGCCAGCTGGCCAGGCTCGTTGTGATCATCAGCAGGGAAGTGGCAGATACCATGCGCAACGGGATTTCCCAGTGCCGGTGCCGGGGGCGGGCCAAGGTATCAGGCTTGGGCTCGCGGCCGCTGGCGCGGATCAGCACGCCGATCAGCACCAATGCCACTGCAATCGACAGATACAGGCTGCCCCAGTGGGTAAAGGCATAGGCGGCCAGGCCATAGAACAGCAACGCCAGCAGTACGGCCACGGCGATGCCGAGTGTGCGCGTGGTCAGCAGGTAGATGGTGTAGGTGGCCTGCACCGCCGCCAGGCCGCCCAGTGCGCCGGGCAATGCGCCCAGGGCGAAGGCCGTGCCCTGTTCCAGGCACAGGAAGGTCATCACCAGCGCCGAGGTGATCGGCAGGCCGGACAGCAATCCGCCTAGCAGGCCGCCCCAGCGCCGGGAGGCGAGGGAGATGGCCCACATCAGCAGGGGGGTGATGGTGAGTTTCAGGTAAAACAGGGTCATTGCGGGTGCATCCAGGCTTGATGAAGGTGCGCCCGCCTTCGACATTGGGTCGGGCGCGGGTGAATCAGCCGCGGCTGGCCTCCAAGGCCTGGGCCAGGTCGGCGATGATGTCGTCACTGTGTTCGATGCCGATTGACAGGCGCACCATGTCCCGTGGCACGCCGGCCTTCTCCAGTTCCTCGTCGTTGAGCTGACGATGGGTAGTGGAAGCGGGGTGGCAGGCCAGTGACTTGGCGTCGCCGATATTCACCAGGCGTACCACCAACTGCAACGCGTCGATGAAGCGCGCGCCAGCCGCCTGGCCACCCTTGATACCGAACGACAGGATCGACGCCGGCTTGCCGCCGGTGTAGCGCTGGGCCAGTGCATGTTCGGGGTGGTCGGGCAGCCCGGCGAACTTCACCCAGGCCACCTGCTCGTGGGCTTGCAGGTAATGGGCAACCTTTAGCGCGTTCTCGGTATGGCGCTCCATGCGCAGGGCCAGGGTTTCCAGGCCTTGCAGGATCAGGAAGGCGTTGAACGGCGACAGCGCGGCGCCGGTGTTGCGCAAGGGCACCACACGGCAGCGGCCGATGAAGGCGGCAGGGCCGAAGGCTTCGGTGTAGGTGACGCCGTGGTAGGACGGGTCGGGGGTGTTGAGCAGGGCGAAGCGTTCCTTGTTTTCGGCCCAAGGGAATTTGCCGGAGTCGATGACGATACCGCCGATGCTGGTGCCGTGACCGCCGATGTACTTGGTCAGCGAGTGCACGACGATGTCGGCGCCGTGCTCGAACGGCCGGCACAGCACCGGGGTGGCCACGGTGTTGTCGACGATCAGCGGCACCCCGTGGCGGTGGGCGGCCTCGGCCAGCGCAGCGATATCAACGATATTGCCGGCGGGATTGCCGATGGACTCGCAGAATACCGCTTTGGTACGCGCGTCGATCAGCGCTTCGAGGGCGGCGATATCGTCATGGGCCGCGAAGCGGGTGTGGATACCCATGCGTGGCAGGGTGTGCGCCAGCAGGTTGTAGGTGCCACCGTACAGCTTGGCCACCGAGACGATATTGTCGCCGGCTTCGGCGACGGTCTGGATGGCGTAGGTGATAGCCGCCATGCCCGAGGCTACGGCCAGCGCGCCAACCCCGCCTTCCAGGGCGGCCATGCGCTGCTCGAGCACGTCGTTGGTGGGGTTCATGATGCGCGAGTAGATGTTGCCGGCAACCTTCAGGTCAAACAGGTCGGCGCCGTGCTGGGTGTCATCGAAGGCGAAGGAGGTGGTCTGGTAGATCGGTACTGCCACCGCCTTGGTGGTCGGGTCGGGGCTGAAGCCCGCATGGATGGCAAGCGTTTCCAGCTTCATGCAATCGTTCCTTGAGCGTGGGTGGAAGCGCTCGAGCATGCGGCGGCGAGCGTGCGTGGGTCAAGGGCGTCGCTCTGGCGGTTTATGGCTCGCGTGACAATTCGCAAATTGACAGTTGATCCTGCTGCAGGTCTGGTGCTTGAGGCGAGCGCACCCTGTTCGCCACCCCGAACGGTACATGCACCATCGGCAGGTTTCCCGCTGGCGATTGCAAGTGCGTGCGCTGGTCGTCGAAAAATACGTGCGGCTTCAAGATCGACAACACCCTGGGTTTATCCATACCGCCTAGAAAAAAGCACTCATCCGGCGATACGCCCCAGTCCTTCAAGGTCGTCACTACGCGCTCATGCGAAGGCGCGTTGCGCGCCGTGACGATCGCAATGCGCAGAATCCGCTGGTACGTCGGGTCCTCGGCCAGCTTGCGGTCCTCCAGCATGCGTATCCGCGAAAGCTTGCGGTAAAGGTCTGCCAGTGGCCCGGGCGAATGCGGGGTGCCCTTGTGCACGCGCTCGTGTTCCTGAAAGTCGTCCAGGTTGTCATTGCGCTTGTACACACTCTCTGCCTCGTCGTCGGCAATCACGCCATCGAAGTCGAAGGCCACCCGCAGCTCGGTGTCGATTTCATCATCGTAGATGCGCGTAGGCAGCACACGCCCGGCAGGGTAGTTGGCGTCGATGGCCTTTTGCACATCTTCCTCGTTGGCACTGAGGAACAGCGAAGCATTGAACGCGGGGATGTACTCGTAGGGCGAGCGGCCTGACATGAATGCCGCACGGGTGATGTCCAACTGATAGTGGCTGATGGAGCGGAATACCCGCAGGCCGGTTTCCGGCGAGTTGCGCGAAAGCAGCACCACTTCCACCGGCAACTGGTCGGGGAACGCCTTGTTGATGCTCAGGAAGCGGCGAATGAACGGCAGCGCCACCCCCCTGGGAAACGGCTCGTCCAGGTTCTGTTCCTGGTGTTGGCGGTACGCCTCGACACCTTGTGTCTGGTAGATGTCATCGGAGACGGAGAGGTCGAACAGCGCACTCGAGGCAACGCCGATGACCAGTTTTTCTTCAATGGGGTAGGGCATGAAGCGGCTCCTGCGAGTGGCTTGAAGGCAAGTGTACGCGCACGCTCTGACGAAAGCCGTCAATTGCACGACTCATCAGTGGATTCGATGATGTCATTTTGATAGCTTCTCGCCCCTTACCGCAGTATCCGGATAGTGATTGATGAACCAGCTACATGAACACGGCACCCTGACTCCGCCTGCCGAGGCGAATGGGAACAGGATGCACGAGCCCCACCTTGAGGCGGACGCTTCGACCCTGCGGGCCACCGAACACGAAGCACTGCAGGCCAGTATCGAGGCGCTGAACAAAAAGCTGGTGGCAAGCACCCTGGCCCGTGTGCAGAAGGAAGGGGCGATCCACAAGAGCCTTGAGCAGTACCAGCAGCAACTGGCCGCCAGCAACCAGGCTCGGGAGGGGCTGTCCATCACGGTGACCACGGCGCTGAAGAAGCTCGTACTGGCAACCAGCGCCCAGGCAGACCGCATGGACAGTGTGGAGGCACGGTTGACCGGCCTGGCCAAGCACCAATGTGGATGCGCGTCGCAGTCAGCGCCCGGTTGGCCAGCGTATCTGGAACGTCATGCCGTGTCGTTGGTCGCCTTGGCCGTGGCGGTCTTTACGCTGGGGCTGCACCTGCTGCGATAGTGCGACCTGAAGGTGACGCCGAGCCGGCATGAATAGCTAAAGGTCAAGATGTAGTCGTTGCGCACAACTACCGGCTCATGCGCTCCTTCGACCATGTTCGCGAACTGCCCGCCGATGAACCACGCCGGCCACGCACTTCAGCACATACCCCAACACCACCGCCGCCCCTGCACTGGCAAAGATCATTTCCCGCCCGGCACTCTGTTGCTGCAAGGCCACTAACGCCGGCGCTGCCGCCGCGGCCCCCAGTTGCAGCGCACTGACCCAGGGCGTCAACGTGCCGCGTGGGTCATTGGTGGCAATTGCCCCCATGTAGTAGGTTAGCGCCAGCACCCAGCCGAAGTTCATCAGAAACAGAGCCATGCACAGCTGATCGGCATCATGCGTATAGCGCGCCAGCAGGGTGATTGACACCAGTACTACCAGCGAGCCCAGGCCGATCATCGGGCCACGGCTCACCCGTGCGCCCAGCAGGCTGGGCAGGGCGCCGCCAGGCAAGCCACCCAGTATTCCCAGCCCGAACGCCCAGCCCACATCCACTGCGTCGATACCACGTTCGCGCGCCAACTGTTCGACAAACCCCCACAACGAATAGATGGCCAGTTGCAGGCACAGCATCCCCAGCAGGGCGTAGTGCCCGATAATCGCCGAGCCGCCGCCTGGCTGCGCCAGGCGCACGGGTGTTGCATGCTGCAGCCGTACCGGAATGAACAACGCAGCCACAGCGATCAGCACGAACCAGAAACCCAGTGATGCAATCGCCGTGCGGTGACCGAACTGCTCTGCCAGTTGTGGCATGCATGTCGCGTACAGGGCAAAGACAGCGGTTTGAATCAGCAGCGACAGGCCGTACGAGCGATCCTGGCCCGGCAGCCGGCCGAGCCCGCTGATCGACCCGGCATACAGCAGACCCGCAGCGATACCACAGGCAAAACGGCACAGAATCAACGTCGTCAAAGTGTCCAGCGCAGCGCTGAGGACGTTCAACATCAGCGCTGCAAAGGCTGCCGCCAGGTACAGCCCACGGCCACCCGGGTGACGCCTGGGTATCGACAGCAGCAGGCAACCGAGCAGTGTTCCGCTCATTTCACTGGAAAGTACCCAGCCCTGTTGGCTCAGGTCCAGATGCAGCCGCTCGGCCAGCAGGCCGATGAAGATGGGTTGTACGCCAATGATGATCAGTGCCGTGGCGGCGATGTAGATCAGCGCAGCACGCAGAAGCAGGGTGTTGTTATTGTTGTGCATGGTCGGGTCCGGGGTCAGGCGCGGGGCAGGGTACCTGCATCGTGGGTGATACGGCCGTTCATCACGGTCAGCGCTACTTCGGTATTGCCGATCTGGTAGCGGTCCAGTTCGAACAGGTCCTGCTCCAGCACGATGATGTCGGCACGCTTGCCAACGGTGATCGAGCCGATTTCCCGTTCCAGGCCCAGTTGGTAGGCACCGTTGAGCGTATAGGCGGCGATCAGTTGCGGGATACTCAGGCGCTCGTCGGCATCGGGCATTACAGGGGCGTCGGGTTCGCCACTGAGCTGGCGGGTGTGGCCCGATTCGATGTGTTCCACCGGCTTGTGCTGGCATCGGCATTGGCAGACCAGGCCGTCCATGCCGATGGACACGGTCACACCCTGGTCGATGAAGCTGCGGAATTTGTACATCGACGCCCAGCGTGGGTAGCCATAGGCCTGCTGGATGGCCTCGGCGTAGGCGTCGACCACGCCCCACTGCAACTGGGTGTTGGCCATGACGCCGATGCGGCGAAAGCGCGGGATGTCGTCGGGGTGGGTGAGGAAGGCGTGAGTGATGACGTGGCGACGGTCGCGGGGCGGGTTGCTGGAGAACGTGCGCTCGAACACGTCCAGCGCCATGCGCACGGCGGCATCGCCCACTGCATGCACCATCACGTCGATACCGAGGGCGTCGGCCTTGCGCACATGGCCCTCGAACACTTCCTCGGGCATCGTCGTCGAACCGCAGCTATGTGGCTTGTCGCAATAGGGCTCGAGCAGGAATGCGGTGTGGTTCAGCTCGGTCCCGTCCAGCATCAGCTTGAGGGTCTGCGCCTTGACCAGAGGCGAGTCGTAGCGTTCGCGCAGGGCTTGTAGCCGAGTGACCGGGTCGTCTTCGGTGCCCATGTTGATGTAGCTGCCGACCACCCGCAGTTTAAGGCGCTCTTCACGCTCCAGTTGCTGCAGGGTTTCATACAGCAGCGACTGGTCGCCGGCGGGGTCGAGGAAACCGGCATCGAATACTGTGGTAATCCCGGCCGCCACCAGTTTCTCTTGCCAGAAGGGGATCGAGCGCAGGTACAGGTCGATGCCTGTCGGCAGGTAGCCGGCTTCGCTCAGGCGTTGCATCAGTAGCGAATAGGCGGCGCAGTCAATGATCACGCCTGTGGGCTCGCCGGTGATCGGGTCCTTTTCGAACCAGCTGGCGCCTTCTTCTACCGCCGGGGTGTTGCGGTCGATGCCGGCAGCGTTCAGGGCGAAGCTGTTGACCCACATGGTGTGATAGTCGGTGGACAGCAGGCACACGGGCTTGTCCGGACAGATGGCATCCAGTACTTCGCGGCGCAACATGTGCCCAGGCATCAGCGGCTGGATCCAGCCCATGCCGGTAATGGCTTTTTCAGAGGGGTTGGCCTCGACGTAGGCCTTGAGCAGGGCCAGCACCTGTTGCGGGTCTGTATGGTTGACCAGCGCCTGAAAAGCAAAGGCGGTAGAGGAAAAGTGCCAGTGAGACTCGACGAAGCCCGGCAGCACCAGTTTGCCGCCGGCATCCAGCAGCCGCGTGGCAGGGCCGGCGTACGCCATGACGCTGCCGCGGTCGCCCACGCAAACGATGCGTTCGCCGCAGATGGCCACCGCCTCAGCCCAGGGCCTGTGCGGGTCGACCGTGTAGATGCGGGCATTGTGGATAATGAGGTCTGCGGCGGTGGACATGGCAACTCCCGGGGTCAGAATAGAGTATTAGTTTTGAGTTGATTAAAACCTTTAGTCAATAAAATATTTTTACGGCTCAGCTTTGCGTTATGCTGGACGCCGACGTGTACGGATCGAAAAAGGTGTGAACGTGAGCGGATTGCGCGAGCAGCAGAAGGCGATGCGTCGTGAAACCATCAGCCGAACGGCGCTAGGCCTTTTTGAAACGCAGGGTTACCAGACCACCACCATGGAGCAGATCGCGCGCCTGGCCGCAGTGTCGGTGCCCACGGTGTTTGCCTACTTCGGCAGCAAGCAGGAGATTTTGCTGGAGAAGCTCCGCGAGGCCGACCACCGGGCGGTGACCGAAGCCCGGCGGCGCCTGCCGGAATTCGACGATGCGCTGGAGGCCCTGTGCTGTTACGAAGCGCACTTGACCGATTACGCATTCGAGGTGCTGCCTGCACCGCTCTGGCGCGAGATCTTGCCGCCGTTGCTGCCGCTGCTGGGGGCTGAGCAGCAGGGCGTGCCGGATGCCTACAGGCGGGTCAACGACGCGTTGGTCAATGAGTTGAAGTGCCTGCTACAGGACTTGTGCGACAGCGGCAGGCTGGCGGCTGGGCTGGACGTGGGCTATGCGGCGTTCCTGATCAACGACTACGGGCACCTTCAGTTGCTGCGCCTTTGCAGCCGCGAGCCGCTGGACATGGCGGCACACCGGGCGGATGTGCGGCGGTTCATGGGCTTTATCCTGGCCGGCATGCAAGCGTGATGAGATTGACCTGGGGCCGCATTGGCGGCCCTGTCGCGACATGAGGCCGGCCCTACAGGCCGCCAGATAGCTGCTCCACCAGAAAATCCACAAACACCCGCACCCGCGCCGGCATCGCCGGGCCGCCGACGAACACCGCATGAATCGGTTCCCGATCATCAGGGTTGTAAGCTTCCAGCAACGGCACCAGTTGCCCGTTGGCCAGGTCATCGGCCACGGTAAAGGTGCCGATACGCGTCACGCCGGCGCCCAGCCTGGCCAGCTGCGCCAGCGCCTCGCCACTGCTGCATTCGATATTCCCTTTAACCTTCAGTGAGAACGTATGCCCGTCGCGGTGAAACGGCCAGTCGGGCATCGCGCGGCGGAAGTTGAAGCGCAGGCAGTTGTGCCGGGCCAGGTCTTCAGGTTCAAGCGGGGTACCGTGGCGTTGCAGGTATTCGGGTGAGGCCACCACTACCTGGCCGGTCTCGCCAATGGCGCGGGCGCTCAACGAGCTGTCCGGCAGGTGACCGAAGCGCAGCGCCACGTCGGCCTGGCCGCCGAGAATGTCGGCCACCTCGTCACTGAGGGTCAGGTCAACCAGCACTTGCGGGTAGCGTGCGCTGAAGGCCGCCAGCAGCGGCACTACGGTCAACCGGGCATGGCCCAGCGCAGCGCTGACCCGCAAGCGCCCGCGTGGTACGCCTTGGTCAGTGATGGCTTCTTCCACTTCGAGCATGTCCGCCAGCACCCGCCGTGCGCCGCGCAGGTAGGCCTCTCCCTCGGGGGTGAGGGTGAGCGCCCGGGTCGTGCGCAGTAGCAGGCGGGTACCCAGGCGCTGTTCGGTGCGGGCGAGAATGCGGCTGACCGCCGAGGGAGTCAGGCCCAGCGCCCGGGCGGCAGCAGACAGGCTGCCCTCTTGCGCCACCTTGGCAAAAATCTCCATCTCTCCGGATCTGCCACTGAAGTCCATTTGTGCCTCTCAAGCAAAGGTGGTTCGCAAAAATGCACTCTAGTGCGCGTTTGAAACGGATCGTAGCATTTTCGGCATAGATAAGGAGCTTGCCATGCGTATCAATCCACCGCTTGTCGCACTCGCCATCGGTGCCTTCGGCATCGGCGTTACAGAGTTCGCCCCCATGGGGATGTTGCCCAGTATCGCTACCGACCTTGGCGTTTCCATTCCTGCTGCCGGGCTGCTGGTCAGCGCCTATGCCATCGGCGTGCTGATCGGCGCGCCGCTGATGACCCTGGCCACGGTGAAGATCCCGCGCCGTTACCTGTTGATCGGGCTGATGGCCATTTTCACTTTGGGCAACCTGATGTCGGCCCTGGCCAGCGACTACGCCAGCCTGCTGGTGGCCCGCGTGGTCACTTCACTCAACCACGGCGCCTTCTTCGGCATCGGCTCGATCGTCGCGGCCAGTGTGGTGCCGCCGGCGAAGCGCGCCGGGGCCGTGGCTGCAATGTTCATGGGTTTGACCCTGGCCACCATCGGCGGGGTGCCGTTGGCGACCTGGTTGGGTGAAATGCTGGGTTGGCGCACGGCGTTCTGGGGTATTGCCGGGCTTGGCCTGGTGGCGATGACCACACTCTGGTACGCACTGCCCAATGTAGCGTCGCCCAAGGGCGAGGGGGCCATGGCCGAGATCCGTGTGCTGGCCCGCAGGCCGGTGTTGGCGGCGTTGCTGCTGACCGTGGTGGGCTCCAGTGCCATGTTCACGGTGTTCACCTACATTGCGCCGATCCTGCAGCATGAAGCGGCGGCGTCCACCCCCTTCGTGACGACCATGCTGGTGCTGTTCGGTGTCGGCCTGACCTTGGGCAACATGTGGGGCGGCAAGGCGGCGGACCGCTCGATCGATCGCACCCTGATCCTGTCGCAGGCTGGGCTGATTGCCGTGCTGCTGGTGTTCCCGCTGGTACTGGACTGGCCGCTGCCGACCGCTCTGGCGATCCTGGTCTGGGGGGCGGCCAGCTTTGCCCTGGTGCCGCCGCTGCAAATGCGGGTAATGGAAGCGGCCAAGGATGCGCCCAACCTGGCCTCGGCGGTGAACATTGGCGCGTTCAACCTGGGCAATGCGATCGGTGCGGCGCTGGGCGGCGCGGTGATCAACGCGGGGCTGGGCTACCCGGCGATTTCCCTGGCGGGGGCTGCGATGGCGGCGCTGGGGCTGGTGCTGGTGCTGCTGTTTGCCTGGCGTGGGCGAGCGGTGGTCGCCGGGGAGCAGGTTGCGCTGTAACAGGCCGGGACCTTGGGGCGCTTTGCGCCCCTCGATACTCCTTGCGGGTATTACGGGGTACCGTTTCGGCCATGCAAGTGATAGGCAGGGCGCTCGCTCAGGCGCTCGTAGTAGTCGCGCACCGCCGGCAGGTGCGGGTGCTCGAACGGCGTTTCGAACCAGCGGTTGACCGACAGGCCGATAGGGATGTCGGCCAGGGTGAACTGGCTGCCGGCCACATAGGCACCGGTGCTGGCCAGTAGGCGGTCGAGGATGTGCATGTAACGCGACCACTCGGCACAACCGGCAGCAAGGGCCTGCGGGTCCTGGTGAGCGGGCGAATGCCTGACCAGCGACATGAAAGCGTAGCTCCATGAGCGGTTCAGGTCCGAGGCCTGCCAGTCGATCCACTGGTCGATCCTGGCCCGCGCCTGGGCCTCGCCGGGATAGAACGCGGTGGCGCCGTAGCGGTTGGCCAGGTAGCGGATGATGCTGTTGGATTCCCACAAGGTGAAGTCACCGTCCTGGATCACCGGGATCATGGCGTTGGGGTTCAACGCGAGAAACTCGGCGCTGTCAGTGGCCTTGAAACCGGAGCCCCAGTCTTCGCGCTCGAACGCGATCTCGAATTCGGCGCAGGCCCACATGACTTTTCGCACATTGATGGAAGAGGCTCTTCCCAGTATCCGCAGCATGGTGTTCGTCCTTGTGTGGGGGAGGTTGATCGTCCGCCACTGCCGGGGGGCTGGTCAAGGGGGCTGAGCAGCGGCACGGCGCTCCCAGGGCAGGGTTCTTGTAGTCCATTTCCTAAAGTGACCCTTTCCACGCCTTTGTCGTTGAAATGGAGCTGGCAGCGGCCTAGCCTCGGCACGCGCCTAACCTTGAGGAATGGACATGGACAGCGAAACGCTGAAAAACAGCAGCAAGCCCACTGTCGTGCGTGCAGCGAGCCGCTTTGGCAATAGCGATGCCGAACTGGTGCAAATGAAACCGCAGCTGCCAATACGCACCGCACTGATGGAGGCATCGGGCATCATGGGCTGTATCACCGAAATCACCCGCAAGGCCATCGACAGGCCAGACGACCGCCAGGTGATGATGAAGGCCACGTACTACCTGGCAGGGATGGCCAAGTCACTGATCGACGGCCAGTTGCTGCAGATGCGTCAGGCCCGCGAAGGCGAGGGCGAAGCCTAGCCAGGCTTGCTTGGGGGGCGCGAACTTGGCACCCTTGGGCGGTTTTTATCGTCTGCAACACGACAGAAGGAAGCATGCATTGAGCTGGGACAAGGTGGGGAAGCTTCTCGTCGCCGTGCTGATCGGCCTGATGGTCCTGTTGGCCGCCTACGCGTTGCTCAGGGGCAATCCACGCCTTGAGGCGTCACTGACCTATGCCTACCTCACTTACCCCAGCCAGTTCAGCGAGCGAATCAGCAAGGCCAGCGAGCAGCTGAAGTACGAGCAGTTGCAGGGGCAAATCAACGGTATCGCTCAAGGCCAGCTGAGCCATGATCAGGTCGAGCGGCTCATCGAAATGGCGCAGGCACCTTATGCTCATTTGTTCGCCAAGCCTTTCGAGGCCGGGCTGGTCGACCACCGTACCGGCCTGCTGATCGAACTGCACAACAGTGGTGATGCACAGGTCCGGCAGGTGAAAATCCGCCTGCCAGCCAAGGGCCTGGTGCAGGTGCGCGATGCTGCCGGCAACGACACGCTGCTGGAAACCGCCATCGCCCAGGTTGATATCCCGGCCATCGAGCCAGGTGGCACCTGCAAGGTGTGGGTGTATTTCGATGCCGACTACTCGCAGATCCGCCATGGCGGGGTCAGTATCAGCCACGCCGACGGTGAAGCCCATGTGCAGGTGTACCGCGAGGTCATCGGTTTCCCGGCCATGGTAGCCCGTTACAGCCGTGAGCTGATGATACTGCTTGGCATTCTGGCAGCCAGCGTACTGGGCTTGGCCTATGCCTGCCTGGCACGTCGTGACCCGCGGTAAAACGACCTGAGCCATTCCGGCGTCGCGTTTTGGCGATGCCGTGGCGTTTCCCGGAACCTACTGACGCCGTTTGCGCTATTCCTTACAGCTCTCTCCATCATGCAGCGCCAGGCTCTGGCGCAATTGTTCTATCATGGCCCCGCGCAGCGCCTGCGGGGCCTGGATGCGGATCGACCCCGCCTGGGACAGCAGCCAGCCCATCAGCGCGCGGTTGTCGTTGACGGTGGCCACCAGCGCGGCGCCGCCGCTAGCCTGCGGCGTCAGTTGCATATCGTCGGACAGGGGTGACTGTTCCAGGCGGCGAGCCAGCGTGTCATCGACCCAGGCACACAGTACAACGTGTGTCGGGGGCGCAAGTGCGTCGGGTTGCAGCTGCTGCGCTTCGCCCAGGCTCAAGCCCGGTTGCCAGTACCAGCCATAAGGCATGCCTTTACTGTTGCACTGTAGCGGGAACAGTGCGGCGAGCTCGACCAGGTCGCGCTCGACGGTGCGTTTGCTGGTGGTATGGCCCACGGTTGTCAGGGCAGCCTGCAACTGGGTGGAGCTCATTCCCGGGTGGCGGCCGGGCAGTAACTTGAGCAGTTGCCACTGGCGGGCGATAGTATGGCGGGTCGGGTGGCTGGGCAA
Source organism: Pseudomonas sp. VEM90 (assembly GCF_054611535.1). NCBI lineage: Bacteria > Pseudomonadati > Pseudomonadota > Gammaproteobacteria > Pseudomonadales > Pseudomonadaceae > Pseudomonas > Pseudomonas sp. VEM90. The sequence continues at coordinate 284,980 of NZ_JBTRAR010000001.1, read as the reverse complement.
AGGGCTCGTCCTTGAGAGCAGGCACGAAGCCTGCTTGGATAGTGGCGTTTAGCTATTGCCAGCATACCTTTTCCCGGAATGGGATCCAAGTTCTCGGGCGTGCTCTTGGCTCGAGGCGTGTCACTCTCTTGCCACAACTACCAATCCCACAAGGGCCCGCTCCCACATGGCACGCGGACCGCTTGCGCGCTGAGTTTTCTGCGCGACTGCGCAGTCAAAGGGGCTGGGCGATGTCCCACAAAGGCCTCGTCTATCGCGTCGAAGACGAGCGTATCGTTGTAGTGGTGGTATCGGTTGGCAAGTGCGAGCTTAGCGAGGTCTATCGATCTGCTCAGAAGCGGTGAACGCCATCATGGTCATCAACCAAACGCCGCGCGCTGCCAATGCGCCTCGCTTACGATCGCAATGTTCGCACCCGCTTCCCTGATTTCCACTGCTTTCTTGATCTTCGTGCCATAACTGCTGTGCAGCCACTGCTCGTTGCCAATACTGCCAATGACCAGATAGTGGATCTTCTTGCTCACCCCCGCGGCGATTGAACCCCCACGTTCGACTACCAGTGCTTCGCATGCTTTGCGAGGCCCGTAAGCCATTGTGCCGGTAAACAGGAACATGCGGCCTGCCCACTCCAGTTTGGGTTCGGGGCTATTGAGTGGCAGTGACGTGGGTGAAGAGAATGGGTTGTCGCTGCAGCGCGGCTTGCCGGTGAGCCGCTGCAATAGCTCAAGCAGCTCAGCCGACTCAGCAGCATCCAGCATATTGTCCTTGAGCATGTCGCTCAGGCGCCGGTACAACAAATTGATGACCGGATCCTCAAGATGAACGAGTTGCTGCTCCATCCATCCTTTGAGGAACTCGGCTTCTTGTTGATTGACCTGATTGTCGGCGGTCAGGCCCGCAGCGATTCCAATCAACCCATCAACCGAGCGCTGCGTGATCCGCGCTTCGTGAAAAAAGCGGCTGTTCTGAAATTCCTGGTGAAGATCGACCATTCCCTGTCCCTCGTTTCTATTCCGTCAGGATTAAAGCGTTGGCGTATTTTTCCTGGTCCGCTGTGAAGGTGGTCAGCATGCCGGTGTGATTGCAGGTCAAGGTGAGCTCTGTTCGTGTATCGATGAACAGATCTTCGCCGCGAAGGCCCTGCCATTGCGCCAGATACTTGAGCGAACCGTACTTCATCGGTTTTTTCAAGGCGCGATCATGTCCACCTTTCCAACCTAGCACCGGGAGTGCGCCGTCGACACAGTGGCGAGCAAGTTCTGGCTGAGTCAGGGCCCGCTCCCGGCCAATCTCCCAGCACCGGATCAAGCCCTCGTCGGGCCCTTTCCATGCTTCTTCCCAGGTGATCAAGGGTCGGATGGGCTGATGAATAGGGCGTCGAATGACCCCGGTAGTTCGATCCATGACTGAGATTGTCCGTAATGTTCAGTTGGATCGGATGCTACTAATTGGCCATCATTGTGTCCAGTTCTTCGCTTCTTTGATGTCCTCATGGGGGGGCACACCTACCCTGACAGAAAGGGCCGCCTTGCAGGTGTATTACGTGCGACTCCGAATGCCTGAGGCCTGTTCAACCATAGGTTGAAACCTGACAGGGGTGTAATTGAAGTCTTTGGTTTTATAGATGTTTTATCGCAAGATTTTGATTCTTGTGTATTGTTTGTCTTGTTGTGGCTTGGGTATCGTGCTGACGGTTCCCCTATACGCTTTACGATTGTTCGGGTTATGTCTGAAAAACGTTGACCGAACGACAGTTGCCCGTCTGGTCCAGGTTCTCCAGAGTGACAAGCGATTATGTGTATTTTTTCGTAGCGCTCAAAGCTGATTTTTTGGGTGGACAGGTGTTCGTAGAGTGCATCTGCATCCATTCCGGCGACCTTGGAGTTTTTTCCGTGCGCATAGATATTGAGCGCTTTCTTTTGCCAGAATCGTTTTCTGGACGTAAATACCGCCAAGTTGTTCTCCCTCAGCAGAACCTTGCCTCGCATATGCCCCGTCGGATCAGAGGCATTTACAGGGTCCCCCGCCAGGTAGGCGTAGCAGTTGATACCACCAGCTCCGAATGGGCTCACAGAATCAGGGCCTGTGAATCTCATCAGCATTGGGTTGTAGCCGCGATAGCCGTTACCTAATAAGTAATATGAGGTAACAGGGTCGCAGTACTCTCCCTTGAATCCCGCAAGCATGCCCCCAGCGGCATGAGAATATCCCCATGGATTGAAAGCTACCGGTGCCGTGCTGTTGATGGTCAATAGCATCAAGGTCGAGCCTTTCACGTCACACGCTAGCAATTCTGTACGTTCGTTGCCCGATTGTTTATGTACAGAGAATAGAGCATGAACGTTAGCTCGCAGAATCGAAGATGCACCGTTGTCTTGCAGGGTGGTGGTGATCTCATCATTGCTATATAGATATAACATTTCAGGGGTCCATTCCTTTGTTGTCCGGTAGTAATGGAGTCCTTTATCTGATTCAAGCGTCATGCGCTACTGGTAAAAAAGCCAGGTTGGGCCTGCCCCGTGACAGCGGCGCCCCCACAGGAAGGTGTGGCCCGAAACGGATGCGGAGCGGCCTTACATCCCACTCCGGCGCACATGCTTCACCAGCACCTTCTCCAACAACTCCCACATCGCCGGGTCCGTACTGAACGCCACGTTGAACCGCATCCACCCGGTCGCCTTGGCGTCGACCATGAACAACTGCCCAGGCCCAAGCATGATGCCTTTCTCCAGCGCATCGTCCAGCAACGCTGCACTGTCGGGAATCGCCGGATGGCGGGTCCAGATGTACATGCCTTCATCCGATTCGGTGAACAGTTCAAAGCCCAGTCGATGCAGGTGCCGGCCAACTTCCTGATGCGCCTCGGCCAGGCGCTGGCGCAGGCGCTTGAGGTGCTTGCGCCAGCGCCCGTCGATGATCGCCGCATACACCACGCGCTCCATCACCTGCGAGGTGGTCAGGCCTGAGCGCATCTTCAGGTGCAGCAGTTTTTGCATCAGCTCGGGGTTGGCCAGCATGTAGCCGACCCGCACGTTGGGCGAAATGCTCTTGGAGTAGCTGCCCACGTACACCACCTGCTGCAGATGGTCGAGGCTGGCCAGGCATGGCTGCGGCTCGGCGACCATGTCGGCGTACAGGTTGTTCTCCACCAGGCGGAAGCCATGCTGGCTGGCAAGCTGCAGCAGGCGGTGCAACTGCGGTAGCGGGGTGCGCGAGCATGTCGGGCTGTGCAGGTGCGGCTGGGTGAAGAACGCCGTCGGGCGGTGGTGGGTGAGCAATTGCTCCAGCTGGTTCAGGTCGTAGCCGGCCGGTGTACGTGGCACGCCTACCAGGGTTGCGCCTTGGGTCCGCAGGATGCTCATGAGGTTCGGGTAGCCGGGGTCGTCCACCAGCACCACATCGCCTGGGCGCACCAGTGTGCGTGCGGCCAGGTCCAGGGCCTGGCTGGCGCCGTGGGTGAGCATCAGCTGTGCCGGGTTGGCGACGATCGACAGCTCTTGCTGCAGGTTCTGGGCGGTCAGCGCACGCAACTCCATCAGGCCCATGGGGTCGCCGTACCCCGACAACTCCAGCGGGCTGCCTGCCACTTGGCGCAGGCCGCGGCGCAGGCCGTCTTCGTACATCCAGTCGTTGGGCAGCCAGCCGCACCCCGGCTTGTAAGGCAACTGGCGGATTTCGAAGATCTGCTGCAGGTACCACTCGGAGTTGAACATTGGTCGACTGGTGTCGGCCTCGGCGTTGTGCTGCTCCAACAGGTCGCCCGCCGCACGGTTGACGAAGAACCCCGCATTGCCACGGCTCACCAGCAGCCCTTGGGCAACAAGGCGGTCGTAGGCTTCGACCACGGTGAAGGTACTCACCGAATAGCTTGCGGCAAATGCGCGGATCGACGGGACCTTGGCGCCTGGCTTGAGGGTTTGGTTGTCGATCAGCTCGCGCAGCCCATCGATGATCTGGTTGACCAGCGGGGTTGAGGAGTCTGGATGTAATTCGAACATTCGGGGCCTTCAGGGTGCGTATCGCCTGGCGTTTGCAGGGTGTACTGCATGGGCGACCTATACAGTGCAGTGCGAGATTCATGCCACTGTGCATGGCTCTCTGCGTCGGACATTTTTACATTAGGTGTCGGATATCGCCACATAAAGCATGTTCAGTTCGCCTCAGGCAGTCGTCCTGGGGCGCGTCAGCAGGCCGCCATGGAAGGTCTGCGTGTGTTCGTTCACACCATCCTGCCCGCATTAGCACTGATGTACAGGTGAAATCGCCAGCCATCGGGGTTTCACAGTTTTCCTTGGATAAAAAGAAGCACGGGGTACACAACTGATGGACGCAACATCCACAACCACCACCGCGAAAAGCGGGCATGAGAGCAAGCTCAGTGCCTCGCTGAAGTCGCGCCACCTGACGATGATGTCTATCGCCGGGGTTATTGGCGGCGCCTTGTTTGTCGGTTCCGGCAGCGTGATCCACAGTGCCGGCCCAGCCGCTGTCCTGGCCTACCTGGCAGGCGGCATCCTGGTGGTGCTGATCATGCGCATGCTGGGTGAAATGGCGACTTCCTCGCCTGACACCGGCTCGTTCTCGACCTACGCCGACCGTGCCATTGGCCGTTGGGCCGGTTTTACCATCGGCTGGCTGTACTGGTGGTACTGGGTCATCCTCATGGCCTGGGAAGCCTATGTGGCGGGCAAGATCCTGCATGGCTTCTTCCCCGACGTTAGCGTCAACGTGTTCGTGCTGGCCACGACCCTGTTGCTGATCACCGTCAACTTCTTCAACGTCAAGCACTACGGTGAGTTCGAGTTCTGGTTCGCCTTGATCAAGGTGATTGCGATCGTCTGCTTCCTGATCGTGTGTACGGCTGCCGTGATGAACATCTGGCAGTTCGGTGAAGTGCGTGGCATCAGCCACCTCACTGCCGAAGGCTTCATGCCTAATGGCATCACCACCGTGATCGGTGCCTTGCTCGGGGTGATGTTCGCCTTCCTCGGCGCCGAAATCGTGACCATCGCCGCTTCCGAAGCCAAGGACCCGGCCGCGCAGATCGTCAAGGCGACCAACTCGGTGGTCTGGCGTGTGTGCCTGTTCTACGTCGGCTCGATCTTCCTGATCGTCTGCCTGGTACCGTGGAACGACCCGCACCTGGGTGTTTCTGGCTATGGTGCTTACCGCCGTACCCTGGAGCTGCTGGGCGTGCCGTATGCCGAGCTGCTGATGAACTTCGTGGTGCTGACTTCGGTGAGCAGCTGCCTGATCTCTGGCCATTACACCGCATCGCGCATGCTGTTCTCCCTGGCCCAGCGTGGTGACGCGCCGTCGTTCTTCAAGATCACCCGCGCCGGTACCGGTGTACCGGTGTACGCGATCATGGGTTCGTGCGCCGTGGCCGTGGTGTGTGCGTTGATCAACTTCAGCGAGACCCTTCGCCCGAAAGACGTGCTGGACACCCTGATGAACACCACCGGCATGATCGCCCTGCTGGTGTACCTGGTCATCGCCTTCTCGCAACTGCGCATGCGCCGCAAGCTGATTGCCGAGGGCAAGGAAGTACGCCTGAAGATGTGGCTGTTCCCATGGCTGACCTACCTGGTGATCGCGTTCATCGTGGCTGCCCTGGTCACCATGGCCTTCATGCCTGACTACCAGATCCTGGTCATTTCCACCGGTATCGCTGCGGCGGTCGTGGTGGCGATGGGTGTGGTGCACCAGATCCGCTCTGGTAGCAAGCAGCACTAAGCGTCACTCGCGTCTGGAAACGGCCGGCTCCCTTGGGGACCCGGCCGTTTCGCGTTGTTGGGCCTGGGCTTTTTCTGCGGGCATGTGGAAGCGCTGGTTCATCCACGGTGAGCCGAGCAGGGCGGCGGCGGCGATCAGGGCCAGGATGGCGAGGGCGATGTAGGTCTTCATGGGCGTGCGCATGGAAGGACTGACTTCAAGCATAGGTGATCAGTTCCGCTGTTATCCCTTCGCAACCGTCCCGCTGGGCGACAGATGGCATATGCTAGGCACATAGCCTGCCCAAAGGAGCCGCACATGGCCTGGTCTGCCACCCAGTATTCCCTGTTCGAAGACGAACGCACGCGCGCCGTACGCGACCTGATTGCCGCCATCCCGCCACGGCCGGTGCGCCACGCCACTGACTTGGGGTGCGGCCCCGGCAACTCGACCGAGGTGCTGCTGCAACGTTACCCCGACGCCCAGGTGACGGCACTGGACAGCGACCCTGACATGATCGACAAGGCCCGTGAGCGCAAGCGGCTGTGCATCCCGCGTGTGCGCACGGTCATTGCCGACATTGCTGGCTGGACTGCCCCCGAGCCGCAGGACCTGATCCTGGCCAACGCCTCGTTGCAATGGGTACCTGACCACGCCTTGCTGTATCCGCACCTGGTGCGCCAGCTCAGCGAAGGCGCCAGCCTGGCCGTGCAGACCCCGGACAACCTCGACGAACCAGCCCACCGGCAGTTGCGCGAGATCGCAAGCCAAGGCCCCTGGGCGGCGAAGTTCGCCGACTTGCAGCTGCCGCCCCGGCACAACGCGGCGTTCTACTATGACTTGCTCAGCCCGCTGTGCGCACGGGTGGACGTATGGCGTACCACCTATCATCACCCGTTGATGGGGGGCGCCGAAGCGGTAGTGGAATGGTTCAAAGGGTCGGCGCTGCGGCCTTATCTGGCCAGGCTGGATGAGCAGGAGCAGGCCGACTTCCTGCAGATGTACCTGCAGGCCATGCAGCGCGATTATCCGCCGGCCTCTGATGGCAAGGTCCTGTTGCCCTTCCCGCGGTTGTTCGTGATCGCTACCCGCTAGGGCGGCGCCAGCGCCAGGCCACGTAGCTGTAGATGCCGAGGTTCAGCGCCAGTACGAGGGTGCCCAGCAACAGCTGGATCTGCGGGGTCAGGCCGGCGGGGTAGATCAGTGGCCAGACGTAGTGCTCGACGAAGCTGCCCTGGTAACCTGCGTCACCGGCGGCATTGCGCATGTGGTTTTCCCAAGTGGTCAGCGGGCAGCCCAGGTGCAGGCACTCCACCGCCAGGCCCCAGGCCAGGACCGGCAGGTGCAGCAACAGGGCAGGGCGCCAGCGCAGCACCAGCAGCCCGCCGAACAGCACCAGCAGGATGAAGGCCAGGTGCAGCAGCACCAGGGTGTCGGCGGCAAGGCGGTAGAGCATGGGTTGGGTGCCTGGATTGGGGTTATCCCAGCATAGTTGGGTTGCCTGATCTGGCCCCTTCGCGGGCTCGCCCGCTCCTAAAACGACACAGGTTCCGGATGCTGTGCAGGACCTGTGGGAGCGGGCGAGCCCGCGAAAAGGCCAGCACAGTGCTACACCCCTTCCTCGACCATCTGCAGGAAAGTCGCCACCACCCGGCGCGTACGCTGCTCGCTCAGGCACACCAGGGTCTCGGTCAAATGCCGCTGGCAATCCACTATCGGCAACGCACACACTCGTGCATCGGCACCAAACTCTGCCGCCGATACCACGCCCACACCAATGCCTACCACCACCGCCTCTCGCGCCGCTTCCCGGCCCTCCACCTGGATCGCTGCGCGTATCCGCAACCCGGCGCGTTGCATTTCTTCCTCCAGCGTCTGCCGCGTCACCGAGCCGGGCTCGCGCAGCACCAGTGGCGTGTCATCGAGGTCGGCCAGGCTGATCGAGCCGCGGCTAGCCCATGGGTGGTGGTGGGAAACGAACGCCACCATCGGGTCACGACGCAGCGGCAGGCAATGCAGGCGCTCATCGTCGACATCCCGGCCCAGCAGGGCCAGGTCGGCCTGATAGCTGAACAGCCGCGCCAGCGATTCGTCGGTATTGCCCGTTTCGATCTTCACCTGGATCCCCGGATAGCGCTGGCAGAAGCGGGCGATCTGCGGCAGTACGTGCACCGGCGCATCCACTGCCAGCACCAGGCTGCCGGTCTGCAGCGCACGCGAGTCGTGCAGCAGTTCCTGGGCTTCGGCCTCGCAGGCGAACAGGCGCTGGCTGATGCCCAGCAGCCGCTCGCCAAGGTCGGTGAGCTGCACCGAGCGTTTGTTGCGGTGGAACAGCAAGACGCCGAAGCGCTCCTCCAGTTTGCGCACCTGGTCGGACACCGCAGGCTGGGTAAGAAACAGCTTTTCCGCAGCGCGGGTAAAGCTGCCGTGGACGGCCACCGCGTGGAAAGCCTTGAGTTGGGCGTGGGAAACCGACATGACAACCTCAGTAACAAGCTGGGCTTATTTGTGTAATACGATAAATCGATTTTATTTATCTTACAGCAACTGTTTCCATGGATTTCAGCCCGACGCTGGCACCACGAATGCCGCCAGGGCGATGGTGCCTACTCGGCGCCACCTGACCCGATGACAGCCTCGTCATCGCTGTGCGTAACACAAGAACAAGACAGGCGTTTCTTCACATTCTGCCGGCACACTTGAGCAAGAGGTCAGACTTACATGAATCATTCCCTAGCCGCGTTCAAACGCTGGCGTATCCAGATTTTCGCCATCACCTGGCTGGCCTACGCCGCCTTCTACTTCACCCGCAAAGCCTTCTCGGTGGCCAAGCTGGGCATCGCCGAAGACCCAGGCTTCATGCTCGACAAGGCCGCCATGGCCAACCTGGACGCCATCTACCTGGCCGCCTATGCCGTGGGCCAATTCACCTGGGGCATGCTTGCCGACCGCTTTGGCCCGCGCGTGGTCGTGTTGGGCGGGTTGCTGATTTCTGCGGCGGCGGCAGTCGTGATGGGCAGTTACGCAACTTTCCCGATCTTCGCTACCTGCATGCTGGTACAGGGCCTGGCGCAATCCACCGGCTGGGCCGGCTTGTGCAAGAACATCGGCAGCTTCTTCCCGGCTTCGCAGCGCGGACGGGTGCTGGGCCTGTGGAGTTCCTGCTATGCCTTCGGCGGCCTGGTGGCCTCGCCGTTCGCGGGCTGGTGGGCCTACACCCTGGTGGGTACCTGGCATGCGGCGTTCTTCTCCAGCGCGGTCGTGGTGGCGCTGGTGGCGGTGCTGTTCTTCTTCCTGCAGCGCAACAAACCCGAGGACGTCGGCTTGCCGGCGGTTGAGCCCGAGCCGCAAAGCATGGCCCCGGCCGACAACCTGTGCAGCGTTTGGGCGCCACTGCGGGAAATCCTGCGCAACCGCACGGTGTTGACCCTGGGCCTGGCGTACTTCCTGCTGAAGCCGGCGCGCTACGCCATCTTGCTGTGGGGCCCTGTGATCGTCTTCGAGCAGATGCCCTCGGTGGGCAAAGTGGGCGCGGCAATCATCCCGACTGCTTTCGAACTGGCCGGGCTGCTTGGCCCGATCATGATTGGCCTGGCCTCGGACAAACTGTTTGGCGCCCGGCGCATGCCGGCCTGCGTGATCAGCCTGGTGCTGCTGACCGTGACACTGGCGTTGTTCATGGCGGCCATGAACACCGGCAGCGTGCTGCTGGTGGTGGCCCTGCTGTTCGTCATGGGCCTGACCCTGTACGGGCCGGACTCGATGATCAGCGGCGCTGCAGCCATCGACTTCGGCACCGCCAAGGCCGGCGCCACCGCAGCAGGTTTCGTCAACGGTTGTGGGTCGGTGGGCGCGGTACTGGGCGGGTTGCTGCCGGGTTATTTCGACGGCGTCACGGTGTTCATCGTGTTCGCTGGCTGCGCGCTGTTCTCGGCGCTGGTGTTGCTGCCGCACTGGAACAGCCGGCCGGCCATCAGCCCGCAAGGCACCGACGTGGTACCGAACACCAGCATGGCAATCAAGCCAATGCGTACTTAAAGGAAAGCGAGCGAATGAGACCCTTCTGGCTGCAACAGGCCCTGGATTCGGCGCAGGAGGCGGTATGCCCGCCGCTGCAAGGCGATACCCGTTGCGATGTGTGCATTGTCGGCGGCGGCTACACCGGCCTGTGGACGGCGCTGATGCTCAAGGAGGCGGTACCGGCCCTGGATGTGGTGCTGATCGAGGCCGACATCTGCGGTGCCGGTGCCAGCGGCCGCAATGGCGGGTGTGCGTTGTCCTGGTCGGCCAAGTACTTCACCCTCGAACGCCTGTTCGGGGGGGAGGAGGCGGTGCGGCTGGTGCGCGAGTCGGAGCGCAGCATCGCAGACATCGGTGTGTTCTGCACGGCCAATGGCATCGACTGCGACTTCCGTCTGGACGGCACGCTGTACACGGCCACCAACGCAGCCCAGGTCGGTGCCACCGACGCGGTGATCGCCGCGCTGGAGCACAAGGGTATCAACTCGTTCCGCCGCTTGCCGCTGGAGCAGGTGCAGCGCCTGGCCGGTTCGGCACGGCATCTGGAAGGCTGGTTCTCGCCGGCCGCCGCCACTGTGCAGCCGGGCAAACTGGTGCGCGGCCTGCGCCGGGTGGCCTTGCAGCGCGGCGTGCGCCTCTACGAAGGCACCGCCATGACCGGCCTGGAGCACGGTGCCCCGGTGCAGGTACGCACGGCCCACGGCACGCTGCGCGCCGACCGTGTAGTGCTGGGCCTCAATGCCTGGATGGCGCGCGTCTTCCCGCAGTTCGAGCGCAGTGTGGCGATCGTTTCCAGCGACATGGTCATTACCGAACCGTGCCCCGAGCTGCTGCGCCAGATCGGCCTGGACAGCGGGATCAGCGTGCTCGACTCGCGTATTTTCGTGCACTACTACCACAACACCTCCGATGGCCGGCTGATGCTCGGCAAGGGCGGCAACACGTTTGCCTATGGCGGGCGCATGTTGCCGGTCTTCGACCAGCCGTCGCCGTATCGGCGGTTGCTGCGCGAAAGCCTTGGCGGCTTTTTCCCGGCCTTGGCCGAGGTGCCACTGGCGGCCAGCTGGAACGGGCCGTCGGATCGCTCGGTGACCGGCCTGCCATTCTTCGGCCGGCTGGACGGGCAGGGCAACGTGTTCTACGGCTTCGGTTATTCCGGCAGCGGTGTTGGCCCGTGCCACATGGGCGGGCAGATTCTTTCGTCGCTGGCGCTGGGGCTGGACAACCCGTGGACCCGGTCGCCGCTGGTCAAAGGGCCGCTGGGGCTGTTCCCGCCCGAGCCGATCCGCTACCTGGGCTCGCTGATGGTGCGCAATGCCATCCGCCGCAAGGAGCAGGCCGAAGATCGTGGTGTGCGCCCACGAAGGCTGGATGTGCGGTTGGCGCGGTTTGCCGCGGCGGCGGGCAAAGCCGATAAAGGCTGATGAGATTTCTTGTCGATCCCATGCTCGAGGGCGTATAAAATGCACCCACTTTTGGCCGGTCGCTTCCTGAACCGGCCGCTGAAACAAGAGAGTCGACATGGGCGCACAGTGGAAAGCCAAACATAGAGAAACAGCGGCCAATGCCAAAGGCAAGATCATGGGCAAGCTGTCCAAGGAAATCCAGATCGCGGCCAAGTCGGGTGCCGATCCCGACATGAACCCACGCCTGCGCCTGGCCATCGTGCAAGCCAAGAAGGCTTCGATGACCCGCGAGACCCTGGATCGGGCAATCCGCAAGGGCGCAGGCCTGGACGGTGATGCCGTGCAGTACCATGCGGTGAGTTATGAAGGTTTCGCCCCGCACCAGGTGCCGCTGATCGTCGAGTGCCTGACCGACAACATCAACCGCACCGTCGCGCAAATCCGCGTGCTGTTCCGCAAGGGCCAGCTGGGTGCCAGCGGTTCGGTAGCGTGGGACTTCAACCATGTAGGCCTGATCGAAGCCACGCCTGCGAGCGCTGACGCTGATCCGGAAATGGCCGCGATCGAAGCCGGTGCCCAGGACTTCGAGGAAGGTGAAGAAGAGGGCTCGACCCTGTTCATCACCGACACCACCGACCTGGACGCGGTACAGAAGGCCCTGCCGGAGCATGGTTTCACCGTGACCGCGGCGAAAATCGGCTACACCCCTAAAAACCCGGTAAGCGCGGCCAGCCTGAGTGCTGAGGCGTTGGCCGAGGTCGAAGCGTTTCTCGAGGCGATCGACGAGCACGATGACGTGCAGAACGTCTATGTTGGCCTGACCGAGTAATCGTCGGGGCCGCGTTGCGGCCTGTTCGCGGGCAAGCCCGCTCCCGCAGGTTTTTCACGATGCCGAACGATGTGAGAACCCTGTGAGAGCGGGCTTGCCCGCGAGAAGGCCCTTGAATTCCACCGCAGGGAGCCTGCATGAACCCCACCTTCGCCTCCCTCAGCCTCGCCCACCTGCGCACCCTCGACCACCTGTTGCAGCTTAAAAACCTCAGCCACGCGGCCGAGCGCCTGGGTGTCAGCCAATCGGCCCTGAGCCGCCAGTTGGCCCACCTGCGCGAAGCCTTCGATGATCCGTTGCTGGTGCGCCAAGGGCGTGGTTACGTGCTTAGCGAACACGCCGAAGCGCTGGTCGAGCCTTTGCGCCAGGTGCTCGAAGAACTGCACGCGCTGCGCCAGCCCGCCATCTTCGACCCGGCGCGTTGCGAGCGGCGGTTCTGCCTGGCTGCTTCGGATTATGTGGCCGAGCACATGCTGCCGCTGCTGGTGGCGGCGCTGGAGCGCGAAGCGCCAGGTGTGTCGCTGGAGTACCGCACCTGGCAGGCCGGCCAGTACGCCTTGCTGGCCAGCGGAGAAATCGACCTGGCGACCACCTTGTTCGACGAGTCGCCGCCCAACCTGCACGGACGTCTGTTGGGTGAGGACCGCGCGGTATGCCTGATGCGCCAGGATCACCCGCTGGCCGCGCAGGCCGCGCTCAGCCAGGCCGACTACCTGGCGTACAAGCATGTGCGCATTTCGGGTGGTGGCGACAAGGACAGCTTCATCGATCGGCACTTGCGTGCACAAGGCCTGCAGCGGCGGGTCAGCCTCGAAGTGCCGTTCTTCTGCGCCACGGTACAAGTGATTGCCAACAGTCAGGCCGTGGCCACGGTCCCCGAGCACATCGCCCGGCAGCTGAGCCGTTTGCATGACCTGACCTGGCGACCACTGGGCTTCATCGACCACAGCCAGCGGTACTGGGTTGTGTGGCACCAGCGCCTGCAGGCCTCGGCCGAGCACCGCTGGTTGCGTAACCGGGTATTCGAGTTGTGGCGCCAGTCGCAGTTTGGTGTACAGGGCGGGCATGCAGGTTCGCCATAGCAGCTATGCGGGAAGCGGGGTTATTCGGCCGGGGATAGGTGCCTAGACTGGGGGCATTGTGTTGATTGTGCGGCTTCTTCGCGGCTGTAGGAGCGGGTTTACCCGCGAAAGGGCCAGCACAGGCAATGGATAACCCCCAGGAGAGCTAGCGTGACCCCCGAACAATTTCGCCAGTACGGCCACCAACTGATCGACCTGATTGCCGACTACCGCCAGACCGTGGGCGAACGCCCGGTCATGGCTCAGGTCGAACCTGGCTACCTCAAGGCTGCCTTGCCGCAAACCGCGCCCCGCCAAGGCGAACCCTTCGAGGCTATCCTCGATGATGTCAACCAGTGGGTCATGCCCGGCCTGTCCCATTGGCAGCACCCGGACTTCTATGGCTATTTCCCTTCCAATGGCACCCTGTCCTCGGTGCTGGGGGACTTCCTCAGTACCGGTCTGGGCGTGCTGGGCCTGTCATGGCAATCCAGCCCGGCCCTGAGCGAACTGGAAGAAACCACCCTTGACTGGCTGCGCCAGTTGCTCGGCCTTTCTGCTCAATGGAGTGGTGTGATCCAGGACACCGCCTCGACCAGCACCCTGGTGGCGCTGATCAGTGCCCGTGAGCGCGCCACCGACTACGCCTTGGTACGCGGCGGCCTGCAGGCCGAAGCCAAGCCGTTGATCGTGTATGTCAGCGCCCATGCCCACAGCTCGGTGGACAAGGCTGCACTGCTGGCAGGTTTTGGTCGCGACAATATCCGCCTGATCCCCACCGACGAACGCTACGCCCTACGCCCAGAGGCACTGCAGGCGGCGATCGAGCAGGACCTGGCTGCCGGCAACCAGCCCTGCGCCGTGGTTGCCACCACCGGCACCACGACGACCACTGCCCTCGACCCGCTGCGCCCGGTGGGCGAAATCGCCCAGGCCAATGGGCTGTGGTTGCACGTTGACTCGGCCATGGCCGGTTCGGCGATGATCCTGCCCGAGTGCCGCTGGATGTGGGATGGCATCGAGCTGGCCGATTCGGTGGTGGTCAACGCGCACAAATGGCTGGGTGTGGCCTTCGATTGCTCGATCTACTACGTGCGCGATCCGCAGCACCTGATCCGGGTGATGAGCACCAATCCCAGCTACCTGCAGTCGGCGGTGGATGGCGAGGTGAAGAACCTGCGCGACTGGGGCATTCCGCTGGGTCGTCGGTTCCGCGCCTTGAAGCTGTGGTTCATGTTGCGCAGCGAGGGTGTAGACGCATTGCAGGCGCGGCTGCGGCGTGACCTGGACAATGCCCAGTGGCTGGCGGGGCAGGTCGAGGCGGCGGCGGAGTGGGAAGTGCTGGCGCCAGTACAGCTGCAGACCTTGTGCATTCGCCATCGACCGGCCGGGCTTGAAGGGGATGCGCTGGATGCGCATACCAAGGGCTGGGCCGAGCGGTTGAATGCGTCCGGGGATGCCTATGTGACGCCGGCTACACTGGACGGGCGATGGATGGTGCGGGTTTCGATTGGTGCGCTGCCGACCGAGCGGGGGGATGTGCAGCGGCTGTGGGCACGCCTGCAGGACGTGATCAAAGGCTGAAGCCTGTACGGTACGTGTGTGAGCGGGCTTGACCGCGAAGGGGCTGCAAAGCAGCCCCTGCAATCTATCAGTGACTCACCGCCTGAAAGCTACCTTTACGGCTGGCTTCATAGGCTGCCTTTTCCATCGGCTTGGCCTCTGGGTTGCCCAGGTCTTCCATCGCCAGGCGGTGGGTTTCCGGGGCAATGTAGGCCGCCAGGGCGCACACGCCGGTGATGAAGAAGGCCAGCCCACCGACTACCAGCGGAATGTTGTCCGAGCCGGGTGGGGCGACCATTGCGAACAGCGCGGGCAGCATGGCGGTGAGCATGGTGCCGATGTTCTGCGCGATGGCCATGGCCGTCACGCGGTAGCGGGTGTGGAACAGCTCAGGGTAGAAGCTTGGGAATACCGCGTTGTAACCCTGGTAAACCATGCCCCACATGACGATCGAGGCGGCGAACGCCATTGGCACGTTCTGGATGCTGATCGCATACAGGTAGACGAAGGCCAGCAGGCCTGAGCCCAGACAGCCAGCGATCATGGTCGGGCGACGGCCGATCTTGTCCGACAGGTTGCCCACGAACGGGATCACCAGCACCGCGACGATGTTACCGACCACCGGAATCCACAGGTACACACTCTTGTCGAAGCCGATGCCATACGCCGGCTGCACCGCGTAGGCCGCACCGAAGATGGTGGCCACGACCGGGATCACGTTCATCAGGGCCATGAACATCACCAGCACCATGTGCTTCCAGCTGTGGCGGAAGGCTTCGCTGATGGGCGATTTGACAACCTTGTCCTGTTTCTCTTCTTGAACGAACGCTGGGGTCTCGTGCACTTCCTTACGGATGATGAAGCCGGCAATCAGCACGACGGCGCTCATCAGGAACGGAATGCGCCAGCCCCATTCGGTAAAGGCTTCGCTGGGCATGAAGTAAGCCAGTGGCAGGAACACCGCTGCCGCCAGGACCTGGCCCGCTTGCACACCTTGCAGGGTGAAACTGGCGTAGTAGCCTCTTCGGCCAAACGGCGCGTGCTCCATGATCATGGAACTGGCACCGGAAATTTCCCCGGCCACGGCAAAGCCCTGGATCAGTCGCAGCACAACCAGCAAGGCCGGTGCGAGGTAGCCGATGTCGTGGTAGGTGGGTAGCAGGCCGACAGCCATGGTCGACAGGCCCATCAGGAACATGCACAGCAGCAGGACGTTCTTGCGACCGCGGGTGTCACCCCAGTGGCCCAGAACGAAGGCGCCGACCGGGCGTGCCAGGTAGCCCACGCCATAGGTGGCCAACGAGGCAATGATCGCCATCTTCGGGTCGGTGTTGGGGAAGAAAATCTGCGGGAAAATCAGCGCCGCGGCCTGGGCGTAGATGAAGAAGTCGTAGTACTCGAGTGCCGAGCCTATCCATCCACTGGCGGTCGCTTTCTTTGCTTGCGAGCTGGAGTGAGCCATCGTTGTCTCCGTTGTTATTGTTGTTTGCGCAGGTTCCGCCAGAGGTTATGCCAAGGCAGGAGGCAACGGTCGGTGTGCCTGCGTCTGTGGTCCATGTTGACCACGGGGCCGCGGTCTAGCAATTCGCTAAAACGGGTTTTGTGCGATAATCGAACGCAAAACTAACCATTCCGTACAAAGAGATTGAAGCGTCGACTTTACCTGCGAATAATCGATCGTGCCATAGACTGTGACAGGGGTTATTTGCCCGAATGGCACCGTATTCCTCCAACAACAAGGAACTCCCGCCATGCAGCGTTCGATCGCTACCGTGTCCTTGAGCGGCACTCTGCCGGAAAAGCTCGAAGCCATCGCCGCCGCCGGTTTTGACGGCGTCGAGATCTTCGAAAACGACCTGCTCTATTACGCTGGCAGCCCGCGCCAGGTGCGCCAGATGTGCGCCGACCTGGGCATTGCCATCACCTTGTTCCAGCCTTTTCGCGACTTTGAAGGCTGCCGCCGTGACCGCCTGCAGAAAAACCTCGACCGCGCCGAACGCAAGTTCGACCTGATGCAGGAACTGGGTACCGACCTGGTGCTGGTGTGCAGCAACGTCCAGGCCGATGCCCTGGGTGACGAGCAACTGTTGGTCGACGACCTGCGCCTGCTGGGCGAACATGCCGGCAAGCGCGGCCTGCGCATTGGTTACGAAGCGCTGGCCTGGGGCCGCCACGTCAACACTTACCAGCAAGTGTGGAACCTGGTGCGCCAGGCCGACCACCCGGCACTCGGGGTGATCCTCGACAGCTTCCACACCTTGTCGCTCAAAGGTGATCCAAGCGCGATCCGCGACATCCCCGGCGACAAGATCTTCTTCGTGCAAATGGCCGATGCGCCAATCCTGGCCATGGATGTGCTGGAGTGGAGCCGGCACTTTCGCTGCTTCCCGGGGCAGGGCGAAATGGACATGGCCGGTTTCCTGGCACCGATCCTCGCCACGGGCTACCGTGGCCCGCTGTCGCTGGAAATCTTCAATGACGGTTTCCGCGCCGCACCGACCCGGCAGAATGCTGCGGACGGCTTGCGTTCGTTGCTGTACCTCGAAGAGCAGACCCGCTTGCGCCTGGAGCAGGAGAACACGCCGATCGAGCCTGGCGTACTGTTCGCTCCGCCGCCGGCCAGCGCTTATGACGGCGTGGAGTTCCTGGAGTTCGCGGTCGACGAAGCCGTCGGCGCGCGCCTGGGCAACTGGTTGAAGCGCCTGGGCTTTGCCGAAGCCGGCAAGCACCGAAGCAAAGAAGTGCAACTGCTGCGCCAGGGTGATATCAACATTGTGCTGAACGCTGAACCGTATTCCTTCGGCCACAACTTCTTCGAGGCCCATGGCCCGTCGCTGTGCGCCACTGCGTTGCGGGTCAAGGACCAGCAAGCGGCCCTGAAGCGGGCCACCGCTTTCCGTGGCCAGCCATTCCGCGGTCTGGTCGGCCCCAACGAATGCGAAGTGCCGGCGGTGCGTGCGCCCGATGGCAGCCTGCTGTACCTGGTGGAGCAGGGCACTGCCGGCCACACCCTGTACGACACCGACTTCAGCCTGGACAACAATGCAGCCGCGACCGGCGGGCTGCGCCGCATCGACCACATGGCCCTGGCCCTGCCGGCCGAGTCGTTGGACAGCTGGGTGCTGTTCTACAAGAGTTTGTTCGACTTCGCCGCCGACGACGAAGTGGTGCTGCCCGACCCGTATGGCCTGGTCAAGAGTCGCGCCCTGCGCAGCCAGTGCGGCACCTTGCGCCTGCCGCTGAACATCTCGGAAAACCGCAACACCGCAATCGCCCATGCGCTTTCAAGCTACCGTGGTTCCGGCGTACATCACATCGCCTTCGATTGTGATGACATCTTCCGCGAAGTGGCAAGGGCCAAGCTGGCAGGGGTGCCGCTGCTGGAAATCCCGCTGAACTACTACGACGACCTGGCGGCGCGTTTCGATTTCGATGACGAGTTCCTCAGCGAGCTGGCGTACTACAACGTGCTGTACGACCGCGACGCCCAAGGTGGCGAGCTGTTCCACGTCTACACCGAGCCGTTCGAGGAGCGTTTCTTCTTCGAGATCATCCAGCGCAAGGCGGGATACGCCGGTTACGGCGCTGCCAACGTAGCGGTGCGCCTGGCAGCCATGGCCAAGGCCCGCAGCGGAGCAGCGCGCAAGCCGGTGCTGTAGCCTGCCCCGGCCTGCCTTGTGGGAGCGGGGTGAGCCCTGCTCCCACAGGATTGTTACGGCCCGATTCAGTGACGCTCAGCCACCATCAACAATGACTGCGGCACCGCGCTTTGCGGGTGCTGCGGCTCCTGCAAACCGACCAGTCGCAACCCTGCCATGTCCAGCGCATTCAGCCAGCTGGCCAGGGTGCGGAAATACCAAGGCATCGGTTGCCATTCCCCGGCGAACCCGGCAAAAGACTCCTCTCGCCAGCCATCCTGATAATCCCCGCCGGCCATGCTCCACGGGTGCAGGGTCTGGATCACCAGCGCACCGCCTGGCACCAGCAACGTCCGCATTGCCGACAACAGTTCAATGATGTCCTGGTGCAACAGCGCGAAGTTGGCGCAGATCAGGTCATAGTCCTTGCCCACATGCACCTTCGCCTCAGCCAGCTGCGCATAGCTGGCCAGGTGCACCTCACACGCGCCCGCAGCTCGCGCTGCATCCACCAGCGTTCTGTCGCCGTCGACACCCACCGCCTCGATACCCCGGTCGGCCAGCGCGCGCAGCAGCCAGCCCTCACCGCAGCCCAGGTCGAGCACCCGTTCGGGCTGGCGGCCAAGGATGGCCAGCAGGATGGCCTGGTCAGTGACCTGGCGACGGCTCTCGATGGCGCCGTTGCGTACGGCGTCGATCCAGGCCTGGGCGTTATGGTGCCAACTGTCTAGCAAGGCGTCTTCAGGGTTGCGCATGATCGGCTCCATCAGCGGAAAAGGTGAAGGGCGAGCCCGGCAACGGCGCAGCCGATCAACACGTGTATCACCCCGCGCTTGTAGCGGAACAGCGCCACCGCCGCCGCGAGCGCTATCACAGCCGAGGACCAGTGGAACGCGCCATCGAACCCGTCCGGCCACAGCACGTGGTAGCCGAAGAACAGCGCAAGGTTGAGTATTACGCCCACCACAGCCGCAGTTATCCCGGTCAACGGGGCGGTGAACTTCAGTTCATTGTGGGTCGATTCCACCAGCGGGCCTCCGGCGAGGATGAACAGGAACGAGGGCAGGAAGGTGAACCAGGTCACCAGCCCCGCTGCCACTGCGCCCGCGAGGAACGCCTGGTGGGCGCCGAACATCGGTTGCAGGTAGCCACCGACGAAACCGACGAAGGCCACCACCATGATCAGCGGCCCGGGCGTGGTCTCGCCCAGTGCCAGGCCATCGATCATCTGCGTGGGCGACAGCCAGCCATAGTGACCGACAGCCCCTTGATAGACATAGGGCAGCACCGCATAGGCACCGCCGAAGGTCAGCAGCGCTGCCTTGGTGAAGAACCAGCCCATTTGCGTGAGTGTGCCGTGCCAGCCAAAGGCCGCCATCAGCAGACCCATGGGCAGAAGACAAAGCGCCGCAACCGCCAGCAGCAAGGTCACCAGGCGGCCCCAACTGAAGCGGGCGTGCGCGGGGATCGGGGTATCGTCGTCGATCAGCGCCGGGCGCTGGCGGGTGCTGGCGGTGCTGTGGCCCCCACCGGGCGTGAACTGTGCCGGTAGCAGCCGGCCGCCGACGTAACCCAGCAGTGCGGCCGTCAGCACGATCAGCGGGAAGGGGGCGTCAAGCGCGAAAATGGCCACGAACGAGGCCGCGGCAATGGCCCATAACCAGCCGTTCTTCAGCGCCCGCGTGCCAATGCGGTGGGCGGCATGCACGACGATGGCGGTCACGGCCGGCTTGATCCCTGCGAAAATCCCGGCGACCACCGGTACTTCGCTCCAGGTCAGGTACACCCACGACAGGCCGATCAGGATGAACAGCGAAGGGAGCACGAACAGAGCACCGGCAATCACCCCGCCCCAGGTGCGGTGCATCAGCCAGCCGATGTAGGTGGCCAGTTGCTGGGCCTCGGGCCCGGGCAGCAACATGCAGTAGTTGAGGGCATGCAGGAAACGCCGCTCACTGATCCAGCCGCGCCGCTCCACCAGTTCCTGGTGCATGATCGCAATCTGCCCGGCCGGGCCGCCGAAACTGATGAACCCCAGCTTCAGCCAGAACAGCAATGCCTGGGCCAAGCCGACAGAGGCGGGTGCTTGCCCGACAGTACCTTGCAGGTGTTCATCCATGCGGTGTGCCTTTGCCTTCAACCAGTCGCAGCGCGTTGGCGCTTGATTTGGTACATGTGCCCGTCAGCATGGCGCAGTAGCATGTCGGCATCGTTGCCGTCTTCGGGAAAGCAGGCCACGCCAATACTGCAGGATGGTGCATCGATGCCGGCAAACTCGGCGTCGAGCGGTTCGGCCATGACCGCGAGAATGTGCTGTACGTGCGTGGCAATGGCCTCCGGCGACGGGCAATCGGGCAACAGCACGGTGAATTCGTCACCGCCCATCCGCGCTACCGTGCCAGCTACCCCCACGCAGCTTTCCAGGCGCCGGGCCAGTGTGCACAGTACCCGGTCGCCCACGCTGTGACCATGGTTGTCGTTGATCTGCTTGAAGTCATTGATATCGAGGAACAGCAAGGCCAGCCTGCGGTTGTGACGCCGGGCCGCTGCCAGGGCGGTGTCCAGCCGTTCATTGAACATGGCGCGGTTGGCCAGCCGGGTCAGTGGGTCATGATGGGCGAGGAAGCGCAGTTCGTCTTCGGCCTCGCGCTGGGCGGTAACGTCCCGCGCCACGCCGATACGCGCCTGGGCCTCATCGGACCAGCAGGCCGCCCACAGTATGTGCACCACGCTGCCATCCTTGCGAAGGTAACGGTTGCAAAAGTCGTAGTGCGGCTGGCCGTTCATTACCCGCATGATCGAGGCGCGCGTGGCCGGGAGGTCGTCAGGGTGCATGTAGCGGGTGATCGGCGTGCCGATCAGTTCGCAGGCTTCGTAGCCCAGCAGCGTCTTGCAGGCATCACTGACGAACACGATCTGGTTGTCCCTGTCGACCACGAATACCGTGTCCAGCATCAGGTGGATCAGCCTGGGGTACAACGCTTGCAGGTCTACGGGCATGGCTCAGGGTGTCCGCGGCAGGGTGACCGATCATAGCCTGAAGGAATACGTCGCAGCTACGGCAGCCTTCATGGTCAGGCGTGTCAAGGTATTCGGCGCCGCGTGCGCCAGCAGTCGGTGGGGGGAGCAACGATTGGTCATCAAGCCCCGGCGCCACGCGGTATACTCCGCGCCATTTTGCATGATGGCCGGAGTACGCTATGCGCCAGGTTTTGCTCATCGTCGATGTTCAGTCCACCTTCAGCCCGCCCGAGTGGCTGGTCGATGGCTTGCGGCGGTTGTCAGCGAACATTCCCACCATAGCCTCGGTCGAATTGCACGATGAACAGGTTACGCCGTTCGAGCGCCAGCTCGGCTGGCACCCGGCGGCGGAGGACGAGAGCCTGGTCGAGGCCGACCAGGTGTTCGTCAAGCATGGCTATGGGCAAAGTGCCGAAGCTATCGACTACATCCGGCAACTGGGTGTAGAGCGGGTGCTGGTGTGCGGGTTGCAGACCGAAACCTGCGTGCTGGCCGCCGGCTTTGCCCTGTTCGATGCAGGGCTGATGCCCACGCTGGTGACAGACATGACAATAGGGTCATCGCTGGACCGCTCGGGCAAGCTGGGGACCGACCTGTGGAAGCACCACTTCCGCCAGGTCACCACCTCGGCCGAGGTGCTGGCTGAACTGGCCGGACGAGAATAGTGCATGCGGTGGCGGGTCATCTTCGTTCAGGCAGAGGTGGCGCGTTCAGCTGGATCGGCTCCACGCGCCTGGTTCTGCTGCTTGCGCCTGCGGGTAAACAGCAGACGTAACAGGGTATTCCAGCAATAGCTCACCAGTACCCCTCCAGCGAGTGCCAGGGACACCTCGAACAGCGGGTGCCTGAAAACATGTTCCGCCACCGACTCGAATTGGAAATGCGTCAGGTAGATATACAAGGTAGACGAAGCGATCACCGCACCTGCCCGTGCAACCAGGGCGGGTACTGGCACCGAGCGGAACCAGACAAGTGCCAGTATCGCTGGCAGGGCGATGTCGACATAGCGTGTGAACGCTTGCCAGCCAACACCGGCAACCGCCATCAGGTCCAGCTCGGCAACCACCAGCACGGCCACCGCACTGGCCACCCATTTGCGTGAGGGCGTGTCGGCATGGTGGACGGCCATGCCCAGCACCATCACCGCCAGAAAGTGCTGGGGTACCCGGTTGAGCAGGACACTGGCGTCGAATACGAACTGGTTGAGAAGTACATCCAGCGCTACCAGCGCACAGGCAGCGATGATCAGCCAGCGAAACGGGTCGTCACGCAGCACCTGGCGCACGCGCCTGATCGACAGCACCAGGCCGATGATCACGATCATCTGCACCAACACTTCGATGTACCAGTAGTTGAACAGGCTGACCTGACTGGCGGGGAACCAGTTGGAAACCAGTAGCAGCGATTGCCAGTGCAACCGGGCGAATACCAGTTGGATCAATGCGCTGTACAGCAATGTTGGCATCACGATGGCTGCCAGTGACCTGAGCAGCGTGCGTGCATCGCCGCGCGCCTCGATGGCCTTGAGCTGAAAGCGCGCCAAGGCGATACCGGAGACCAGGAACAGCACCGAGGTTTCGCCGACGATCGGCCAGTGGTCGAAATCAACCAGGTGGCCGACCACAATCAGGATGATGGCGAGCATGCGTATGAACACCGGCATTTCCATTACCCGCCACGCGCCTTTGCGCGGCGCACTCAGCTCGGCCAACTGGCACACCGGCAGGGTTTCCCAACGTTCAGGCAGATGGCCGATGAGCGCCTCCAGCACGCGCGAGGCCTGCACGAACGACAGCGAGTCGCCGCCCAGCTCGACAAAGCTCAACCTGGCGTCCAGACGCGGCACCTGAAGGATGCGGGCCCAGGCTGTACTCAGCTTTTCGGCCAGGGGTGACAAGGGTGGGTTGATACTGTCGTCAAATGCAGCAGGCAGCGCGCGTTTGTCGACCTTGCCGTTGGGGGTGAGCGGCAGGGCATCAAGGAACACGAACAGCGCCGGTACCATGTAGTCAGGCAACTGGCCGGCGAGCGCCTGGCGCAGTTCGTCAGTTCGGGTGGCCTGCTGCGCGACGCAATAGGCCACCAGCCGGGTTGATGCAGCGTCGTGGTTGGCTTGGACCACGCATTGCCCTATGTGCGGGAGACGGCTGATGGCGTTCTCGATCTCCACCAGCTCGATGCGATGCCCACGGATTTTCACCTGGCTGTCAGCGCGCCCCAGAAAACTGGCGCTGCCATTGGCCAGGTAGGTGCCCAGGTCGCCAGTGCGGTAACAGCGGTCGGCCGCGTCGGCGGTGAACGGGTTGGCGATGAATCTGGCTTCGGTCAGCCCTGGGTCGCCCCAGTAACCACGCGACAGGTAGGGGCTGCGGATCAGGATTTCGCCTGTCTCGCCCTCGCTGACCAGCTGGTTGGCCGGGTTTATCACCAGCAATTGTGCATCGGCAATGCCTTTGCCCAGGGGCACCCGGGCATTGTCCATTTCCGGGTCGAGGGTGTGGAAAGCCATGGCCTGTGGGGTTTCGGTGGTGCCGTAGAAGTTCACATTGGCGGCATTCGGTGCGATGGCGCGGACCTGCTGGTACTGCGTGGGGCTGAGTGCATCGCCACCCCAGAACAGGTAGCGCAGCTGGTCGAGAACCTGGCGGTTCATGTGAGCGCCTGTTTCGATCAGTTTGCCCAGCGGCGGGGTGAGGTGGATCACGCTCACGCCATGCTGGTGAAGCCAGCTGGCCAGCCGTGAGGGGTCGGTCAGGGTCGACTGGGCCGGGCAGGCAATGGTCGCGCCAAGCGACAGTGGCGTGAACACGTCGCGGTATACCGGGTCGTGGCCCAGGCCGGAAAGCAGCGAAAAGGTGTCGGCCCGGCTCAAACCATGCTGGCGCACATGCCAGTCGACGAAGTGCACCAGCGGTGCGTGGTGGGTGACGATGCCCTTGGGCTCGCCGGTGCTGCCCGAGGTGAAGGTGATGTAGGCCGGTTGCTCAGGGCTGACAGCGGGCAGCGCGACAGGTTGGCCAGGGAAGGCCAGCAGCGCCTCAGCGGGGGCTTCAGGCACCGTGACGACCATGGGCTGGCCGACGTCGACGGTTGCCTCGGCGCAGCGCAGTATCACCGCAGGCTTCAGGGTGCTGACGATTTGCTTGATACGCACGGCAGGGTAAGCGGCGTCAGCCACGGTGAAGGCCAGACCGGCACGCAGGCAGCCGAGCATGGCGTATACCAGGGCGGGGCTGCGATGGGTGACGATGACCACACGATCGGTGCCGCTGGCGGCGTTTTTTACCAGAAACGCGGCAATGCCCGCGCTGATCTGCTCCAGTTGGGAGTAGCTGCAGGTTATATGCTGGCCAATGATGGCAATGGCCTCCGGGCAACGGCTGGCCTGTTCGATAAAAGCGTGCTGAATGGGCTGTTCGGCACGGTATTCCAGGCACAGCGTCGGGTTCGGGCGCAGGTCCGGCATGATGATCGAGTGCTCCGCATGACCGTTGGGCTGGCTGGTAGCACAACGCTAGTGCAGGCTGGCTGATGGCGCCAATGTTTGATGGCTGCCTTGCGGTAGCCGGGGAGGCCCAAGGCCGCAAGCCAGCCCCCACAAGACCCTGCTGAACCGGGTTGTTCTATGGGGGCAGCCCTTCGCTGCTACATGGATTGTCGCAGGCTGGGTTATCAGGCCACATCCACAAGTACGATCTCGCTGTCCTCGATGGCGGTCACCCGCAGCACCTCTTCCTGCTCGATCGCCACGCCATCGCGCGCCTTGGCCCGCAGCCCGTTGACATCTACCAGCCCCTTGGCCGGCACCAGGTAACCCCGGCGTGCGGCATCGAAGCGGTACTCGGCGGTATCACCCGCCCGCAGGGTGGCAGCCACCAGGCGGGCATCGGTACGGATCTGCAGGCTGTCCTCGTCACCCGCGCGGCCGCTGGCCAGGGTCACGAAGCCTTCGCCGCGTTCGCCTTTGGGGAACGGCCGGCTACCCCACTGGGGGGCTTCACCGGTGCGCTCCGGCACGATCCAGATCTGGAAAATACGTGTGTCGATGTCTTCGAGGTTGTACTCGCTGTGCACGATGCCGGTACCGGCGCTCATCACCTGAACATCACCGGCCTCGGTGCGGCCCTTGTTGCCCAGGCTATCCTGGTGGGTAATAGCGCCTTCACGCACATAAGTGATGATTTCCATGTCGCGGTGCGGGTGCGGCGGGAAGCCGCTGCCGGCCGCGATCAGGTCGTCGTTCCAAACCCGCAGGTTACCCCAGTGCATGCGTGCCGGGTCGTAGTACTCGGCAAACGAGAAATGGTGGTGGGCGTCAAGCCAGCCATGGTTGGCGTGGCCGAGGCTTTCGAAAGGTCGTAGTTGCAGCATGGTCGTGCTCCTCAAATCAGTGGAATGGGGCCATGATGCGCCAAAGAAACATCGAAAATAAGCGTAAATATCGGCTTAAAACAATCTGTTTGGTAGATGTGTTTTCTGCTGCACTTTATTCGCTTCATCGCCTAATCCACTGATCTGCAAGCATTCGCTGGCGATTTTTCGTCGATGCGGCGAACATGCCTGCTGTTTTGATTTTCAACGGAGTGACCGTGGCCCACGAGCAACCCCTGGCCCCCGCCGACCTTACCCCTCCTGCCCAGTTGCCCTGGTTTCGTCGCCTGGCCGCCCGCTTGCTGGGGCGTGGCCTGACCCGCCTGCAAGCCCAGCACCGCGACTCGTGGTTCCTCGGCCACGTCACAGGCCAGCGCACTGGCCATGCCGATGGTGTGCGTGAAGGGTTCGAGCGTGGTCGGGTGGAGGGCTATGAAGCGGGGCGCCAGGTGCTGGTGATCCGCGATACGCGCCCAGACAGCGCCGCCGTACCAGGCCAGGATGACAACTTGTTCGACGACTGGCGCCTGCCGTTGACGGCCGAGTTGAAAAAGCGCTTCAAGGCCGACGTCGCCCAGCGCCTGCCCGCCGAAGCCCAGCCCAGCGCCGCGCAATGGAAGCTGATCTTCAGTGACACCCCGTCTACCTGCGTGGTGGCAGGCGCCGGCGCAGGCAAGTCCACGTCGCTGGTGCTGCGCATTCTTTTGCTGCGTCATTACCTGGGTTACGAGCTGGATGCGATGACCGTGGTCACCTTCACCCGCGAGTCGCGCAAGGACTTCATCAAGCGCCTGCTGCAGGTGT
Source organism: Pseudomonas sp. VEM90 (assembly GCF_054611535.1). Lineage (NCBI taxonomy): Bacteria > Pseudomonadati > Pseudomonadota > Gammaproteobacteria > Pseudomonadales > Pseudomonadaceae > Pseudomonas > Pseudomonas sp. VEM90. The sequence continues at coordinate 258,552 of NZ_JBTRAR010000001.1, read as the reverse complement.
TCGCCCTGTGGCAGATCAACCTGCAGCCTGCGCAGGCCCGCGAGCTGGTGCGCACGTTCCATTCGCGCATCCTGCCGCTGGTGCGCAGCCTGCCGGGCTTCGGCCAGGTGCGTGCATTTGAAACACTGGGCCATGAGATGCCTGCCGGGCGTGAGGCCGAGGCCGACAGCAACCCGTTCGACCTGCGCCTGAACGATGCCCAGCGCCAGCAGTTGAACCAGTGCTACAGCAGCTTGCTGGGTGAAAGCCCGCGTTTTGCCGAGCTGGTCGGGCAGTTGCGCAGCGAAGCCTTGCAACTGAAGCCGCTGGACCCGAACAACCCCGATGTGCAGAAGCGCGCACAGGTGACCCAATTGGCGGCCCAGCGCGACGAAGAACTGTGCGACGTGATCGAGGACCTGTGGTTCGCCGCTGGCGTCTGGCCGATCAAGGGTATCGAGCCCTGCCGCGAAACGGTCGACATCCGTGGCAGCCGCTTTTATGTGCATGGCCGCCTGGAAGGCCAGGGGCCTTTGGTGGTGCTGGGCTTCGACCCCGCACAAAGCGCGCAGTACCAGCGCCCCGGCGCCAAGCTGACCGTGCGTGCCGAGTGGGCGGTCAAGCGCACACTGTTGCAGGCGTTCTGCGACAGGCCGCTGATCTGGCTCGACAACTACGCCATGGCCCGGCGCCTGGCGGCATCGTTGGCAGGCGATGCCGTGGCCGGCCCCGGCTTCGAGTACAAGGTCAAGGGCGAACTGGCCCCGGCGCCGCTGCTGGATGCGTTCGTCAGTGCGGCCAATTTCATCGAAAACCTTGGGTTGGAGGTGAACAATGCGGTGGCGGCGATGAGCTTCCCGTCTGGCGATAGCGATGCACTGTTCTTCGAGGCCCTGGCGCTGTACTGGAAGGCCCTGGAAGCGCACCTGCTGGACCAGTCGCCGCCGGTGATGAGCTACAACCGCATGTTCGCCCTGTTTGGCGAGAACAACCCGGAAAACCTGCACCTGCTGCCCGATCCGTTGCTGCGGCCGCTGGCGCACCTGCTGATCGACGAATTTCAGGACGTGTCGCCGCAGATCGTCAGCTGGTTGCGTGCCAGCCTTGCTGAAATACGACGCCGCGGCCCGGCCATGCACACCGGCCGCCATGCCCAGCATTCGTCGTTGCTGTGCGTGGGGGACGACTGGCAATCGATCTACGGCTGGCGTGGCAGTTCGCCCAAGTATTTCATGGAGTTCACCAAGGCGTTCCCGTCGCCGGCCAACACGCGGGTGATGCTGGTCGACAACTACCGCTGCCAGCAACAGGTGATCGATGCAGCCGAACACCTGGTCAAAGGCACCCCGGCGATTGCCGGCAAGAAAGCCCGAGCCAGTGGCCCGGCGGCCGAGTTGCCCGGCTCGCCGGTCAAGGTGTTCGACCGTGACGAGGCTGCGTTGGGCGAAACGCTTGTCGAGCACTACCAGCGGGGTGAGACGGTCATGATGCTGTACCGCAAGGGCAGTGACCGGGCCTTGATGAACGAGCACCTGCAAAGCGTGTTGCACGCCGACGCGGCGCTACCGGCCGAGCAGCGCCGGCTGCGTCAGCTGACCTATCACAGCGCCAAGGGTTTGCAGGCCGATGCGGTGTTCATGCTGGGTGACTGCCAGTACCTGACCAGCTCACCCTACAAGAACCAGGTATACCGCCAGGCCGGGCTGGGCAAGGCAGGTGATGCCCAACCGTTCGATTCGGCACAGAAGGAAGAAGTGCAGCGCTTGGCGTACGTGGCGGTGACCCGTGCAGTGCGGCACTGCTACTGGCATGTGGAGGCCGCCAGCGGTGACGCCGCAGCGGCTCCACGGGCGTCCAGCCAGGTCGATGGCAAGCAGGCCTTCTTCGAAGACCTGCGCGGGCAGTGAGTGGGGTTTAGCGGCCGATTGTTTGCGTCTGACGGGTGAGACTGGTCAGCAGACCGGTTTCAACCTGCTGCTGCTCGGCAGTCAGCGCGTCCACGCCCTGGCGATACTGCTGCTCGTTGATTACGACGCGACGCAGAACGCCTTGAGCATCCACGGGGCTTTCAGGCATCACCCTGGCCAAGGCTCGGAGCACCGAGCTGTCCAGGGACGTTACCGGGTCGGCGGTTTCATCCAGGCAGTAATAGAGATAATCAAGGCCTGGCCGCCAAAAGTCGGTGATCAGGCTGAACTGTGCCGCATGCTCTCGTTTCAAGTACTCGACCCAGCCCGGCTGCTGGTTCAGCCATTGCTCCCGGGCGGTGGCATCCCTGTCCAGGGAAAGGACCGCAGCTTGCACCCTTTCGATGACTGTATCGTTGATTCTGGCCGTATGGCGGTACAGCATGCCTCGGCTCGGCTCAGGGTAGTCCAGCGCGCTGGCCAAGGACTGGCGCAGGGCCAAGCGTACCTCGACATCGTCCACCAGCCCCGTTTGAAGTTCGCTGTCTGGAAAGGCTGAGGGGTCGTCGAGCTCATCATAGGGGGGGAGGTTTTCATCGAAGACCCCATCGAGCAGCGCCTGTTTGCGCAAGGACCTTCTCCAACTGATGCGGTCGGCCAGTTGATTGACCTGACTGCGTCGATACAGCTTGCCATACAGGCTCAGTAGATCAGCCGGTCGACTACCGGCGACGGCTGCCGCTTCATGGGCAAGCGCTTCTAACTCCAAGGCACTGAACGCGTCGGCACCTGCGTCGCCACAGGTTGGCGGGAATTCGCCGGCCACGATGGCGAGGCGCTCACGCAGCGCGGTGTCGTGGGCCGCGTCATCCAGCAGCTTCCAGACGCGTGCCCTCAGGGCCTCGCCATCACGCTGCGCTTCTGCTGACTGGGCAAGACGTTCGAGTACGCCCAGCAGCGCTGCGTTTTCACCTTGGTCGAACAGGTCGCTCCACAGTTGCTCCTCGGCACTGCTCGCCTCGCCACGGAAAATGCCTTGCCACAGTGGCACGTCTTCTGCGTGCTCGAATACGTTGACGCCGCTACTGCCCAAGCGTGCACGTGTCTGGGCTTCCAGGGTGTTGTAGTTGAACAGCCAGCGGCGCTCCGGCAAGTGCGCGGCGACATCGCGGGCAAACGGGGTACGCAGCACGCCAGGCAGGTCTGGCAGGGTACGAATGCGGTTGGACGAAAGGTTCAGATAGCGCAGTTGGTACTGGGGCTGGCTCATCAGGACTGTCAGGCTGTCGGGCCACTGCTGCAGTTCGCAACGCTCAAGCTCCAGGTGGACAAGACGGGCCATGAAGCGCAGGTCGGGCGCCCGTTGCAGTGGGTTACCTGACAGGTGCAGTACTGTGGGGTGGATCATGTCCTGAAACTGGGCGGCAAGGCTTTCGTCGAGGGTGATTTGATTGTGGCCCAGGCCGAGGGCATCCAGGGGCAAGCGCGTCAAGAAGCCCAAACTGGTGGTATCGAGTTGCAGCCGGTTACGGCTGAGCCACAGTAGCCGCAGGCCGGGCATTGCCCCGATGGCCTGTTGGGCGGTGGGTGAAAGGGTGGTCAAGCCATTGTCTGTCAGGCCCAGTTCGCGTAGCCGCGGTGCAGACCTGAGCGCCTCGAACAATGTTTCGGCATCGATGTCCGGGTTGCCGACGATTTCCAGGGTTTCCAGGTTAGGGAAGTTTGTCAGGAAGCTGCCCTCCAGGTGCCGCATCTGCAGCCCCTCGAGCCTGAGATTACGGATATGCGGCATGCGTGCAGTGAAAGCGGGTAGCGCTTCGAGTTGCATACGGTCCAGTACCAGTGTTTCGGCTTGCACGCCGCCTTCACGGCGCGAAGCACTCATCAGTCGCTCGGTGCATTGCTGGCGGTCAAAGCGCTCTTCAAGGGTGCGGGCGGTGCTTACCCAGCGGTTGAGATCTCGGTTGAGGGTACGCTGCTCGACTTCGAGCTGGTTGATGGCGCTACCCAAGTCGCCTCCTTGAGTCAGTTCGGCTTGTAGCCCGCTGATTTGCTCGCTGCTGAGTTCGGGGTAGAGCGCCCGCAGTCGACGTGCAGCTGGCAAGGCTCGTCCTTGCAAGTCACGGCCGCTAAGGGGATAGCCCAGCTGGCCGTTGGCCAATCGCAAAGGGGAGCGGAACCTGGGGTTGATGGGCTGTTGGCCAAGCAGTGAGGCACAGTGCTGGCGATCTCCAAGGGCGAGTTGCAGCAACCGGGCCGGGTCAGCCTGCGGGTGCGCGGCTTGCAGCGCCTGTTTGATGCGTAGACTGTCGTCGTTGGCCAGGCTGGGCCTGAACAGGCCGAGGAGGGCGCGGTCAAGCCGTGCTCGAGCTTGCAGAAGGCGTGCTTCCTCGGCAATGCGAAGCGGTACCCGCCCGTTTGTCAGGCGTTCCCGTTCGCCGTTGCTGATGTTGGCAAGCAATTCTTCAAGCGCGCTGTCCGGCAACCCGGGAAACTGCCGGGCGAGGGTTTGTGCGATTGGCGGGCGTGTGGGACGGCGTCTTTGGTGCAGGCTCTCGAACAGCGCCTCGCGATGCTGTTCCAGATGTTGCGCGAGCTTGTTGTTCAGTGCGGACGCTCGGCGCTCGGTCGGTGTGTCACCGAGCAATTGCTCAATGGCTTCTTCATCCATTTGATCCAGCACGGTCTGGCTCAACTGACCATTGTCCAGATCGGTACGGGTAACTTCGATTTCCACCTGGCCCAGCGTGTCAGGAGGGCCGTAGCGCACCGATTCGCCCCAGGGCTCTGGCCCTTGGTAAACCTTCAGCACCTTCCCCTCGGGCCACCCCGGTAGGCGCAGCAACTCAGGCAACGCAAAGTTCTTGTACGCAGCCAGCGGCAACCCATGGCGTACACAGTTGATGATCTGTTGTGTCTGATTGTCCAGTTGCAACCGCTGCAGCGTTTCGAGCAACAAGGCGGGTGGACGCAGGCCCGCTGCCTGGGCGCGGCGCAGTACGTCTGGATCGGTACCGGTACTGCGCATGGCATGGTCCAGTTCGCTGTCGTCCAGGCCTGCGCCATGGCTGCCGAGGCGGCGCGCGAGCTGTACGCGGTCCCATTCCAGAGGCTGTTCATGGGCCAGTTGCCAGCGGGCATCACCGTGATGCAGCAAGCGCGGGGCATAGGCCTGCGCATCCTCGGGGTGGCGCACGCGCCACTGCTGATCAGCGTCCTGAAACACCTCGTACAGGGTTCCATCCAGCTTCAGGTAGGTCTTCCCGTCGACGTGCATATGGCCGAGCAAATCGGGTTGAGCCCCCTCAGGAATAGCCACCGTGCTCGCATAGGGTTTCATGTCGGGGTGCCAGAGCACTTCCTTGTCTTCATGCCACACACTCTTCAAAGCATCTACAAAGCCAGAGGCCTGGACAACCCTGGCGCCTGCTGCAAAGCCGGCAATTACCCCCGCGTTGATGGCCAACGATTCCAGCTGTGCCAGTGCCTGCCGGGTATCACCTTCTTCCCAGGCCTCGAACCCGGTGAAAACAGAGCTCATCAGGTCGTAAGCAAAAACGCCTAGCATGACAGTGTTCAGCCCCGGCACGAAGAACGCGGCGACATTCAGCACGTTCATCCCCAGGTCGAACCAGTACTTCAGACGCTCGTGGCGGGCGTTGGCGTCGACTTCGGCGGTAGGCACAGCAATGGTTTTTGCGTCGGCCTTCATGCGCGCAAGGTGTGCGTTGTACAAGGTCGTCCAAGGGTCGGTTCTGATTGGCGAGAGCGTGAAAGGGATCACTGGCATGATTCGGGGTTTGCGTATGCCCGCTTCATCCTCTTCGAACAGCGCGATTTCCAGCTTTCCGGCGAGTTCTCTTTGCCTGTCCTTGTAGGCGAAATGCACCAAGGCTCGACGAAACTCGCTTTGCAATAGTCGACTGCGCAGGTGCTTGCCCGCTTCCTGACGAGAAGCGAACTCCCTTACCGGGTGCTCGCTGTCGCCAGGGATATACACGATGCAGGGGTTCTTGCGATAAGGGTTGTCTGGCCCGATGAACAGTACTTCGTGGACGGGGATATCGAACAGGTTGAAGTTCCAGCACTGCAACGCCTCGTTTTCATAGGTGGGCTGAGGCTTGCCGTCGCACAGTTGCGCAAGCGCATCGAGCCCGGCCTTGCTCAGCAGGCCTTGGAGCTGGGCGATCAATGCCTGGACCCTCAAGGCCTCACGGTTTGCAGCAATCGACAGGCGCTGGATTTCAGCGCGGTTGGCGCCTTCATGGGTTGCAAGCAGGTGGTCTTGATAGCGTTTGCCAAGGTCCAGCGCCCGACAGTGCCTGACGAAGTCCGCCACCGTCAGGCCTGCCAGGGGGGTGTCGCTGCCTGCGGCGTTGGTGAGCCTGCTGTAGGGGCCGACTTCGTCCAGCCCCTCGAAGTTGTGCAGGGCAGCTTCCAGCAAGCTGCGTGTTTGCGGCTGGCCTGCCGGGCGAGTAGCCAGCACATCCGCTTCCACGTTAGGGACCAAAGGTGTTTCCACATCGGGAACGCCGACCCAGATGTTGGCATCTGACTCAAAGGGCTGGAACACATACTGCGCCCTGTCTACAGGCACATTCACCTTCAACCGCTCGGTCAGCAGAGGGCTGCAGAACGCAATGATGTCCTTGAACTCGCCCAGCGCCTGTTTGACTTGCGCCAGCCGTTTGTTGCGCGCTTGCAACGCGTTGTGCAATTGCTCACGCGTTGGCTCATCTGCAGTGGCATACCACGAGTAAGGCGTGCCATCGTCATCCAGAAATTCCTTGTGCAGGCCCTGCACCACTTTGCGCGTATGCCTGGGATGGAGCGCCTTGCTCCAGTTCGGTAATGATCGTGTTATCTGGCTTTGATGTAAGGGTGTCGGGGTTGTCATGGTAACCATCTCTTTTGTGGGGGAGACAGTCCACGCTGATCAAGGCGTCGGTGTGCGGTAGATAGTTGTTTGGCAGCGGTCGGTCCTGCGCATGTGCGGGTCGGTGAGGGGCTGGCAGCGAGGGAGGATCTGCGAGAGGGTGGGGCAGGTCATGGTGCAGGCCTCAGCCAAGGAGAATTGCAATGCGTTCGCTGTGCAGCCCGAAAGACCACCTGCTAGACCTCGATGGTATTGAAATAGCGGTCCGTACCTGGGGGGAAGAAGACGGTATTCCCATATTGGCCTTGCATGGCTGGCTGGATAACGCGGCCTCGTTCGAGCGGCTGGCGCCGATGCTGGACGGCTGCTTCGTGGTAGCCCCCGACCTGATCGGCCATGGCCGTTCTGGCCATCGTCGCCACGACAGTGGCTATTACCTGTGGGAGCATGCCGAAGACATGCTGGCGGTGACCGACAGCCTGGGCCTGGCGCAATTTCATGTGCTGGCCCATGGCATGGGTACCGGTATAGCGTCGCTGCTGGCGGCCATGACCAGTGGCATTGCCAGCATGACCTTCCTCGACGGCATGGGTGCACCGTTCACGGTTGCCGAGGATGACCGCGTGCAGCACCTGGCGCGGGCCTACCGGCTCAAGCGTATGGTACAGCGCAGCCAGTTGCCGGGTTTTACCGAGCCGGATGTCGGTCGCTTCGATGACCTGGACACCGCCCTGGCGCAACGCCGCGAGCGGCTGGACACCGAACTGTCGGAAGATGCCGCTCGGCTGCTGGCGCTGCGCGACCTGCTTCAACTGGGCGATGGCTATTGCTGGCGCCACGACCCGCGGCTGGTGTTGCCCGAGCCCATGCCACTGACCGAGCGCGAAGCCTGCGACCTGCTCAGCCAGATCCGCTGCCCGTTGTACCTGCTGTTCGGCCGCCAGGGAGCATTCACCGGCGAGGCTTTCACCCGGCGTCAGGCCGCCTTGCCCAGCCAGGCGAAAGTCTCCTGGCATCCAGGCGGGCACCACTTCCATCTGGATGCGCCGGACCGGGCGCTGGTCGACCAACTGCTGCGAATCCTGACGCGCCATGAAGGGGGCGTACTGCAACGCTTGGTGAACGAGTAGCTGATTCTGGTCACGCCGCGGGAACCTGCGCTATGGTGGCGAACGTTTTCGCAAACACGCCACAAGGAGTCCCGGCATGCGACCTTTCACCATCAAGCACATCGACCACCTTGTGTTGCGGGTCCGCGACCTGTCGCGCAGTGTTGCCTTTTACACCGAGCTGCTCGGCTGCACGGTCAGCCGCGTGCGCGAGGATCTGGGCATGGTGCACCTGGCCACGGGCACGGCAATGATCGACCTGGTGACCCTGGATGGCCCGCTGGGGCAGCCAGGCGGAGCTGCACCGGGGGTGGAAGGGCGCAACCTGCACCATTTCTGCCTGCGCATCGAGCCGTTCGACGAGGCCGCGTTGACGGCCTATCTGGAAGCCGCCGGGGTAAAGGTGGAGCCTGCAGAGAAGCGGTATGGTGCCGAAGGCGAGGGGCTTTCGCTGTACTGCTACGACCCGGATGGTAATCAGGTCGAGTTGAAGGGGCCAGTAGTGCCTGGCGGGTGAAGTGGCGTTTGCCATGGTGGCAGCGACCGGGGATATCAATCACACCTGAAGGTCGAGTTCGGCTGTGCTGGCCTCTTCGCGGGTGAACCCGCTTCTACACAGCTTTCGAAGCCTGTGAAGCAACCGCGAAGAGGCCAGCACAGGCGATCAATCAGTCGAAGTAGCCACGTAGCCCGAATGCATACCCGGTATCCACAGCTGTCGCCTCACCCCGGCTCCAGCGCTTCTTCAACACGAACTCGAACGCCGGCTCGTACAACCCATCGCGCACCAGTGCCCCCGCCAACACCTCCACGTCATACCAGCCATTGTCCAACTCGATGATCGGCCGTCCTGGCACTTGGTAACGCCCCATCAGGTCACCCAGGGTCTTGGGCGTGAAGTGCTGCAGGATGCGCCAGGTGTACAGCATCAGTGCACCGTGCTCGATCCGCAGCACATAGCCATTGCGCCGGTGCTTCAGGCGGCTGCCGGCCTCGCGCAGGGCCGGTGTGTGGTTGTCGAGGGTGAACAGGATGCGGTAGGGCAGGTTGTCGACACCGGCCAGCGGCAGCACAATACCTTCGCGCACCGCTTGGTCGCCGCTGTCACCGTGAGTGAACGCGTGCGCCAGGTCGTCGGGCAGTTGATGGTCTTGCTTGAAACGCTCAAGCAACTGGATATCGCCGAGCAGAAAGTAGTCGACCAGGTCGTTGAGCACTTCGCTGAATTCGTGGCGCATCTGTTTTCCTTGTGGGTGCGCATTGGGGTAAGGGCAACCGGCTAGAGCTTCTGGGTAATCTGGATCAGGTACGCAAGGGTAGAGCACCAGAGCCTTGGCTTGATCGTCGACGAGGATACTGGTGACCACGATCTTGTAAGCGCACACCGTTTACCTGAGGCCGATGACTATCAGTAAAGACGTTCGGGCATTTTTGACCAGTGGCTGCATTGTCACTGAGGCCCGTTAACCGGATACCAGCAGCCCCTAAGAAAAACCTGTTCAAGGCATAGGTAAATCCTTTGGCTCTCAGCGCCCGCTCAGCGATAGCCAAGGGTAAAGTGTGAGGCATGACCCAGCCTGCCCAGACCAGCGTCAGAGAGGTACCCTGTGGCTGCCTATACCTTGCGACAACTGAAGTACTTCGTCACCACCGTGGAAGCGGGTAGTGTGGCCGAAGCGTCACGCCAGCTGTACATCGCCCAGCCCTCCATCTCTACGGCCATCAAAAGCCTGGAGGAAAGTTTCGGTGTGCAGTTGTTCATCCGCCACCACGCCCAAGGCGTGTCATTGACGCCCAGCGGCAAACGCTTCTATGCCAAGACCAAGTCGCTGCTGCAGATGGCCCATGAGTTCGAACAGAACGCCCTGGCCGACAACGATACCGTCGCCGGGCAAATCGACATTGGCTGTTTCGAGACCGTGGCGCCACTTTACCTGCCGCGCCTGATCGCCGGCTTTCGCCAGCGCTACCCGGGTGTGGACATTCGCCTGCGCGACGGTGAACAGCAGGACCTGATCCAGGGCCTGACCGCCGGTACCTTCGACCTGGCGTTTCTCTATGACCACGACCTGGACGGCACCATCGAGGCCGAACCGCTGATGCCGCCGCAGAAGCCCTATGTGCTGTTACCAGAGAACCACCGCTTTGCCGGCCAGGCCCAGGTCTCGCTGCGGGACCTGTGCCCGGAGCCGATGATCCTGCTGGACGTGGCCCCTAGCCGCACCTACTTCGTCAGCTTGTTCAACGAGATGGGCCTGGCACCGAACATCGTCTTCAGTTCGCCGTCGATCGAGATGGTGCGCGGTATGGTCGGTCAGGGTTTTGGCTTTTCGTTGCTGGTTACCCGCCCGCACTCGGAATACACCTATGACGGCCAGCGTCTGGCGATGCTCGACATTGCCGAGCCGGTGGCGCTGTCGGGTCTGGCTGCGGCGCGGTTGAAGCGAGTCCAGCTGACCAAGCCGGCGCAGTTGTTCGTGGAGTTTTGCCGGGAAGAGCTGGCCAAGTTCCTGAACTGAGCACGCCATGCCACCCCGGCAGGAGCGGCATGGCGTGGCGATTGCTCAGGGGTTGACCTGATAGCCGCGCCCCTGCAGGCAACCGCTGTAGGCACTGGCATGGGCCTGGGTTTTTGCCTCGTCCTGGCCCCTCCGGTCCTGGCGCCGCTCCTGACGTTGGCGCATGCCACCGACCGCGGCCCCGGCGGCGGCCACTTCGCCGGCACGGTTCTGCCGGTATTGCTGCTTGGCATCGTCACCCACCCGGTCATACACCTCGTCATGCTGGTTGCCGCGCACTTGCGCGCCTGCAGAACCGGCGGCGGCACCCACAGCCGCACCGCGAACGCGGCCACCGACATGTGGGTCGCTGGACGTCGCCACGCCATTTGCGGCATTGGTGGCGACGGTATTGCAATCGTTGATATCCAGTTGCATCTGCTGGCTGCTCTGGCCCTTGAGCGGCACCACCGACTGTGCCTGGGCGGTCGATGCTGCGCACAGTAACACCACCAGGTAACTCCACGTGAACGTACGCATGGCACACCTCCACCGGGCGGAAAGCCCGCCTCACAGGATAGTTCGCCTTTGACGCTGTGATGGAAGTTTTGCCCAGATGGTCTACACCGGATATCAGACGCCGTTCCGATTAGCCTCTTGGCCTGATCCAAGGCTACCTGTGGGCAAACCATGAGCCAGACGCAAGATCTGATCATCTGCGAGTATTGCGACACGGTGTACCACCGTGCACCGCTGCTCAAACATCAACGTGCCCTTTGCCAGCGCTGTGGCGGTGTGCTGTACCGGCACAGGTCACTGACCATCGAGCAGCGGCTGGCATTGAGTGTGACGGGCGGTGTCCTGCTGGTGTTCGCCAACTATTACCCGGTGATGACCATCGGCATGCAGGGGCTGACCCACTCGGCCACATTGTGGGACGCCGTGCAGATCCTCAGTCACGGCAGTATCACCTTCATCGCCTTGGTGATGGCGCTGTCGATCATTTTTGCGCCGCTGCTGCAAATTGCCCTGTTGTGCTGGGTGTTGAGTTTTGCTCTTGCCGGCCAGCGTGCGCCCGGCTTTGCCCTGTGCATGCGTGGCCTGGAAAGCCTGAGGCCCTGGAGCATGCTGGAGGTGTGTCTGCTGGGAGCGATGGTGGCGGTGATCAAGCTGGCGGGGCTGCTCGATGTGATCCCCGGTATCGGCCTGCTGGCCTTGGCCGCACTGAGCATGTTGATCATCCACATTGCCGGCAAGGACATCCGCGACTTGTGGGAACAGGTATGACTACTCCGGCCAATGCGCACGACCTTGGCTTGTGTCTGTGCCATGGCTGTGGCCAGGCATGCGACACAAGCAGTGGCGCGCACACCTGCAACCGTTGCGGCGCTGTCATTCACCGGCGCAAGGCCAATGCCATCAGCCGTGGCTGGGCTTTTCTGCTGGCAGCACTGATTTTCTACATCCCCGCCAACCTGCTGCCGGTGATGCACACCGAAATGCTCGGCAGCGGTACAGACAGCACCATCGGCGGTGGCGTGCTGGAGTTCTGGGAAGCCGGGGCCTGGGACATTGCGCTGATCATCTTCATTGCCAGCGTGGGTGTGCCCGCCATCAAGTTCTTGTCCCTTGGCCTGCTGCTGTTCACTGCCCAGCGTGGTTCTTCCTGGGCCTGCCGGCAGCGTTCGCAGTTGTACCGCTTCGTCGAGCTGATCGGTTATTGGTCCATGCTCGATGTGATGGTAGTGGCGCTGGTGGCTGCACTGGTGCAACTGCACGGGCTGGGCACCATCGAGCCTCGCGTGGGCATTCTGTTTTTTGGCATGGTGGTAGTGCTGACCATGTTCTCTGCGATGAGTTTTGATCCACGCCTGATCTGGGATAACCATGCCAACGAGGGAAGGCCGCATTGATGGGGCAGCAGACTGACAAGCGCGAGGGCGCGGGGCAGGTTGAAGTGCGCACCCGGCGTTGGAGTGTGTCGCTGGTATGGATCGTGCCGATCCTGGCAATCCTGATCGGCGCTTCGCTGGTGGTGCGCAACTGGATGCAGCAAGGACCGGTGATTACCATTTCTTTCCACAGCGGGGAGGGGTTGGTGGCGCACAAGACCCAGGTGAAATACCGCAGCGTGGTGATTGGCGAAGTGACCACGGTGGACTTGGCCGACGACAAGAAGAGCGTGGTGGCCAAGGTGCAGCTCTCCAACGATGCCCGATCGTTTGCCACCCGGGGCGCGCGCTTCTGGGTGGTGCGACCGCGTATCGGCGTGGGTGGGGTTTCCGGGGTGGACACGCTGCTATCGGGCAGTTTCATCGGGGCCGACTCCGGTGAATCGAACGTGCCGGAAAAGTCCTTTGTCGGATTGGAACTGCCACCGCCGATCACCTATGACGAAAAGGGTAAGCGTTTTGTTCTGGTTGCCAGCGACCTGGGCTCGCTGGATATCGGCTCTTCGATCTACTACCGCAAGATCCCGGTGGGCGAGGTGGTGTCCTTTGCCCTCCAGGACGATGGCAAGGGGGTAGAGATTGGCGTGTTCGTGCAGGCGCCCTACGACACGTTCGTCACTGCTGACACGCGTTTCTGGAATGCCAGTGGCATCGACATGCAGATCGGTGCCAATGGCCTGAAGGTCGATACCGAATCGCTGTCGTCGATTCTGGTGGGCGGGCTGGCCTTTGGCTCGCCCGATTTCGCCGCGCAAGCCGAGCCTGCTGCCGACCAGGCCCGCTTCCAGCTATTCGCCGACCGCGATAGGGCGCTGTCGCCTCCGCATGGCCAGGCGCAGTACCTGCAGTTGCGCTTCGACCAAGCCATGCGCGGCCTGTCGGTGGGCGCGCCAGTGGAGTTCAAGGGGGTGGAGTTTGGCCGGGTCACCTCGATCCAGCTCGATTACGATGCTACACGGCAGAGCTTCCCGGTCGTGGTCGATGCGGTGATCTACCCGCAGCGGCTAGGGCCGGTGCACCGCAAGATGCTGGCGGTGTTCAAGCACACCGAGGGCGATATGGAAGGTGCGCGGAAACTGATTGGCTCCTTTGTCGAGCATGGGCTGCGGGCCCAGGCACGTAGCGGCAACCTGATCACCGGGCAGATGTTCATTTCGCTGGACTTTTACCCGGATGCCCCCAAGGTGACCTTCGACATGGCTGCCAACCCCATCATGATCCCGACGTTGCCCGGCAGCCTTGAGCAGTTGCAGGAACAGTTGCAGCGGGTAGTGGAGCGCATTGCCAAGCTGCCGCTGGAAAGCATCGCTGGTAACCTGGACGGCAGCCTGCGTGAGCTGCGCGCCAGCCTCAGGCAGTTCAATGGCCAGACACTGCCGGACGTGAACGTGGCGCTGGACGAGGTGCACAAGACCCTGCGTACGGCCAACTCGGCCATTTCCGAAGACTCGCCGCAGCGCCAGCGAATGGGCGAAGCACTGGACGAGCTGGAGCGGATGTCGCGTTCGCTACGCGACCTTGCCGATTATCTTGGCCGCCACCCCGAGTCGCTGATTCGTGGCCGGCCAAAAGCGGCCGGGGCCGCAGACCTTGAACCCTGAGGAGACAACCTATGCAACGACTGCGCAATGTATGTGTGGCCAGCCTGCTGGTGTGGCTCGGGGGCTGCAGCAGTACGCCGAACAACTACCACACGCTGGTACCGAGCGAACCGGTGCGTGACAGCGGCCAGCGCATCCAGGTGGTCAGGGTGGCCATGCCGCCCCAGGTCGACCGCCCGCAGTTGGTCGTGCGGCAAGGGCAGAGCGGCCTGGCCATTCTGGAAACGGAGTGGTGGGGCGCCAACCTGGTGGATGAATTCCGCAGCGCCTTGCAGGACCGGTTGGGCGGCCCGGCGGGCGGCGGCAAGGCGTCGCTGCGGGTGGATGTGCAACGCTTCGACACGGTGCCAGGGCGCTACGCCTCGTTGGAGGCCGTGTGGCGCCTCAAGCAGGAAGGGCAGGCCGAACTGACCTGCCGTACGTCCGTGCAGACTGCCGCGGACAACAGCATCACCAGCCTGGTGAATGCGCACCAGGCCAACCTGCGCACATTGGCCGAGGCGGTGCGGGGGAGTGCCCGGCAGGGTCGCTGCCCTGCATGAACCTTGGCATGATTCACCGCATTTCCCGGCCGCCGGGGTATGATGGCGTTAGCGAAACCGTACTGACAGGCCCCGTGGACCATGAACCGTCGTAAAAAGATCAAACAGCTATTGCAGGCGCATGCCAAAAAGGCCAGTGCCAAACTGGCGCCACGCAAGCCCAAGTACATCTGCAAGGCGGACCGCTTGAAGATGGAGGCAGAGGCGGCGGGCGAGGCTCCCCAGCTGGCCGACTGACACTGCCCCTAAAACCGATCGCATGGGCTTCAACGGCGGTAATAATGATGCGCGTCATGATGACGCTGGCGCATGGCGCGCTCATGGCGGCGCTCCCAATCACGGCGCCGTTCCCAGTCGCGCCGCCGCTCCCAGTCCCGGCGGGCTTGTTCACGCCGCCACTGTTCGCGGCGCCAGTCGCTTCGGTGGTGGTGCCAGCGATTGTCATCGTGCGCCAGCAGCGTGGCCGGCTGCTCAACGGCCGCACTGGCCACCCTTGACCAAGGGTTGCCGGCTGGCTGCAACGGTGATTGAACGACCGGTGCAACGGCCTCGACGGCTTTCATTTGTGTTGCCGATGCAGTGCCCACCGCCGCGAACGAGAACAGGCCGAGCAGCACCAACCTTGCGACACGTATTTTCATGAGCGTAGCCAACCTCTGATAACAATTGAGCCATCTGGCCAGCAGGTGTGGGGCGAACCTTGTCTCGCGTTCCGCTACCTTTCTGCGCCTCACACATAGACAGGGAATAAAGAAAAAGTTCGCTGCAGCAACAACTTGAAGAACATTGCCGGGGTGGTTGGTGCTGGGCAGTACCCGCAACAGGTGCCATTGCGCTCAGTCAACTGCCTGCAAATACCTCACGCAGATGCCCCCGATAACTGTCGAACGCAGCAATCGCCCCTGCCACCACCTCTGCTTCTTCCTGTTCCTCCAGCACCAGGCTGTCCAGCCTGGCAACAAACTCGCGCCAATGCAGCGCTCGGCCATCCGGATGGGGGGCCAGGTGGCGGGCGCCCTTGTCGCCATCCAGCCCAAGACGTTGTGTGTGCCTGAACAAAAACGCCGCCCCCAGGTTCGAACCTTCACTGCAATACAGCCATCCCAGGGCCTGGGCCGAGCTGACGCAGACCGGTTGGGGGGACGTTGGCAGTGGCAGGCCCAGGTCGATCAGGTCGGCCTCTACCGCCGCGAAACGCGACAGCGCCGCCAGCCCAGGCAGTTGCTGGTTGAGCTGTTCATCCTGATACAACGCCAGCAGGCTGCCATGAAAGCGGTGCTGCACCTGCAGGAAGCGTCCATAGCGCGCGCGGTTCTCGAAAGGCCGCGCTGCCATCACCAGTTGATCAACGCTGTCATGATCCCTGCTGCTGGCCGCTTTCAGGCGTTTGCAGCGGCTTTGTTCGGTGGAGGGGGAAGTTACAGCGTTCATCGGCGTATCCGTGGCAATAGAGCAAGGCTCCCATGATGCTTGCCGTCCTTGGCAAGCAGCAAGCATCACACGCCCAACCTGAGCGAGTTCGCAATGATGGAGCGCAAGGACGATGCTCATTTATCATGGCGGCTGCCTTTACCATTGCCTAGGATACTTGCCATGAGCGCCCTCCAGTTTCGCACCCCCGTCCCCGCAGATGCCGAGCGTTGCTACGCCATCGAAATTGGCGCCTATGAAGGGGATGAGGCAGCCACGCTGGAGAAAATCCGCACGCGTATCACGCAGTACCCACAAGGCTTCCTGGTGCTGGAAGGTGACGGCGAGATCGTTGGTTTCATCAACAGTGGTTGCGCCCACGAGGTCGTGATGGCCGACGAGGCCTTCAAAGAGCTGGTCGGCCATGACCCGGCGGCAGCGAACGTGGTGATCATGTCGGTGGTTGTAGACCCGGCCCACCAAGGCAAAGGCTACGCCAAAGTGTTGATGAACGAATTCATCGAACGCATGCGTGCGGCGGGCAAGCAGACCATTCACCTGATGTGCAAGGAGCAGCATGTGGCCCTGTACCAGAAGCTGGGCTACCGATACGTGAAACCGTCGCCGTCGGACCACGGCGGCATGGCCTGGCATGAGATGGTCATGGCCCTTTGAGTGGATATGACATCGTAGTGTGCGCTACCCGCAGCTTCTCTACATGGCAGCGCAGCCCAAAGGGCTGCGCATGACCTTCATTCAACCCGGCGATGCCGAGCTGATGCCTGGCATCAAGTGCCACTGACCAACTGATGTGCCAGCTGGTTGTGGCGCTCCAGTACGCGCGGCAGGTCGACAGTGGTCAGCTGGCCGTCTTTCACCACGACGCGGCCGTTGATCACGCTGGTATGCACCTGGGTCGGGGTGCAGAACACCAGTGCCGCCAATGGGTCATGGTGGCCGCCGGCATACGCCACATGGCCCAGGTCGAAGGCGACGAAATCGGCGACCATGCCCGGGGCCAGTGCACCGATATCATTGCGGTTGAGCACTTTCGCGCCACCCAGGGTGGCAATCTCCAGTGCTTCGCGTGCGGTCATCGCGTCAGGGCCAAAGCCCACCCGTTGCAGCAGCAGCGCTTGGCGCACTTCACCGATCATGCTGGCGCCGTCGTTGGAGGCAGAGCCGTCGACCCCCAGGCCCACCGGTACGCCGTGGTCGCGCATCTTGCGCACCGGGGCGATGCCCGAGGCCAGCCGCATGTTCGAGCATGGGCAGTGGGCCACGCCGGTGCCGGTGCGGGCGAACAGCTCGATGCCGTGCTGGTCGAGCTGCACGCAGTGGGCATGCCATACATCGTGGCCGACCCAGCCAAGGTCTTCGGCGTACTCGGCAGGGGTCATGCCGAACTTCTCGCGGCTGTAGGCGATGTCGTTGACGTTCTCGGCCAGGTGGGTGTGCAGCGACACCCCATACTGGCGCGCCAGCACGGCAGCTTCGCGCATCAGGTCGCGGCTGACCGAGAACGGCGAGCATGGCGCGACCACGATGCGGCGCATCGAGCCGTGGCTGGCATCGTGGTAGTCCTCGATCAGGCGTTGCGATTCCTTGAGGATGTCGGCTTCCTTTTCCACCACCGAGTCAGGTGGCAGGCCGCCTTGGCTCTGGCCCACGCTCATGCTGCCGCGCGCGGCGTGGAAGCGCATGCCGATCTCGGCCGCCGCGTGGATGCTGTCGTCGAGCTTGCAGCCGTTGGGGTAGATATACAGGTGATCGCTGGAGGTGGTGCAGCCGGACAGGATCAGCTCGGCCATGGCGGTCTGGGTCGACACCGCGATCATCTCGGGAGTCAGGCGCGCCCAGATCGGGTACAGGTTGGTCAACCAGTTGAACAGCTCGCCGTCCTGAGCGGCCGGTACCACGCGGGTGAGGCTCTGGTACATGTGATGGTGGGTGTTGACCAGGCCTGGGATGACCACCTTGCCGGCCATGTCCAGAATCATGTCGGCGTGCTGAGGGAGGGTTTCGCTGGGGCCGACTTGCCTGATCAGGTTGTCTTCGATGAACAGGCCGCCGTTCTTGATTTCGCGGCGTTCGCCGTCCATGGTGACCAGCAGTGCGGCGTTTTTGACGAGGAGCGTTTTTGCAGGGTTTGTAGATGACATGGTGCAAGCCTGCGCAATACGCATCGGCGATTACCGATGTCATAGGCGCTCGGTATTGTAAGCAAGCTTTTTAGTGATTGTATACAGCTCGAAGCGCCAGTGCCGGCCCCTCAGCAGGTAAGACCGCGAAGCGGCCCGCACAGGTCATATCCATGAATGCTTGCACCGCCTCAGCGCCCGGCCTTGCGTTCCAGCACCGGTACCCGCGAGGCAAAGGCGCGCAAGTCGTCAGGCGTCACTCGGCCATCTGCAGCTCTGGCAGCTTCATGCGGAATGCACGGGTCAGCCCCATTAGCACCAACAGGCCCAGGCCCATCCAGCACAGACCGATGGTAAACGACAGGCTGGTCAGGCTGCTCCATAGCCACAGCGTGCTGAGAAAGCCCAGCCCGGGAATGACGCCGTACAGCAGGGCGTTGCGGCAACCGCGCAGTTTCTGGTCGACCAGGTAGTGCTTGACCACCGCCAGGTTCACCGCCGAGAAGGCGAACAGTGCACCAAAGCTGATCATGTTGGCCACGGTATCCAGGGTGATCACCAGGGCGATCAGGGACAGCAGGCTGACCACCAGGATGGCAGTGGCCGGCACGCGCTTTTTCGTCACCAGCTGGCCGAATGCCCGCGGCAATGCGCCGTCGCGGCCCATGGCGAACAGTACGCGCGACACGCTGGCCTGGGACACCATGGCCGAGGCGAAGCAGCCGGCCACGTAGGTAGCGGTGAAGGCGGTTACCAGCAGCTCGCCGCCCACCCGGCGCATCACGTCCACCGAGGCCGAATCCGGGTCGGCGAAGCTGCCCCAGTCGGGGAACACCATCTGTGCGCAGTAAGACACCACCAGAAACAGCAGCCCGCCGATCAACGACACCGCAAGAATCGCCACGGGAATGCGGTAGGTCGGGTTGCTGGTTTCCTCAGCCATGGTCGACACCGCATCGAAACCGAGGAACGACAGGCACAGTACGGCGGCACCGGTCATGATCAACGGCACGCTGAAGCCTTCGTGGTGGAAGGGGGCCAGCAGCGACACCGGCTCCGCCTGTCCGCTGAGCTTGAGAATGGACAGGGCGACGAAGACGATGATGAACACCAGTTGCACCACCACCAGTATCCAGTTGACCCGGGTGATCGACTCGATGCCGATCAGGTTGAGGAAGGTGACCAGGGCAATGGAGCCCGCGACCCACACCCAGGCATGGATGGCCGGGAAGTATTCCGACATGTAGATGCCGATCAGCAGGTAGCTGAGCAGCGGCAGGAAGATGTAGTCGAGCAGCAGTGTCCAACCGGTGATGAAGCCGATATGGCTGCCAAAGGCCTTGCGCGTGTAGGTGTAGACCGAGCCGGAGTAGGGGTGGGCCTGGACCATGCGGCCGTAACTGTAGGCGGTCAGCAGCATGGCGGCGAGCGTGAGCAGGTAGGCGGTGGGCAGGTGCCCTTTGGTCATCTGGGTGACCAGCCCGTAGGTGGTGAATACGGCCAGGGGCACCATGTAGGCCAGGCCAAATAGCACCAGGGCGGTCATGCCCATGGACTTGCGGAAGCGGCCGGTGCTGGTGCCGGGTTGCGAGGGTGCATGCGGGGCGGGGCTATGGGCTGTACTTGTTGTTGTATGCATTGCTAACTCCTGAAAAGGGATGCAGGACACCGCGGCAGGCGAGCGGGCTCGCAACCGTTGGGTGTTGTGCAAGGAGGTCGAGCGGAAAGCTCGCAGCGCTGGGGCAGGTCGATGCTCCCACACCCTGCAGGCACTCGGAATCACCCTTTGGGGTGAGCGGTCACTGCCCTTGCCCGGCTCACCCCAAAGGGTGATTCCGGTGCCAGCAGCGCCGTGGGAGTATCTGCTCAACGACGCACCGCACTGGCGGCGGTGCCACTGAAAAGAAACGGCAGGCCCACAGTGACTAATCAACTGCTTTCAGAACAATGGTTCGAGCATCAGGCCAAGGTCACCGAGGCGATCGGCCGGCCGGGCTTTGCCGCCAGCCTGTTTGCGGCACTGGGTGTGATCCGGCCGATCCAGGCGACCACGGTGTACCTGTACCCGCACGACGGCATGCCCTGTGCGCTGTTCGAGCAGGATGACAAGGCGCCTTGGCAGCCCGAGGGCAATGTCAGCCGCTACCTGTCGGGCTTCTACCTGCTCGACCCGTTCTACGGGGCGTGTGTGGAGCAGGTCGAATCGGGTTGCTATGGGTTGTTCGAAGTGGCGCCCGACCATTTCGAGGTCAGCGAATACTACCAGTCGTTCTACCGGCACTCGCACCTGGAGGATGAGCTCAACTACATCCTGCAGGTTGCGCCGGGGCAGAGCCTGGCGGTGTCGCTGGCATTCACCGACAAGCTGGATGCGCACACCCGCGAGCTGTACGGGCGTATCACGCCTTGGGCGCTGGCGGTGCTGGGCAAGCACTTCGCCGGGCTGGACAGCCGCGCCGGGCGCTTCGAGAACATCCTCGAACAACGCATCCACGCGGCGCTGAACAACTTCGGCAGCTCGCTGCTGACCGAGCGTGAGTGCCGTATCGCCCAGTTGATCCTGCGTGGCCACTCGACCAAGTCGCTGGCCGAGCGGCTGGGCGTGTCGGAAGACACCATCAAGTCGCACCGCAAGAACGTCTACGCCAAGCTCGACATCGGCACCCAGTCCGAGCTGTTTTCCCTGTTCATCGACGCGCTGGCCAATGCCCAGGGCGTGCTGGGCAAGGACCCGCTGGAAAGCTACATGGGCAAGCTGCGCTGAGCGCCAGCCGCCCTGCAACCCCACCGCAAAGGAAAACCAACAATGAACGCGCCTTTCGCCCCGCAACGCCAGACCCGTGACTACCAGGCAGCCGATGCCGCGCACCACATTCATGCCTTCCTCGACCAGAAGGCGCTGAACGCCGAAGGGCCGCGGGTGATCGTCGGTGGCGAACGCCTGCACCTGTGGGACAGCGAGGGCAAGCGCTACCTGGATGGCATGTCCGGCCTGTGGTGCACCCAGCTCGGTTATGGCCGCCGTGACCTGACCGCCGCCGCGGCCACGCAGATGGATCAGCTGGCTTACTACAACATGTTCTTCCACACCACCCACCCGGCGGTGATCGAACTGTCCGAACTGCTGTTCAGCCTGCTGCCGGGGCACTACAGCCACGCGATCTACACCAACTCCGGCTCCGAGGCCAACGAGGTACTGATCCGCACCGTACGCCGCTACTGGCAGGTGGTTGGCCAGCCATCCAAGAAAATCATGATCGGCCGCTGGAACGGCTACCACGGCTCGACCCTGGCGGCCACGGCGCTGGGCGGCATGAAGTTCATGCACGACATGGGCGGGTTGATTCCGGATGTGGCACACATCGACGAACCCTACTGGTACGCCGAGGGCGGTGAACTGACCCCGGCCGAGTTCGGCCGCCGCTGCGCCCTGCAACTGGAGGAAAAGATCCTCGAGCTGGGTGCCGAAAACGTTGCTGGCTTCATTGCCGAACCCTTCCAGGGGGCCGGCGGCATGATCTTCCCGCCGGAAAGCTACTGGCCGGAAATCCAGCGTATCTGCCGCCAGTACGACGTGCTGCTGTGCGCCGATGAGGTGATCGGTGGCTTTGGCCGCACCGGCGAGTGGTTCGCCCATGAATACTTCGGCTTCGAGCCCGACACCCTGTCGATCGCCAAGGGCCTGACCAGCGGCTATGTGCCCATGGGTGGCCTGGTGCTGAGCAAGCGCATTGCCGAGGCGTTGGTGGAACGTGGCGGGGTGTTTGCCCACGGTCTGACCTATTCCGGCCACCCGGTGGCGGCGGCAGTGGCCATCGCCAACCTGAAGGCGTTGCGTGACGAAGGCATCGTCACCCAGGTGAAGGATGACACCGGGCCGTACCTGCAGCGCATTCTGCGCGAGGTGTTCGCCGACCACCCGTTGATCGGCCAGGTGCAGGGCGCCGGGTTGGTGGCAGCGTTGCAGTTCGCCGAGCACAAGCCGACGCGCAAACGCTTTGCCAACGAGAACGACCTGGCCTGGCAGTGCCGCACCTTTGGTTTCGAGGAAGGGGTGATCATTCGCTCGACCCTGGGCCGGATGATCATGGCCCCGGCCTTGATCGCCAACCACAGCGAGCTGGATGAGCTGGTGGAGAAGACCCGGATAGCCGTAGACCGCACGGCGCGGCTGGTCGGCAAGCTCTAAGCCGCTGACAAGGGTAACGCGCTTCCCTGTGGGAGCGGGCACGCCCGCGAACACCGGCGAAGCCGGTGCCATCCACCGTGTCGCCTGATTCGCGGGCATGCCCGCTCCCACAGAGGGAGTGCGGCGTGCTTGCGGACTGTGTGGTACCTGTTACTTGCGCAAGAAGGACCGCCACGACGGTCGTCTGGAGTACAAATGTACACGCTCGAATTCTGGCAACAACGCGCCTCGGACCTCTACCTTCCGGCCCATGCACTGATCGACGGCAAACCCGTCAACGCACAGGATGGCGCCACCTTCGCAGCCATCAACCCCGCCACCAACAACGTAATGGCACAGGTTACCGCCTGCGGCCATGCCGAGGTCGACCTGGCTGTCGCCAGCGCCCGTCGAGCCTTCGAGCAAGGCCCCTGGCCGCGCATGGCGCCGGGCGAGCGCAAGAAAGTGCTGCTGCGCCTGGCCGAGCTGATCATGGCCCATCATGAAGAACTGGCATTGCTGGACTCGCTGAACATGGGCAAGCCGGTGATGGATGCCTTCAACATCGACGTGCCGGGCTCTGCCCATGTGTTCGCCTGGTACGGCGAGGCGCTGGATAAGCTGTATGACCAGGTGGCACCCACTGCTGCCAATGCGCTGGCCACCATCACCCGCGAAGCACTCGGTGTGGTCGCGGCCGTGGTGCCGTGGAACTTCCCCCTCGACATGGCCGCCTGGAAGCTGGCTCCGGCACTGGCTGCCGGTAACAGCGTGGTACTCAAGCCTGCCGAGCAATCACCGTTCTCCGCCCTGCGCCTGGCCCAACTGGCGCTGGAAGCGGGGTTGCCGGAAGGCGTACTGAACGTGGTGCCGGGCCTGGGCGAGCAGGCCGGGCAGGCGCTGGGCCTGCACCCGGATGTGGACTGCCTGGTGTTCACAGGCTCCACCCAGGTGGGCAAGTACTTCATGCAATACTCGGCGCAGTCCAACCTCAAACAGGTGTGGCTGGAGTGCGGCGGCAAGAGCCCGAACCTGGTGTTCGACAACTGCCAGGACCTGGACTTGGCGGCGGAAAAAGCCGCCTTCGGCATTTTCTTCAACCAGGGCGAAGTGTGTTCGGCCAACTCGCGGCTGTACGTGCAGCGTGCCATTCACGATGAGTTCATCGAGCGCCTGCAGGCCAAGGCTCGCCAGTGGCTGCCCGGTAACCCGCTGGATCCGGCGAGCCGCGCCGGGGCCATCGTCGATGCCGAGCAGACCGGCCGCATCGAGGCCGCCATCGTGCGTGCCGGGCAAGAGGGCGCGCGATTGGTGTGTGGCGGCCGACGCCTTACCATCGAAGGTTCGGACAACTACATCGAACCGACCATTTTTGCCGGTGTTGAGGGCCACATGAGCCTAGCGCGCGAGGAGGTGTTCGGCCCGGTGCTGGCGGTCAGCGCCTTCGACACGGAAGAAGAAGCCGTGCGCCTGGCCAACGACAGCATCTATGGCCTGGCAGCCTCGGTGTGGAGCGACGACTTCAACCAGGTGCACCGGGTCGCGCGAGCGTTGAAAGCCGGTACTGTGTCGGTGAACACGGTCGATGCGCTGGATGTGACGGTGCCGTTCGGTGGGGGCAAGCAGTCGGGGTTTGGCCGCGATCTGTCACTGCACTCGTTCGACAAATATTCGCAGCTGAAGACCACCTGGTACCAGTTGCGCGGCTGATGTCCTGTTCATGGTCCGCGGCGCCTGCGTCGTGGTACAAGGTCTTGCACGCTCGTCTATAAACCTGTTTCCGGCCCGGCAGAACGCTCACCCGCACTCTACACTGCTGCAGACATCAGCCAAGGCAATGTGCCGCACATGGAGTACCTGGGATGGGCTGCGTGTCGACGGGGCGTTTTGTTGGCAATACAGGACGTGGTATTTCACTGCAGTGGCTGGTGGCGCTGGCTATCGTGCTGGGCATGCTGCTGCTCGGCGCCGCCCTGGGCTGGCAGGGTTACCGCGGAATTCGCCAAACCCTCGTGGCCGCCGCTGGCGATGCCGCCCAGCAGGTTGCCAAGACGATCGACGAGCGCGCCAGGCGCCTGATCGAGCCGGCGCAAAGCAGCATTCGCCTGCTTGCCCACAACACGACGCTTCACACCCAGGCACAGCGCATGGATCGGCTGCCACAGCTGGTGGAAATGCTGGACGCCAACCGCATGCTCAGCGCCGCCTATCTGGGTTACCCCAGCGGCGAGTTCCTGTTGGTGCGTCGCCTGCGTGACCCACAGCTGATGCAGCGTTTCGCCGCTCCACCGGGCACGGCTTTTCTGGTGCAGAGCGTCAGCCATGGCGACGGCGCCAAGGTGCAGGGCGAGTGGCGCTTTTATGATCGGGCGCTGAACTTGTTGCAGGCCCAGGCCAAACCTGACTATCGCTACGATCCACGCCTGCGTCCCTGGTTCGCTCAAGCCACGGTACAACCAGCTACTGTACTGACTCGTCCCTATGTGTTCTTCACCACCCGTGAGGTTGGCTTGACCATGGCCCAACGTAGCGTCGACGGTGGGGCCGTGATCGGCCTGGACGTTTCGGTCAACGACCTGGCCAGCGAGACTCAGGACCTGCGCATGACCCCTGGTACCGAGATTGTTGTGGTCGATGACCAGGGCAACGTTGTGGCCTATCCGGACCCGCAGCGGGCAATCGTGCACGAAGGGCAAGGCGTGCGCCTGTCGCGGGTCGCCGAGTTGGGCGCTCCCAGCCTGGCGCAGCTATACGCTGACCTGCCGAAGGGCAACCAGCCTCAGCCTTATCAGGTGGACGGCCAGACCTGGTATGGCATTCGTGTGCAGCTGACCACCCTGGCCGGGCACGACTTGCACGTGCTGATTGCCGTACCAGGCCACGAGCTGCTGGTGGGGGCACGCAAAGTCTTGTTCGAGCAGTTGCTCTGGACCGTGGCACTGATGGCCGTGTTGCTGGTGCTCGGCGGTGTGCTTGGCCGGCGCATTGGTCGCCCGCTGCGGCTGTTGCGCGAGCAGGTTCAAGGTTTGGCCAGTTTTGATTTCAGTCGTGAAGTGGGCGTGCACTCGCGGGTTTCCGAGGTGCGTGAGCTGAGCCGTGTGCTGAGCCGCATGTCCGGTACTATTCGCCACTTCCAGGCGATTACCCTTGCGCTCAGTCGCGAGCGAGACCTTGAGCGCATGCTCGATGGCGTGCTGAGCCATCTGGTAGAAGCTGCCGGGGGCGACGCCGGCGGGGTTTACCTGTACGACGCTGAACAGGCTTTGCTGCGCCTGGCCGCCTCGTGCCGCGGTGAACATTACCCAAGCGAGCTGGCAGTGGACGAAGGCGCCCGGCAGCAATTGGCTGCAACAGTGGCCCAGGCCCTCGGCCTGCACGAGCGCAGCCTGGCCGTGGTGCTGAATGACCGTAGCCAGGCACTGTTGGGCATACTGGTCCTGCAAATGGACGAAGAGCAGGCGCATGAGCGGGTAGGCGAGGCATTCCGGCGCTTTGTCGAGGAGTTGTCCGGTGTGGCTGCAGTGGCCATCGAGACCCGCCAGTTGGTCGAAGCCCAGCAACGCCTGCTGGACGCCATGATCAAGCTGCTGGCAGACGCCATCGACGCCAAGAGCCCCTATACCGGTGGCCACTGCGAGCGGGTGCCTCAGCTGGCGCAGATGCTGCTGGATCAGGCAGTGGCAGCCGACAGCGGCCCGTTCGCCAGCTTCAGCATGACCGAGGCAGAGCGATACGAGTTCCGTGTGGCAGCCTGGCTGCACGATTGTGGCAAGGTCACCAGCCCCGAGTACGTGGTGGACAAGGCGACCAAGCTGGAGACCCTTTACAACCGCATCCACGAAGTACGCATGCGTTTCGAAGTGCTGTGGCGCGATGCGGAGCTGGCTTACTGGCAAGGCCTGGCCAGCGGCGCCGACCAGCAGGTGCTGAAAGCCGCACTGAGCCGAAGCCAGGCCGAGCTGCAGGACGACTTCGCTTTCGTCGCCCAGGCCAACATCGGCGGCGAGTTCATGCAGGACACCGATATCCAGCGCTTGCAGGTGATCGGCAAGCGACGCTGGCTGCGCCATTTCGATAACCGCCTGGGCATCTCCCGAGACGAGGCGGAACGCCTTGTCGGCGTGCCGCAGCCTGAACTACCGACAGAGGAGCCATTGCTGGCCGACCGCCCCGAGCACTGCGTGCCCTGGGGTACTCGCACGCCGCCGGTGGTGAAGGGCGACCCGCGTAATATCTGGGGGTTCGATATGCACCTGCCAGGCCACGCCAGCAACTACGGCGAGTTGTACAACCTGTCGATCCGCCGTGGCACGCTGACTGACGAAGAACGCTTCAAGATCAACGAACACATCGTGCAGACCATCATCATGCTCAGTGCACTGCCGCTGCCGCGCCAGCTCAAGCGGGTACCCGACATCGCCGGCAACCACCACGAAAAGATGAACGGCAGCGGCTATCCGCGCCGTCTGGACGGGCAGGACCTGGGCATTGCCGAGCGAGTGATGGCGATTGCCGACATCTTCGAAGCACTGACGGCAGCAGACCGGCCGTACAAACCCCCGAAAACGCTGTCCGAATCGGTGAAGATCCTGGTAGCCATGGCCCGTGAGGGGCACGTCGACGGGCAACTGCTACAGCTGTTCCTCAGCAGCGGGGTATACCGCCAATATGCCGAGCGCTTCCTGCGTACCGAGCAGATCGACGAGGTGGATGTGGCCTACTGGCTGGCGCAGATTCAGGAGCGTTGCGCAGCCAGACCTGTGAGCTGAGGGACGACAACGCTGAAAAATCAGGCCGCGTGGCGCTCGATTCAAGCGCCACGGCCTTTCGCAGTGTCCTCCTGGAGACCGCCAACCACCCAGGTAGCGTGGATCAGCTCACTCATACTCCTGCACCCCTGCAATATGCCGCCCGGCGACATAGCCAAAGGTCAGCGCCGGCCCCAGGTTGATGCCACCCGACGGATACCAGCCACCCAACACGCTGGCCATGTCGGTACCTGCTGCGTACAGGCCTGCAATCGGTTGTGCGGCCTCATTCAGTACACGGGCATTGCCGTCGGTGCGCAACCCGGCAAAGGTGCCAAAACAGCCGGGCTTTACTTTCACCGCATAAAACGGCCCGTGCTCGATGGGCGCCACGCAAGGGTTGGGGCCCTTGTGCTGTGGGTCACCCTGCTTGCGGTTGAACGGCGTGGAACCGCGGCCAAACGCCGGGTCCTGGCCGTTACGGGCATGGGTATTGAAGTCAGTGACCGTGGCGCGCAGCCCGGACGGGTCAATGCCGCAGGCCTGGGCGAGCTGCTCGAGCGTGGCGCCGCGTTTCAGGTAGCCGTTGCGCACATGCGGGCCTACCGGCAGCGGTGCCGGGCGGGCATGCCCCAGGCCATAGCGGCGCAAGAAGCGATGATCGCAAACCAGCCACGAGCACACCTCCTGACCCTGCGGCACTGCAGCGATCATGGCCGACACATAGTCGTAATAGCCATGCGCTTCGTTGACGAAACGCTTGCCGTTGGCCAGCACGCCGATAACGCCCGGTTTGCCGCGCTCGATAATGTGCGGGAAGTGGCCGACGCTGCCGTCGCGATACGGCACTTGTGAAACCGGTGCCCAGGCCACTGGCGACTTCAGGTCGGTGGCAACCACGCCGCCGGCGGACTCACCCAGCCGCAGGCCATCGCCAGAACACCCCTTGGGCGGCAGCGCCAGGTTGTCGTGGCCGCTGGCATCGCGCGGGAACAGTTGCTGGCGCCGGGCGTTGTCATTGGGGAAACCACCTGCCGCCAGCACCACGGCCTTGGCGCGGATCAGTTGCTCGCCCTGTGGCGTAGCGACCCACGCCCCGCGCACCTGGCCACCCTCGATAAGCAGGCGTTTGGCCGGCGCCGACGCCTGCAGGTGTACACCCAGGTCCTGTGCGGATTTAGCCAGGCGCGCCACCAGCGCCACACCGTTGACCAGGTGCATGGCCCGACCATGGCGGGCCAGGTGGTACAGGTGGCGGCCAAAGCGCTTGCACACGTGTAGCAGGGCCTTGGGCGAGCGGGTCATGTTGAGGAAGGCGGCAAGGTCGGCACCGGCCATGATCGGCATGCCCATGAACGAGGTTTCGCGCATGGTCTTGCGCAAGCGTGGCAGCAGGGCGCCAACCTCGCGGGCATCGTAGGGCGCAGCGATCACCTGATGGCCGCCAAGGGCTGCCCCCGGCGTATCGCCATGCATGTCCGGGATGCCGTTGCCGTCGGCAAACTGCAACGCCGTGTACTTCTCGAAGAACGCTACCATGTGCGGGCACGCCTCGAGGAAGGCATCGACGCGCTCGGCATTGTAATTTGCCCCCAGCTCATGGCGCAGATAAGTCCGCGGTTGCTCGATGTCTTCCTCGATGCCGGCCCTGCGCGCCAGCGGGTTGCGTGGCACCCAGGCCCAGCCGCCGGACCAGGCGGTGGCACCGCCAAACACCGGTTCTTTCTCCGCCACGATCACCTTCTGCCCATGCCAGGCAGCCGTGACGGCCGCCGCCAGCCCGGCGGCGCCAGAACCTATGACCAGTACATCGCATGCGGTTTCGAGAGGAGCGGAAGACATTGCGGGTTTCCTGTGTTTTTATTGGAACAATGTTCCACATTCTTATCGGCAGCGGGTGGTCCTGCAAGGTCAGGTCGGGCATGTCAGGCAAGAACTGGGCGATCATCGGACATTCGAGGTGGCCCGAGCTGCGCTGGCTGGCGACGATGTGGAATCATCTTCTAGAATCCGCAAAAAATCAGGGACCTGTGACATGGCTGGTAGTCAGATCGAACGCGCCTTCAGTCTTGTAGAAAGCCTTACCGGTGAACCCCAAGGGCTGCCGTTACAAACCCTGGCCGAGCGCCTGGACATTCCCAAAAGCGCTGCCCACCGCATGCTCACTGAGCTGGTGCGGCTGGGCTACGTGCGCCAGAACCGGGAAAGCAGCCGCTATCAGCTGTCGGCCAAGCTGGTAGCGCTGGGCTTTCGCTACCTCGCCAGCAGCGGTGCCGACATCATCCAGCCGATTCTTGACCGCCTGGCCCAGGACAGCGGCGAACTCGTTCGCCTTGGGGTGATCGACGGTGCCCGGCAAACCTGGATCGCCAAGTCCCAGGGGGCCCGCTCCGGGCTGCGCTATGACCCGGATATGGGGCGCGACGCGCCGCTGTTCTATACCGCCTCCGGGCATGCCTGGCTAGCCAGCCTGGACGATGAGCAGGCGCTGCAGATGGTGTTGCGCCAGGGTATTGCCGACCCCGACCAGTTCGGCCCCAACGCGCCACGCTCCACCGACGAGCTGCTCGCCTACCTGCACCGCGCCCGCGAGCGTGGTTATGCCTGGGTCGAGGAAACCTCCGCCATCGGCACCTCAGCCCTGGCCGCAGTGGTGCGCCGGCCGCAAAGTGACGAGGTGATCGGCGTGCTGAGCATCGCCGGGCCCAGCGCGCGGCTGGCACAGAGCCGCCTTACAGCGCTGGCACCGCTATTGCTGGCGGCGGCAGAAGAGCTGTCGGCGGCCAGTCCCGCCAGCGAGCTGTTTGCCTGAGGGGATATTCCGGTCGATTACCGCACAGTCTGTTGCACCTGTTCTTCTGAAAAGCTGAACTTGGTTCTAAATTGTCGAGTGTAAATTGTGGAACCAGGTTTCAGAATTTCATGACAACAATGACAAGAGGACAGGCTGTTGAACCCACCCCTTCGTATTGCCTTGATTGGCGCCGGCATCATGGGCCGGCAGCATTACCAGCATTTGCGCAATGTGCCGCAAGCCCAACTGTGTGCCGTGGCCGACCCCGGCCCGCAGGCCGAGGCCTTCGCTGCCGAGTGCGGCGTGCCTTGCTTTGCCGACCACCGGCAAATGCTGGAGCAGGTGCGCCCCGAGGCAGTGATCGTCGCCAATCCCAACAACCTGCATGTCGCCACCGCCCTGAATTGTGTCGAGGCCGGGGTGCCGGTGCTGCTGGAAAAACCGGTGGGCGTGCACCTGGATGAAGTGCGTGCACTGGTGGAAGCCTCACGCCGCCGATGTGTGCCGGTGCTTGTAGGGCACCATCGCCGACACAATCCGCTGATCGCCAAGGCGCACCAGGTGATCAACGAAGGCAAGCTGGGCCGTCTGATCAACGTCACCGCGCTGTGGCAACTGCAAAAGCCCGACAGCTATTTCGAAACGCCCTGGCGCCGCGAGCCAGGGGCCGGTTTCTTGCTGACCAACCTGATCCACGACCTTGACCTGTTGCGTTACCTGTGCGGCGAGGTGGTGCAGGTGCAGGCCTTCACCCGCAACGATGTCCGCGGTTTTGCCAACGAAGACAGCGCCGCAGTGCTGTTGCAGTTTGCCAACGGTGCCCTGGGCAGCCTGACCGGGTCTGACGCGGTGGCTGCTCCGTGGAGCTGGGAGCTGGACACTGGCGAAAGCCCTGTGTACCCGCGCCAGGATGGCCAGCCGTGCTATCTGCTGGCCGGTACCCAAGGAGCACTGAGCATTCCCCAGCTCAAGCGCTGGCATTACGCCGAGGCAGGCTCGGGCTGGCATACGCCCCTGTTGCAAAGCTCGGAAAGCATCCCCGCCGGCGAGGCATTGACCCTGCAATTGCAGCATTTTGTGCGGGTTGCCCGGGGTGAACAGGCGCCGCTGATCGACGCTGCCGACGGGGGGTGCACACTGGCGCTGATCGAAGCGATACGACAGGCAGCCCAGAGCGGTCGGGCTTGCGCGCCCGAGCACATTGGCTGATGCAACCTTACTATTGCTGGTGATGATAAATGACTGATCGAATTTTTTCCCTCGCGGCCCTGACGGTGCTCGAGCTGTCTCCACCGGACATGGTCGAGGCCGCCGCCCGAGCGGGTTACAGCCATGTCGGCCTACGGCTGGTACCCGCCACCGAACAGGAGCGGCATTTCCCGCTGGTAGCCGATGCCGAACTGCGCCGGCAAACCCAGGCGCGCCTGCGCGACACGGGTATCAAGGTGCTCGACCTGGAGATCCTGCGCCTTGAGCCGGCAACCTGTGTAGCCGATTTCGAAGCGATCCTGGCGGTGGGCGCCGGGTTGGGTGGCACTGAATTGCTGGTAGCGGGCAACGACCCCGACGAAGCGCGCCTGACCGAACGCTTTGCCGCATTGTGCGAGCTGGCGGCGCAATACGGCATTCACCCTCACCTGGAGTTCATGCCCTGGACCGACGTACGCGACCTGCGCCAGGCCATGCGGGTGGTGGCCAACGCCGATTGCGCCAATGGCTGCGTGCTGGTGGATGCCTTCCACTTCAACCGCTCCGGCTCTTCGCTGGACGACCTGGCGCAGATGAAGCCGCAGCGCATGCGCTATGCCCAACTGTGTGACGTTGCTGGCCCGGTACCGGCCGACATGGACGAGATACTGCGCCAGGCGCGTAACGAACGTCGCTTCCCGGGTGATGGCGATGCTGACCTGGTTGGCCTGTTACGCGCCTTGCCGCCGAGCATGCCGCTGAGCCTGGAAACCCCTACGCGGCAATTGCTGGAGCAGGGCATCAGCGGCGAACAGCGTGCGCGCATGGCGCTGGAGAAAGCCAAGGCGGTGCTGGCCGCAGTCTGATTGGGCGAACGTGGTGCATGGCACCGGCTACGTCACGTCCGTGGGGCAACCCGCTCACACACCGAACGTTGCAGTGGCGTTGTCCGCTTCTCAAAAATACCAGGCCAAAAAAAGGGCCCGCAAGGGCCCCGTAGAGGTAAGTGGTTAGCGCTCTCAGGCGCTCTCGACCTTGCGCGGTGCCATGAAATACATCCACACCAGCGCCAGGAAGTACATGGCGGGGATCATGGTAAACAGCACCGCATAGTTGTTGTTGGTAGCGGTCAGCACGCTGCCGACAATCTGCGTCATGAACATCCCGCCAATTGCCGCACACATGCTGCCGAAGCCGAATACGGTGCTCACCAGGTGCTTGGGTGTGTAGTCCATCACCAGGCTCCAGATATTCGCCGTCCACGCCTGGTGCGCGCCCACCGCGATCGAGATGGCCGCCACCGCGACCCACAGCCCACTGGCGTTGGCGGCAAAGATGACGCTGAGCATGGTGCAGGCGAAGATCAGCATGGACACCAAGCGCGCTGTCGTAGCACGCACGCCACGGCCAATCAGCCACGACGACAGGATGCCTCCCCCGATGCTGCCGAAGTCTGCCGTCAGCCAGATGATGATCAACGGGATCCCCATCTGGGTCACGTTGATGCCCAGGCTGTATTGCTGGTTCAGGAACGGCGGCAGCCAGTACAGGTAGAACCAGAACACCGGTGCGGTCATCGCATAGGCCACTGCAAAAGCCCAGGTGCCACGCAGGCGCAGGATACGGCTGAACGGCACGCGGGTCGGCTCGGGCTCATCATCCTGCTGGATGTACTGCACCTCGCTCTGACGCACGCGGGGGTGGTCTTCAGGGTTGTAGTACTTCAATACCCACAGCACGACCCACACCAGGCCCAGGCTGCCCATGGCGATGAACGCAGCCTGCCAGCCCCACACAGCCAGGATCAGCGGCAACAGCGCGGGGGTGACCATGGCGCCAACATTGGTGCCGGCGTTGAACAGCCCCGTTGCAATGGCCCGCTCACCCGCCGGGAACCACAGGCGCACGGTCTTGACGCAGGCCGGGTAGTTGGCGGCCTCGGTCAGGCCGAGGATGAAGCGGCAGACCATGAAACCTGCCGCCGAGGTGGCCAGGCCGTGGGCACCCGTGGCCAGGCTCCACAGCAGTACAGCGAAGAAGAAGGCCCGTTTGACCCCAACCTTGTCGATCAGCCGGCCTTGCAGCAGAAAGCCGATGGCGTAGCCGACCTGGAACCAGAAATTGATGTTGGCGTAGTCCATCGCCGTCCAGCTCATTTCCTTGGCCAGTACGGGCTGCATGATGCCAAGGGCGGCTCGGTCGATGTAGTTCAGGGTGGTGGCGAAGAACACCAGGGCCAGCATGCCCCAACGGGTCTTGCCGACGCCAAAGGCGCCGCGGAGCTTGTCGCCGATCGAGCCCTGGGACATCCGGGGCGCGGCGGGGGGGATCTTGGAGTGGTTCATAGACTGCTCGTTTCTTGAAATTGTATTCAGCTGCGGTGCTACGGGTGCGTGATCGTTTTCCAGGCAGGGGGCACGCAAGGCCGGTGCATGGTGAGCAGTGAAGACAGCAGCGTCAATTCGAGAGACGGGCTACTGTTCGGTTATCGAACGGTTGCGTTGGCCTGTGGGCGCGGCAGGTATTCACGTCACTGAAGGTTAGAAGGCTTGGGCCCTGGTTGCCTGATGGGCGCAGGTCAGGAGGGTGAGGGCAGGCTGTGATAGTTGTGCCGCACAGGGTATGGGATGCCTACAAGCCAGGTTTGTGTGAATACAGAGACCATGCAGTTGCCCAGCTCTCGACTTCGGCGCGGCCGTACTGCTGAATCCAGGACCGCACGGTTTTATGCAAGGTGCTTTTTGCTTCCACTTTCTCCCCTGTATAAGGGTTTATATAGTATTTGCTTTGCCGAGCCCTGTAACGTGGGGGCTGTGCGACAGGGCGGCATTGTTGATAGACATCCTCATCATTGCTCATGTGTTCGCTCTCGATGATCGCCAGTACATTCGACAGATTGAATTGATATTCGGCCAGCAGGTTGTGCAGCTTGCTTTCAAACTCGAATTCGCGGATGAGGCGAGGGTCGATTTTAATGAAGGAAAGCTCGTTTTTTTTTGCCGCTAGTAGTCGCTCGAGGGCGCGAAACTCTGCGAGTCGGGACATGTCTTATCTCCATCGGGTGATGGGCTTAGTGTTAGTGGTTGTTGGGCGTGAATGCAAGCGGTGAAATAATTTGATGGATTTTTCTTGGTGGTTAACGATGCTTTTTAAAGCGTGGAATTGTTTGGTGCCAGGTGCTCTGTGTAAGAATATTCCCACACTTTTGGCATTAATGATGTCACTGGTGTCTCGTGCCTGTGAGCGCTTGCCCGCTATTTGACGGGACGCCCCATAACTGTTGACTCACAGGCTTCGTCATCAAAGGAGTGGTTTCGTATGAACTCTGACGTTTAATCGCCTTTGGCTCAGAGGTCGGTAGTTGCTTCAATCAATGAGCCAACCCGGGTCCCCCTCGATCAAAGTCCCTCCATGGCTGGTAGTGTCACCCAGCCTTGCTGCGGGTTGGCCCTCGATAATCGTGCAGGCAGCGCCGGTTTCGATAATGGCACCACAATTGATGCGATCGCCCACGCGTGCGACGGCCTTGCCATCTACTAATGTTGCACTTGCGCCGGTTTCCACAGTGCCTTCGCCATGCAGCGGGCAGCTATGACGATGGCCTACCAGTACGATGGGTTTCATTTGCGCTTCCTTTTGCCGGGTTGAACGGGGGCTTCCTCAAAGGCAGCGGGTGGCGGTGGCGCTGCTTGGACATTGAACAGGCGGCAGATGCCATACCAGCAGAGGGCAACGGAGAGGTTGTAGGGAAACAGCACAGCCCAGAACGGCAATTGCCAGTTCTTTTTGCCCTGCATTTCACCGGGCTCGCCGGTTCGCCAGGGAGCATAGTGGCGCCAGGCTTCTGCCGGGGTCAGGCAGATGGCGTGCAGTGGCTTGTGCCACCAGTTGGGTTCACCGGGCGGGGGGAGTTTGTCTGGGCCGTGGTCCATGAAGTGGCGCAGGTATTCCCACACTTCGGCCACATGCTTGACGCCGGGCTCGGTGGATTCGTTGCTGTCGACCCAGAGGCAGTCCTTTTGATGCAGGCTGCCGTCTTCCCGGCGGGGGGCGAAGGCGAGGGCATAGCTGGTGGTGAAGGAGGAGCCGCCGTATTCGGTGCGCTTGAAGATGCCACCTCCGGTGTTGGCCCATTCGAATACGAGTACTTTGCTCAAACGTTGGTAGTAGATTTTTTGGGTTGAACGATTGAAGCAGAAGCTTGATAAGCGTTTTATGAAATATATTCGATAAATGAGGAAAGGTAGGAAAGTGAAAGGCATAAGCAAGAATCCGGTGGCTAATAATGGAGCGGATTCGTACATGCGCCATATGTCTCTAGAGAGTAAGTGTGGGTAAAAGCCGGCAATTGAAAGAATAGTAATCGCGCAATACAGCTTTCCCATGAAGACAGAGTCTGTGACCCATGGATTCCTTAAGCATAAAATAGTGTCAGATAAGCTTAATAGTTGTCCTGTGATAGTGGGCTTGTGTCCAGAGTCTGACATTGAGTTGAATAGCCAGATGGTTGCCATGATCAACGCTCCAGACGAAAAACTGACAGGGTCTCATTATCTTCGTCCAGGCCTTGATTGGCGTTGTAGGTTAGATGAAGTGAGACATGATTTTGGTTGGCTAGGGTGTTTTCGAAATGTAGAACTAAGCCAGCACCTACGAGGTGGCCGGTCGGGCTGATTGGAAAAACGTCAATTCCGTGGTCGTCACGGACGGAGCTCAAACCTCCTGACCATTCACTTACGCCTAACCTGAACGCAGGCAACAGCACTGTGAATTCTACGGTTGGTTGGGATGTGACTACTTCGTTATGTGTGATAGCTGTCCAGTCTGGCGGCGACCAGTGGTTATTCTGATGCCATCGGGTGTCGGCTTTAGTTATGCCGAGGGATAGGGCCTGCTCGGTGGATAGTAGCTTGGGTCCATAATGTTCATTGTGCCAAGCCTTAATTTCTGTTTGCAGTGAGGTGAAGTAGGGTAGTTTTTTCTCATAGTCCAAGGTAATGCCAGGGTGCACTTCTCCATCATTTTTGCGATTCCCGAAAATACTACGTGCTGCCCAAAGTTCAATTGGCCTGTGGAGACGCTCATGTGCCTTGGCGTGTAGGTAGAGGCCTCCTGCAATGATGGCTACTCCTACGAGGACAAGGGCTGCTGCGGCCCATCCGGCAAAGGGCACAATCGATGTCACGCCCGCAATTGCAAGTCCTGCTTCAAGGACGACAGCGGAACTGACAGCCATGGTGAAACCACCAGTCAACGTGTAGTCGGCAGCCGCTTGATTGCCGTTCGCTCTCTGGCGCCTTGTTTTGGAGATATCAGAAAGCAAGCTAAATGCTATTGCCGGGTAACCGGCTAACCGCGCAAACAGATTGCTACTCAAAAACTTGATAACCCCATTGGCAAAGGCCATGCCCGGCGCTGTGGCACTTAATATCAGCATGACGGCCTTTTGCGTTGCCCGTACGCTGACCAACGTTGCCGCCGCTGCACCAAGCACCCTCTCGCCCAAAGGGCCTTCCATGAACACGTAGACATAGCCCGGTCGCAAAGCGCGGAGGGTGTAGGCCGAGTGCTGCAGTGGAGTGAAGCCTTGTTCCAGGTTGAAGCCTGCATCGGCATAGCGGCAGGCGGGCGTGTCGCCGGTGCGTGGCACGATGGCGTAGCGCACTGGCAGGATGGGTATACGAGCACTGCAAGCTGGGCCGGAGGTGGCGCGGCTGACGGAGGCGTCGCTCATGTACGCTTCCTTTGGGTTGAATGCGCTGGTGCCTCCTCAAATGCTTCGGGAGGCGGTGGCGCTGCTCGGACGTTGAACAGGCGGCAGATGCCATACCAGCAGAGGGCGACGGAGAGGTTGTAGGGGAACAGCACAGCCCAGAACGGCAATTGCCAGTTCTTTTTGCCCTGCATTTCACCGGGCTCACCGGTTCGCCAGGGGGCGTAGTGGCGCCAGGCTTCTGCCGGGGTCAGGCAGATGGCGTGGAGTGGCTTGTGCCACCAGTTGGGCTCACCGGGCGGAGGGAGTTTGTCCGGGCCGTGGTCCATGAAGTGGCGGAGGTACTCCCACACTTCGGCGACATGCTTGACGCCGGGTTCGGTGGGTTCGTTGCTGTCGACCCAGAGGCAGTCCTTTTGATGCAGGCTGCCGTCTTCCCGGCGAGGGGCGAAGGCGAGGGCATAGCTGGTGCTGAATGATGAGCCGCCGTACTCGGTGCGTTTGAAGATGCCACCTCCTGTGTTAGCCCATTCAAACACAAATACCTTGCTCAAACGTTGGTAGTAGATTTTTTGGGTTGATCGGTTGAGGCAAATGGTTGATAAGCCCTTTATAAAGAAAATTCGATAAGCTAGGAATGGAGTAAACACGAAGGGGGTTATTAATAATAAAAGCATCAATAAAATTTCTTCGTTGTAAAGTTTCGAGATGTTAGGGGGTAGATAAGGGTAAGTGCCTGTCAGCAGTGTGATCGTCATTGCGCAGTATAGTTTTCCCATAAACACGGAATCTGTTATCCATGGGTTTCTCAGGCACAAGGTATTCTCGGATACGTTTGCCAACTGCCCTCCAATTGCAGGGGTGTGTCCGGAGTATGACGTTGAATTGAATATCCAGATGGTTGCCATGATCAGCGCTCCAGGCGAAAAGTTGACAGGATCTCATTGTCTTCGTCCAGGCCTTGATTAGCGCTGTAAGCTAGATGCAGTGAGACATGATTTTGGTTGGTAACCGTGTTCTCGAAATGCAGGATTAAGCCAGCGTCTACGATGTGTCCGGTTGGAGTGATTGGGAATACGTCAATTCCTTGGTCGTCACGGACGGAGCTCAAACTTCCTGACCATTCACTTACGCCTAGCCTGAATGCAGGCAGCAGCACTGTGAAATCTACGGTTGGTTGGGGGGTGGCTACTTCGTTATGTGTGATAGCTGTCCAATTTGGCGGCGACCAGTGGTTATTCTGATGCCATCGGGTGTCGGCTTTAGTTATGCCGAGGGATAGGGCCTGCTCGGCGGATAGTAACTTGGCCCCGTAATGTTCATTGTGCCAAGCCTTAATTTCTGTTTGCAGTGAGGTGGAAGCAGGAAGTTTCTTGTCAAAGTCCAAGTTGATGTCGGCGTGCGACTCTCCATCATTGATGCGATTGCCGAATATGCTACGTGCTGCCCACAGTTCTATTGGGCTGTGAAGGCGTTCATGTGCCTTGGCGTGTAGGTAGAGGCCTCCTGCGATGATGGCTACGCCTACGAGGACAAGGGCAGCGGCGGCCCATCCGGCAAAAGGTACTAGCGTTGTAGCTCCCGCAATGGCAAGTCCTGCTTCAAGAGTGACAGCAGAGCCAATGGCCATGGTTAATCCACCAGCAATTGTGTATCTGCCAGCCGTAGAGTTACCGTTATCGAATTGGCGCAATCCCTTTGACCAATCTGAGATCAGAGAAAATGCAATTGCCGGGTATCCGGCTAAACGCGCAAACAAATTGCTACTCAAAAACTTGATAACCCCATTGCCAAAGGCCATGCCCGGCGCTGTGGCACTTAATCTCAGCATGACGGCCTTTTGCGTTGCCCGCACG
Source organism: Pseudomonas sp. VEM90 (assembly GCF_054611535.1). Taxonomy (NCBI): domain Bacteria; kingdom Pseudomonadati; phylum Pseudomonadota; class Gammaproteobacteria; order Pseudomonadales; family Pseudomonadaceae; genus Pseudomonas; species Pseudomonas sp. VEM90. The sequence goes on along the minus strand of NZ_JBTRAR010000001.1, from coordinate 220,070 downwards.
CTGACCAATGTTGCCGCCGCTGCACCGATCACCCCGAAAACAGATGAAGCGAACCCCAGGGTGTATTCCGGTGCATCGCTCTTCTGCAGGCTGTTGTAGGCCGTCTTGAGCGACAAGATGTTGAACCACAGCATCCCCGCGTTTAAACCGCCACCACCGCCGGAGGTGAGCAACCCAAGGAAGTTGGGTTTCACCCGCGCAGTGGTGGTCAGCTCGATGGACACCGTGCGGCTTCCTGATATGCGCAACGCTTTCATCTCTTCAACCTGCGCCATGCCGCTCTTCAAATACCGCTGCACCTCCTGGCTAAAGGGGTTTTCGGTAATGGCCTGCTCGGTGATGCGATAGCGCGCCGCCAACAACCCCAGCGCTTTCTCGGCATTGGCCTCACGCGCTGCCAACTGCACCTGCCGCCGCAGGCCATGGCTGGCATCCCAGCGGGTCTGGCCACGCAGGCGCTTGAGCACCACGGTATTGACCGACTGGGCGGTGAGGTCGGTGATGTCGGCCATGGCCGGGAAGCGACCGGCCAGCCCTTCGATCACGTTGTCGCTGGCGCCGAACAAGGCGCCGATGGCGTCGGCCTTGTCCTTGAACGGGTTGAACGGCGCCAAGGCGGTGTAAAGCGGGCTGTCGTGCTGGTCCAGCCATTGCTCCAGGCGTTTGAAGCGTCGGTCATGATCTTCGGTGCCGGGTGTCGGCTGGCCCATTGGGTGAATCAGCAATGCCAGTGAGATTTCCAGACCGCGGGCGGAGGTGCGTTCGTTGCGGTCGTAACAGGCCAGTGCCGCAGCGAGGCTGTAGGGGTTATCGATGTGTTGGGATTCGGCCGTCGCCAGCCAGGCGTCATGATCGTTGCTGGCTTGCAAGGCCAGGTTGCGCAGGGCGGCAATCCGCCGTTCCAGCGCGTCGCGTTCGGCGAGGAAGCGCCGGTATTTGTCGACATCGAGGCGCTGTGCCAGGCGCGCGCCATTGGGGGAGTAATCTTCATGGGTGAGGGCCTGGAAGTGTGCCTCGGCCGGCGACAGGGCGGGGCCCCGGCGTGACGTGCCAAGCCTGAACGCGGCCAGTTCTGGTGAGGGGGCATCTGCCGGGTACAGGCTTTCCAGCGTCTTGTTCAGCAGCATGGCGACCAAATTGCGATGGTGAAAGTCGCGGCTCTGCGGGCTGAGCTGCTCGGCATCCAGCCGGTAGCATGCCGGCACGCGCTCCTGCTCGGGAGGCTGGGCGGGTTTTGTGTGTTCCAGTTGCTCGGCGGGCATCAGGTCACGCAGTTGATGCTGGTAGGCCGAGACCGACAGGCTCAGGTCCAGGGCCATGCCTTCGGCATCGGCGAGCGCCACCACCACCGGCACTTTCGGCTGGGTCCAGGGGTAGTGGCGGGCGATGGCAGTGAGGTTGCCGATGGGCAAGGTTTCGGTGACCGGGTCGCTGCTCCAGGTCAGCGGCATGCGCCGCTCGGTTGGCTTGAAGTCTTCGACCCAGGTTTGCAGGGCACTCACTGGCAACACATGGGGCTGGGTGGACGGCGCCTGGTTGCCGCTCACCAGCTCGGCCATGTCCAGCTGGCGCATGTGCCGTTTGCGCAGGGCTGGCGAACCGGTGATACGGGCGGTGATGGCGTTGGTCCACAGGTGCGGGCTGTAACCGATCCACACTTCCTTGGCGGTGTCCTGACAGGTGTCGGCCCACACCCAGCCCGTGCTCTGGCCGGACAGGTAGCGGCCACGCTGGTGGTAGTCCTCCAGCCCTTGGTAGCGCAGCTCCTTGTAGAGGCCCGCGCCGACGTGCTCATGAATGACCAGCTTTTCGCCCTGAGGGCCTTTCATGAACACGTAGACATAGCCCGGGCGCAAAGCGCGGAGGGTATAGGCCGAGTGCTGCAGTGGAGTGAAGCCTTGTTCCAGGTTGAAGCCTGCATCGGCATAGCGGCAGGCGGGGGCGTCGGCGGTGCGGGGCACGATGGCGTAGCGCACTGGCAGGATGGGTACGCGTGCGCTGCAGGCAGGGCCGGAGGTGGCGCGGCTGACGGAGGCGTTAGTCATGGGCAGGCTCCTTGCTTTCGACCAGTGCCTGGAGCTCGCGAAGGCGGGCCTGGGGCGACTCTTCGAGGTTGGTGTAGATTTTTCCCGCCTTGTCATTGCTCATCAGCCACATGTGCCCGGCTATCAGCCGAATGAATTGGCCCGCAACTTCCTCGCTCCGGAAATTGAGGGCTGTCAGTTGCGGCAGGAGTGTTTCTATCCATAGGCGTATGTCCGCCAAGGTATGGTTGGCATGGGGCGGCATGGCCAAGACCTCATGCGCCAATGAGAGGACAAAGTGCTCGTGCATGCCTGCTTGCAGCCGATCAAGTTCAAGCTGCTGGAGGGTCAAAGGCAGTTCTGATTTTGAGCGGGCAGCAATCGGCTTGTTTTCGTGTGTTTTCCACTCATGAGCCGGCCCCCAGTTGACTCGCCATGCCAACCGAGACACCGGGCCAAGCCAGGCCTTGCGATGGTCGTCGTCCAGCGCATTCAGCCAGGCTGCAAGATGGTCCGGTGTGACATGGTGAGTGGCAACGCTCTGATCAGGGAGCACGACCTGCACCAGGCTGGTGAAGTGGTCTGCCAGCGCTGCCAGGCCAACCTCGGCATCCAGCGCGATGGCGCCACCGATAGGCATCCAGGTCGTGATTGCATGGGCAAGCAGCTCGTGAGCGTCTGCAACGTCCACCAGCAAAGGCCCAAACTCATGACGGTCATCCAGGGCGCTGCTCTTCCATAACCATGCCTTTTGAGTATTCCGGCTGACAGCGTTTATAAGGTCGAGTACCGATGGGGCATAAGCAGGAACCAGTTCACCTTCCTGCGGGATGGGCCGATAGGCCCAGTTCTCGATTGCACTGGTCATGAGCAGCAGAAAGCGGCAGTTGTGAGCGAAGTCTTCGCTACGCGGAGGAGGTGATGACAAGGTGGTCATTGGACTTGCCCTCGGATACAGCGGCAATCGGGCAGGGGGCAGGAGCCATCAGGGCGGCGCCCACACAGGCGCTCCAGCGGCTTGCCAGTGTTCGGTGCACTGCTGATGGAAAAGGGGCTTGCCGTCCCATTTGCCGACTTGAGCATCTGGCCGGTGATGCGAATCGTCGGGCTGTCCAGGGTGATGCCTGTTTCGTCGATTCGAATGGAGCCCCCAGGGCCTTGGATGACCACGGCTTCCGATGCTCGAAGTTCATAACGGCGTGTACGTCTGCGGATATCCCCACGGGCTTCCAGCTCGGCATGCCCTTCGACCCGTTGCTCGAAGTTGCCACCGATACGGGTGTGGTGATTGGCGGCGATCTGGTCGTGACGGTGATTGCCGATGTTTTCGACACGGTCCTTGGCGATCCTGATCGTGTGGTTTCTACCGATGTCGAGCGCGGCATCCTGCCCAATGGTGATGCGCTCGTCATTGCCAACCGTTTCCGTACGGTCGTGGCCGATCAGGATCGATTCGTCGTTATCGACCTGCTCTTTGCGGTCATTGCCGACCTGCGTAGTCTCATCGTGCTTGACCACATTGTTCTGGTCCCTCTGGGCATGAATGAACACTTCCTCCTGGCCCAGTTCGTCCTCGAAGCGCAGCTCGTTGAAGCCATCGCCCTTGTGGGTCTGGCTTTTGATGGTCATGCGGGTCTTGTGGCGGGGAAGGTCGTAGGGTGGCAGTTGGTTACCGCAGTAAGTACGGCCGGTGATCATCGGCTGATCGGGGTCGCCGTTGACGTAGTGGATGATCACGTCCTGGCCAATCCGTGGGATGGCCATCGAGCCCCAGCTGCCACCGGCCCAGCCTTGGGATACGCGTACCCAGCAGGAGCTGAACGCGTTGTCCTGGCTTTCTCTGTCCCAGGGGAAGCTGACCTTGACCCGGCCCCATTCGTCGCAGTAGATCTCTTCACCGGGCGGCCCGACCACAGTGGCCATGTGCGGGCCGTCAACGCGTGGTTTGGGCAACGGAGCTGGGCGCCACTCGGTTCTGCCTGGCACCAGTACCGCTTTTTGCTCGTAACGTGTGCCCTGGTCGGCCCCGGCAGCTTCTTCCTGCAGGCTGGTGAACTGACTGCCTTCGTGGCGGACCGTGCTGACCCGCCAATGCACATTCAGGTCTTCGCGTGGGTGGCCGGTCAGGGTGAAACTGAGCCCCGGTTGCAGGCGCACGTCATCGCCCTGGACCTCGGCAATACGCACGTCATGGCGCAGCGCTGTGATGCGGCTTTCGGTGAACGGCTTGCCAACGGCATCGCGTTTGTAACGGCCGGGGTAGTCGAAGCACTCATAGTCCGTGGACTGGTGCTCAAGATAGGGGCCTGAGGCCCTGTGTTCCTGACGATAGGCCGGGTGGGTGAAGGTGTAGTCGCGTTGAACCTGCCGTGCAGTACGCACTTGTTCGCTGTAGCGCAAGCGCCGTAGGCACGGTTGAGGCTGGTCGCCGCCGTGGTTGGAATGGTACAGCACGGTGTCCGGGGCTGACGGTTCACGCTCACGGGAGAAGCCTTCGGCGTCGTCCTCGTGTTTGATGACACCGTGACTTATCAGGCCGAGTGACTGCAGTCTGTCGGTGATGATCAGCTTATGGCGTTTTTCATTGTGCTCGAAGCGGTAGACGAAGCCTTCTTCGGCCGCCAGGCGGGCGATGAAGTCGAGATCGGTTTCGCCGGCTTGTACGCAGAATTCGCGCACCTGATGGTCCATGCTGGCGCGTAGTTCGTACTGGTCGATGCCCTGGCGCTTGAGCATCAGCTCGAGAATTTGCGGCACGGTCTTCTGTTGGAAGATGCGCCAGTTCGAGCGCAGGTTGGCCCGTGCCAGTTGGGGCTCGACCAGCGCGTGGTAGTAGGTGCGGTAGAAGCCGCTTTCAGCCTGGCTGAAACGGCTGACAAGGCCGTGCACGTACCGTACCGGGCGTTCGCCCTCCAGGATGGTGAAGAGCACGGGTTTGTCGAGCAAATGGCCGAAGTCGATATCGTTCTCGAAGCTGATCAGTTTCAGCTCCAGTTCAAAGGGTGCGCTGATGCCCTCTCGGAGTTCGAACGACACCACTTCGAATTCAGCTTTGCCAACCAGCGGCTGGAAGCTGTAACGCACGTCAGATTGGCTAGGCATACACGATCCTTGTCCGCCGTCTGAATATTCGAAAAGCCCAGGCAGAGCACGCCTGCCTAGGGCATTTCAGTGAGATCAGGCGATCGGTTTGCGCCAGTCGTCAGAGCCTTCGGTACCCGCTGTTACGTGGGTCCAGGTGATCTTGCGATACATCATCGCCACTTCCACCAGCTGCGTGTAGTTCGCGTTCTTCGCATTCTGGGCGTGGGGTAGCACGGTGTTGATCTCGACGATGATGGCGTCTTCCAGCTTGGTGGTGAAGAAGTGCTCCTGCTCGCCCACTGCCGAGGTGCGGTACCAGTTGACTTCAACCGTTGGCAGCTTTTCGCCACTGGCCAGCGCTAGGTACATCAGTGGCGTGGCCTTGTTCAGCGAGCTGGTGAAAATGAAGGGCTTGTGGGTCCGTTGCCCGGCCGGTTGACCGCTTTGCGGGTCGGTGGGGACGGTGACTTGGTGCTTGACTTCCTGCACCAGAATTTCATCCTCATGGCCTTCCTGATAAATGTTGCCGACGGAGTCGGAGGTGAAGGCGCCCGCGGTGATGTTGCCTTGTTTCTGGGCTTCGATCTTGATGTAAGCGGGTGTTGGCATGGCAGTTACTCCTGCGTCCATGTGGGTAAAGCACGCGCACCACGGGTGGCGTGGCCATCGGGAGCGATGGGCTTGTCAGCGAGGCAAAAACCTCGCGAATTCGTTGCATTCAGTGGTGCTGTGTCACGGTTGGCTATTGCTGCAAAATGCCGTTCAGCGACTCCAGCACCTCGGTTGTGATCAGGTGCAGGCGATAGCTGTAAATGCTGTAAGCCACCGCCATGGCGATGGCGGAAATCACCAAGGGGCTCCACCAGGGCCATTGCCGGCTCATGCGGAAGTTGCGTGGGGCCACATTGGTGTAGGGGTCGCAGACTTCTTCGGGGGTGGGGCCGCGCAGTTCGCGGATGATCCCGTGCAGTTGGTGAATCAGTGCATTGAGTTTTTCTTCGCCTTTCGGCGCGAGCGCGTACTTGCCCTTCAGCCCAAGGCACAGGGCGTAGTACATGAACTCAAGTACGTCCTGATAACGCTTGGGCTCCTGCATCAGGCGGGTAATCACCGTGAAGATTTTTTCCCCACCCCAGGTCTCGTCGTGGAAGATGCTAAGCAGCGGCTCCTGGCTCCAGCAGCTGCTCTTGCCCCAGGGCCGCTCCATAACGGCCTCGTCTATGAACAGGCACAGACCGTAGGAGTACGCCAGCAACTGAGCCGGCTCGTAACCGTGCTGGCGCATTTCTTCCTGAATGTTGTCGATCTGGCTGCGTACTTGCTGGTGCACGTCCTGGATGTTCGGCAGCTCGTCCAGCGTACGCAGGCGTATAACCAAGCCGAACAACGGTGATGCGGCATCCAGCATCAGGTTGGCGAAGCCGCCCCGCAGTTGAAATTCCGGGTCAGCGGGGTAGCCTTCGGAAACGGGCTCTGGCTCAGGTTTGTCCGTGGATACTTGCGCATTGCTTGCCGCAGCCCGGGGGGCGGGTACTGGCTGTTCAAGGGTTGAATCAAGCGCGTTGACTGCAGCGTTGTTTTCGTCGGTGGGCGTGTTGTTGTCTTTTCCCATGTCACTCACTCCTGATCGCCCAGAACTGCAGTTCAAGCCCTGGGAAGTCGCCCGCAATGTGGATGCCGAAGCCATTCGCCTTGCTCATGCACGCCCAGGCCGGGTCACGTCGGTCCAGCTCGAAGTAGCTGAAGCCCGCATGGAAGGGCAGGTCGCGGGGCGCCACGGGTAATGGCAACAAAGGGATGCCCGGCAATTGCAGCGGCACCAGGTCATTCAGTGACTCAAGTGAGGTGATCTTGGCTTTCTGGATGAACATCTGGCGCAACGCCTGTGGTGGCATGCTGGCGCGCACGGCGAGGATGAAGTCGGCTTCGTCGATCAGCCGGCGGTCTTCCAGCGTGGTCGTCATCACGCCGAATTGTTCGCTCTCCAGCGGCAGTGAAACAGCGCGCGGCCGCAAGACGGTGCTCAGAGACCGGCGCAAGGTATCTTCCAGCGGTTTGAAAGACGTGCGCAGTGCGGTGTGGTGATAGGCGGGGTACTCCTGCGGCAGCCGGTTCTGGTCGGTGAAGGTGACGAATTCGCCACAGGCCTGGCTCATGCACAGGTACAGCTGCTCGGGGTGCGTTTGCGCTTGCCTGGCCAGATGCTGGAAGCATGGCCACCAACGGTTCATGGCCTGCAGCAGGTTGAAGTCGCGAATGTCGGCGATCCCGGACTGGCCCGATGCACCAATCCGCGTGGCAAGGCCGCGCGCCCGCTCGCGCAAGGTATGGGTGATTTCTTCAAGAAACCGCTGCAGCGCTGGCACCGCCCGCACCGAAACGCTGGTGGGGTAGAACGCTTCGTCCAGTTGCAGGCTGCCGTCGGGGCGCCGTTCCAGAATACGTGCCAGGGCCAGGCGGGTGTAGGCGCTGCTGTCTTCGGTCTTGCGTTTGAGCTGCAGATTGGGCACCGCAAGGTCGATCTGCACCAGGTCACCGTCAGCGGTGTGGGTATCCTTGATTTCCTGTGCCTGGGCGGTATAGCGGAAATTGGCTGCATTGTCGGGCCAGCTCACTTCGCGGCCGCCATCGGTGCGCAGCGGCAGGCACATATACACCTCACTGTCTTTGCACGCGTCGTCACCGATTTCCAGCGGCGGCGGTGGCGGCAGGTCGGCGGGAATGTCGAACACCGTGCCGTCCGGCATGACGCCTCGCGCCCGGGTGATGGCGACTTTGCCCAGGCTCAGGTATTCGTCGTTCAACTGAAGTTCGCTGAAGCCGTAGAAGGCTGCATTGAGGCTGGCGAGGCGCTGGTGCAGGGCTGCTTCGCTGGCTCTGGCCGCCTGTTGGAAATGCTGCGGTTTGACGAAGAGGCCTTCGGGCCAGAGAACGGGATTGCGTGAACTCATGGGCGCTCCGTGTCAGCGTGAGTAAGCAGGAAGGGCAAAGGGTGGTGAGGCGCCATCAGTCTTCTTCCTTGAGCACGATGTGCGTGTCGTTGACCAACACCGACAGCATGATCTGGCGGCCACGCGGTGGAATGCGCAGTACTTGCCGCCAGCTGGCGTTTTCATGGCCTCGGTAGTCGGCAATCACCGCGACGAAGCGGGTTTCGGCGTGGATGGGTTCGAAGGGGATGTACTTGAACTGGCCAGGGCGCAGCAGGTAGTCGTCACTACGGATATAGGTACTGCGCAGCGCCTTGGCCGGGTCCTGCTCCAGTAGCTGGTACACGGTGTTGCGCAGCAGTGAGTCGTCGCGCAGTTGCAGGATCGTGATGGCAATGGGCGTGGCGACCAGCGCTGAGGCAACGCTTGTGGTGTGCGGCAAGGTCAACGCCACCTGAGGGTCGTCGTAGCTGCCGGGGCCGCTTTCTTCCAAGGGCGAGCGAGCCGGGTCGCTTTCGTCTCCTTCGTCCAGCTCGACGGGGGACATGGCCGGGAATTGCGCTTGCAGGTATTCGAGCAGAATCCCGATTTTTTCGGTCAACGCATAGGGGTCGCCAGCACTCAGGGTCACAGCGTAGGGGCTTGGCTCCAGGGCGCGATCCTGATCGGCTGCGACGTCAAGGCTGTCCGGATTGCCGTTGAGGGTAGGGCTGGCATTGATGCTGAATGCGACCTCGGTCGGGTGATCCTTGGGCGGCCCGATGGGCAACGAGTGGTCCATGGCTACCTGGCTCATTCTGCTCAAAGATGTGCAGCCGGCGGGCCCGACCAGCGCAAGCAGCAGGGGGGCGAGCAGAAGTGGATGAGGCTTCATGGGTATGCTCCGGCAATCAGGCGCTGCAGCGGGCTTTCTCGGAGTGCCCCTTCACCGTCTGCTGCGTCCAGCGCTGCCAGAGGGTCGCTCCCCATGGCTGCTTTGAAGACCGAGCAGATCTCGACGGCTGGTTGGGGGGCAGAAGGCTGTGCCGGCCAAGCGGGTGCGGGCGCTTCGGCTATCAGTCGGTCGAGCACCTTCGGGTCCGGGTTGAACAGGTCCTCCAGCGAGCGTGTGCAGGCCTGATCCCGGGAGTACTGAACCTGTAGGCGATAGGCACCAATGAGAAGCTGGTCACCCTCAACCAGGCGCCTGGGTGGAAGCGGCCCCAGGCTGTTGGCACTGCCATTGACGTAGGTGCGGTGGCAGTGGTCGATCACACAGAAGCTGCCTTCGATCCAGCGGATTTCGCAGTGGATGGGCGCAACGGTCTGATCACGGTCATTGATCTGCCAGTTTGCTCGCCCGCTACCGATGGTGCCGCCCTTGCAATCGAACAGGTGCCGAGCAGTAATGCCGTGCTGCAGTTGGTCGAGGTTGGTGATGCTCAAGGTGACTGTGCTCATGAGCGCCCCCGGATGCGTACAACCGGGCTGATCTGGCCATACCGGTCGTCGACGAAGCTGGTCCAGCCCAGGTATGCGCCCTGGCTGCGGTGCAAGCAGAAGGGTGACAACGCGCTCTGCTTGAGGCGCAGCTCCAGGTCATAGGCCAGCCCGTCACGCAGCAGAAAGTCGATCAGTGCACGCAAACGGCCGAAGTTTATGCCGCTGGGCAGCAAGCCCCGCAGCTGCGTCTGGTCGAGTTCGCTGATCACGATGGTGAACTTGCTGCTGCGGGTGCGCGTGCGGCTGCCGATCATGAACGTGCTGCCCAGCTGGCCGTTGGTCCGCCCCAGGCTTGCAAGCTGCCTGGACGGCGTGACGACTGATCGCGTCTCGAACTCGCGGATGTGCACCTGCTTGAGGTCGAAGCAGTGGGCGATGATGCCGGCGACGGTCCCCGGTGCACGGCTGCGGCTGGCGATCACGCCGGCAAAACTGAGCAGGCGGCTCCAGGGCAGCGCCGTGTCCCCTCGCAACTGCTTGTCGTTAAGCCCCAGCAGGGCAAACATGTACTGCGAGAACCCGTCACTGGCACCTGGCTGGAAGCGGATGTAATAGCGGTACTTGCGCCAGATACGGTGCAACAGGCTGAGCAGGTAATGGTTGAAAAAGTCGAAGAAGGCCGGCCGTACACCGATGTCATGCGCATGTTCATACGCCACCTGTTCCAGGTAATAGGTGGGCAATGGCGAATCGGTACCGTGCAACCCCAGGAATGTGGCAACGATGCGGTAGCGCTCTTCCTCAGCGGGCATTCGCTGGGCTTTGTACACGTCCGATACAGGGAAGGTCAGCCGTGGGTCGCAGGCCAGGCGCACGCGCAGCCGGGTGGCCTTGTCCGGCCAACGCGGTTCCAGGTCATCGCCATGCAGCCCGTGCAACCGCTCCAGCAACTGGAAAAAGTTGTACTGGTGCGCTTTGCAGAGCAGCTTGTCGGCTAGATCAGCGGTTGCTTGCCGGTCTGTATTGGCCATGTGTAGTGCTCGTTATTGGTGGTGTTGATCACTTCCAGCTGGTGGAAGGAATTGATGCTGGCGTACAGGGCGAAGAAGTGCGCGAGCACACAGCTGAACAGGTACAAGTCGCCTTCGCAGAGGAAGGCGGTCTGGTCCAGTTTCAGCCGGGTGTGCAGGCCGCGAATGGGTTGCCCCTTGATCAGCCAATCCATGGGCTGCGTATGAATGTCGCGCATACCTTCCAGGCGTTTACGGGTGGTGCGGGCCTGCTGGATGTCGTGCAGGGCCATGAAGTCGTAGGCGCGGATCACCGCTTTCAGCGGCTCTACCGAGAGCATGGACAGGTAGTTGAGCGACATGTTGGAGATCAATGCCCACTGCAACTGGCCGTCCAGCACCGGGCGACAGGGGCGGGTGGGGATACAGAGATTGGTGTAGGTGGCCAGCGGCGGCGTAAGTTCGCTCAGGACGTTGATATCATCGATGCCTAGCGCCAGCGGTAGGTCCCGATTGGTGCAGGTGAGGTCGATGGACGCGGTTTCCAGCTCGCCTATGTAGTTGTTGGCGTCGGCGCGGACGAAGGCGATTCGATGCATGACGCCATTGCCGTGCAGGCACTCTTCCAGCTGGCAGCGGTAATACAGCGCCGTGCGCCCCTGGACGTGCTCGATTTCATGGGCGAAGGACTCGAAGGGACGGAAGGTCCGAAGGTGCTCACCGGTGTTACCGTCAGTCGTCGTTCGGGTGCTGATAACCTGGTCGACACTGAAGATTTCGTAGCCGTGCGGCGCTGTGCCCTTGGGCTTCAGTGGAACCATGGCGTCCTTGCCGGACAGGTCGATGGGCTCGGCGCTGTGCTGGAACAGGTTGACCGCAGGTGCGCAGAACAGGTTGAAATCTGCTTTGCCGACACGCAACGAGTCGGGTAGCTGGCGCGTGAAGTGAAATTCGAGGCTTACCTGCTGGCTGTCATGAGCTGGCCAGATCTTTTCCAGCCCGGTAACGCTGAAAAAGTGGAAGCGTTGGGGGAACGCGAAGTATTCCTGCAGGATCCGGTAGCCATCAAAGACGTTCTGTGGGTAAGGCAGCAAGGCGTCGTTGGGGCTGAATCCTGGGAATGCGATGCTGTTTGCCGGCAGCCGACGAACCTCGCCATTGATGGTCACGCTGACATGCTTGAGGTATTGAGAAATCCACAGGTAAAGCGTGCGGGCGGTACCGGTATCGCCGCTGAGGTAAAAGTCGAGGCTGGTACAGCCCAGGCTGTTCAACGGCCGCTCGACCAGTGTTTGAAGGCCGATGCAGACCACAGAACGGTCGGATGTCTGGGTGGCGGCCACTGTGTCGATCTCGAACGGATGAATGTTGACCGCTGTGCAGGTGCGGAACTCGCAGGCCACGCCGTCTACCGGTTTCGAGAACAACCGCGACCCCTTGGGAATGCGCTGTGACTGGCTGAGGGATTGCCTCACCGGGCTGAACTTGATGATCGTCGCGCTGGGCAGCGGCCGCAGGTAGTTCGGCCAGAGCAACTGCAGCATGGGCTGGGTCAGCTCTGGCAAGTCGTCTTCCAGCTTCAGCCGTAGTTTGGCGGTCAGGAACGCAAAGGCTTCCATCAGGCGTTCGACATCGGGGTCGCTGGCGCCTTTGCCAAGCAATCGCGCGAGTTGTGGGTTGTCCTTGGCAAAGTCGTTCCCCAGTTCGTGCAGGTAACGCAGTTCTTCGCTGAAACTGTCTCTCAGTGACATCGGTCACCTCACTCGCGTGTAGCGGTTGTGGCCATCGACCAGCAGCTCGAGTTGCAGCTGCTCTGCGTGGTTGTTGACCTGTACCAGGCAATCCAGCCTGAAATGCAGCTCCAGCGGGGCATGGGTATCGGGCACTGCGTTGAGCGTGCGTACCTGTATGCGCGGCTCGAAGCGCTGGAGGGTGCGGCGGATATCCGCGCTCACCTGCACAAGCAAGTCGCCGTTGCTCACGTCATGCCCGTTGAAGTCGCGCAGGCCCAATTCAGGGCTGCTCTGGGAGCACCCCTGGCGGGCATTCAGCAGCGTTTCGAGGTGGCGCTTGATGGCGGCGAACTTGTGGGAAGCGCTCTCGCGTCGGGAGGCCTCCCGGCGGGTGCACTGGTCCACCATCAGGCGATCAAAAAGACCACTCATTGCGTATCGAGCCGCCCGACCAGGGAAATCTCGAAGTTCGCGCCCATGTACTTGAAGTGCGGACGTACGGCGAGCGAAACCTGGTACCAGCCCGGGTCACCCGCAACATCCGATACCTCAATACGCGCGGCACGCAGCGGCCGACGGCTGCGAACGTCGGCAGACGGGTTCTCCTGGTCGGCGACGTACTGCTTGATCCACTTGTTCAGCTCGGACTCAAGGTCACGGCGCTCTTTCCAACTGCCGATCTGCTCGCGCTGCAGCACCTTGATGTAGTGGGCGAGCCGGTTGACGATGAACAGGTAGGGCAACTGGGTACCCAGTTTGTAGTTGGTCTGTGCCTGAAGCCCCTCAGGGGTTTTCGGGAAGTGCTTGGGCTTTTGTACCGAGTTGGCGGAGAAGAACGCGGCGTTGTCGCTGTCTTTGCGCATGGTCAGGGCGATGAAGCCCTCTTCGGCCAGTTCGAACTCCTTGCGGTCGGATATCAGCACCTCGGTAGGAATCTTGGCCTGCAACTGGCCCAGTGATTCGTACAGATGGACCGGCAAGTCTTCGACGGCACCGCCCGATTGGGGGCCGATGATGTTCGGGCACCAGCGGTAGCGGGCGAAGCTGTCGTTGATGCAACTGGCCAACAGGAAAGCAGAATTGCCCCACAGGTAGTTGTCGTGCTGCCCGGCGATGTCTTCGTCGTAGTTGAAGCTCTCGATCGGTTGTTCCTGCGGGTGGTAAGCGGAGCGAAGCATGAAGCGCGGCCCGGTCAGGGCGACGTGGCGGGCGTCTTCGCTTTCACGAAAAGCGCGCCACTTGGCATGCCGTGGGCCGGCGAAGAGGTCTTTTATTTCCTTGAGGTTCGGCAGCTCCTCGAAGCTGTTCAAATTGAAGAACTCGGGGGCAGGTGCGGCAAGAAAAGGGGCATGGGACATGGCGCCAACGGAGGCCATGTAACTTAGCAACTTGATGTCAGGGGAAGAGGGGGCGAAGTTGTAGTTGCCTACCATGGCCGCAATCGGCTCTCCCCCGAATTGGCCATAACCTGCGGTGTAAACATGTTTGTAGATACCACTGCAGGTAATGTCCGCAGCATTCTCGAAGTCGTCGAGCAGGTCCTCTTTAGTGACATGCAAGACTTCAAGCTTGATGTTCTCCCTGAAGTCCGTGCGGTCGACCAGAAGTTTCAGGCTGCGCCAGGATGATTCAAGCTGCTGGAACTCAGGCTGATGCAGAATGGCATCCATTTGTTTGCCGAGAACCCGGTCGATTTCGGCAATCATCTGGTCGGCCCGATGCTTGTTGATCATTTGGTCCGGGTCATTGCTCTTGAGGATTTCGGCGATGAAGGCAGATACGCCCTGCCTGGCAACCTGGTAGCCCTCCTGGGCAGGTACCAGTTTGGTTTCTGCCATGATCTGGTCGAGCAAGGTGGCATTGCTCAACGTGTCGGCCGTTGCGTCTGGGGTGATGGCGGTGCTGCTTGGCTTGGGCATGGGGACGCTCCGTTGTCTCAATCTTTTTCTGGCGCCTCGAGCACCAGGTCCAGTTCTTGGGCGAGCTGTTTACGCGCCTGCTCGTTGTTAAGCAGGTGCTGTAATTGCTTGCGGAAGGCCGGGACGTTGCCCAGCGGGCCCTTCAGGGCGACCAGCGCTTCGCGCAGCTCCAGCAGCCTGTTCAGCTCGGGCACCTGGCGCGCTATCCGGTCTGGTCCGAAATCGTTGATGGACCTGAACTGCAGCTGGACGGCCAGCTCGGTATCCGGGGCGGTGCTGAGCCTGGACGGTACCGTCACGTTCAGGCTTACGTTGGCGTCGTTCAACACGCTGTTGAATGTGTGTTTATCGATGCGCATGACCTGGCGGTCCTCAAGCGCACGGCCGTCATCCAGGCCGAAATCGCCCAGCACCAGCATCTTGTGCGGCAGCTCCACCTCAGCCTGCTCATCGCTGGTAGCGGGCACATACTTGATATTGACGCGCTCTTTTGGCGCGACGGATCCCGTCTTTTTAGGCATCAGTACGCAACTCCCTGTTGGGTTGTAGGATGTTCAGACATAAGTTGTGTTTAGTATTGTCTCGGCCTTGTAGGAAGATTCTTACATGTGTTTGATTGATTAGGTGTTCTGTCTGTTTTCTATAAAAACCATGCAGGGGGAAGTGCTCTTTGGTCGAGCGTGAAGTTGTAAGGAAATATTTGTTTGTGTGCGTTCGGTACTGTGTAATAGGCTTCTGCTGAATTTGTTTTGGTCGGTCGTGCGGGGGGCGCGGGTACTGCTATTTAGTTGTAGGAAAGTTCTTTGCTTCATATAGGCCATTTGTACTATTCAGAGAGTAAATTCAGGATGATTAACCGCTGTGCATATGGCGCCGGTCTCTCGTTGCTGTTTTGTCTGCAGCCGGTGCTGGCAGGCTCCACGCGGGACTGTCCCCGGATTGTGTCCAACGTCGAGCGACTGGCCTGTTTCGATCAGGCTGCCGGCACCCCGGCGTACACGCCAGAACGGCAGTGGTCTGCACCGGAGCAGCAGGCCCCCACTGTGTTGCGCGTGATGGCAAATGAAGCTGAACGGGCACCGGATGACCTGACGTTTCGCATCGGGAGCCAGACCCGGGACGGAGCAGGCGCACCAGCGCTTGTGATTTCGGCGCCCGCGACCGCATCGGGTGATGAACGTGCCTACATGGCAATCAGTTGCATCCAGGCCATCTCCCGGCTACAGCTGATTGCCAGGCGTCCGATCGAAGCAAGCTGGGTCAAGGTACGCCTGAGCGGGGAGGGCTGGTCTACCCGTGAGACCCCCTGGCAGGTGATGGAAAACGGCCAAGTGCTCGATGCCGGGCGGGGCCTGCCCGCCATCGAGCAGATCAGGAAGCTGATCGGTGCCCAGCGTATCGAGGTTGTGAGTGATCACGGCGAGGTCGACGGGCTGACCTTCGATGCGCAAGGCCTGGACCCCTTGATCAGCCGGGCGCGAAGCACATGTCGGTGGTAGCGCAGATATCCGCGGAAGAGGTCACTCGGTTGCTCGCGCCGATTGATCCGGCAGTTCCGGCTGGCCTGTTCGATGTCGAGGACGAAACCTATCAGGCCATTGATCAGGAGATGGTCAAGCTGGGTGGGCTGCAGGAAGCCTCTATCGACTGGGTCTACATCGAAGACGCGTCCCGTCAGTACCTGAGCCGGCAATGCAAGCACTTGCGAATCGTTGCGCACCTGAGTGCCGCATGGTTGCGTAGCGGCTGCTGGGAGCAGTGGGGATGCACCTTGGCGTTGCTGGCCGGCATGCTCGAGTGCTATTGGGAGGCCGCTCATCCCAAGCCGGGACCGAAAGGCTTCCTGAGTAAGCGCAAGCTGGTTGCCCTGGTGATCGATCGCTTGGCCGAGGCGCTCCCTCGTCTTGATCGTTTTACCTACACCCCGACCCACGCAGCGGCAGCGCAGGCTGCCTTGAAACGCCTGCAACAACAGGAAACGGTGCAGCTGGACACGGCAGCACTCGGCGAACTTGAGCGCCTGCTAGGCAAATACTCGGAACTTGCCAACGGCGTCAGCGAGGCTGCTGTGCCCAAAGCAACGGCTGCAACCGAGAAGCCTGCACCGTTGGCCGATGTCATCGCCACACCCGTGTCACGCATGTCGATGGGCAATGAGCGTGAGACACGCCGGGCCGTCCTGTCCATGGCCGAGCTCATCAACCAGCAGGACCCTTACGACGCTACCGGCTACCAGTTACGGCGTTTCGGTTTGTGGGCGCACATTCAGGTTGCTCCGCAAGTCAGGCAGGGCAACCGTACGGAATTGATGGCGGTTCCGCTGGATATCACGCGGGTCTATGAAGAGGCCATAGCCAGTAAGGTGGTTGACCCCGCCTTGCTGCAGCGCATTGAAAAGAGCCTGACGGCTTGCCCCTTCTGGATTCGTGGCAGCTTTCTGGCTGCGACCGTCGCCACGCAGCTGGCGATGTGCGAGGTGGCCGAAGCCATCCGTTGTGCCACCGCCCGTTTTGTACAGCGTATGCCGTCGCTGCAGCAGCTGTGCTTCAGCGACGGGCTGGTATTTGTCGACGACCAGTGCCTGGCCTGGCTCAAGGGCACGCAAGGGCCGTCTGGCCAAGGTGCAACCCCTCAGGAGTTCAGTGGCCTGCGCGAGGAGTTGGTCAGCCAGCTGGAAACCGGTGGCGTAGAACCGCTGCTCCTTCGGCTGCAAGGGCTGCAAGCCGGCTTTCGTGCTCCCCGTGAGCGCTGCCACACCACCGTGATTGCAGCTGATCTGCTGGCTGCGCGGGGTGTGTCCTGGCTGGCCCAGGACCTGTGCGCCAACGTTGCCCGAACCATGCAGCAAACCACCGCCAGTGCGTGGGAGCCCGAGGTGTTTGAGCGGCTTCAGCAGTACGCGGCATCCCCAGTGTTGGCAGTTCAAAACAAGGATCAGGAGCCTCGATGAATCAAATATGGACGCAACTCAAACGTTGGGGCTGGCCGTGGGTAACGCGCATTGGCCTGGCGCTGCCGCTGCTGCTCGGGCTTGGCGCCTTGCTGATGCTGGTCGCCATCTGGTGGCTTGGCCCGCAATGGACATGGCGTGAGCAGCAGCCGCTGGCAAGTGTGGCTCATCGCAGCGTGGCCAGCCTGGTGCTCGTGCTGGTGCCGCTTCTGTGCTGGCTTGGGGTGCTGCGCACGCGCTTTCGCCGCCTGCAAGCGGAGCGCCGGCAGGCACTGGCCGCCGAACAGGATGTCGCGCTACCGTTCGTGCAGGCGCAAGAGCGGGCCTTGAGCCAGGGGCTTGCGCGGTACCTCGACAATGCCGGTGGGCGACGCGCGTTGTACCGGCTGCCCTGGTACCTGGTGTTGGGCGACGAACAGTCCGGTAAAAGCAGCTTCATCGACCGCACCGATCAGCGCTTTTCCCTGACGCGTATCGACCAGGCCCAGGCACGGGGCCGACAGTCTGAAGCACTGGCCTACCCGGTAGGCTGGTGGGTGAGCGACGATGCCGTGATCATCGACCCGCCTGGTGTTTTCATCAGTCAAAAAACAACGGCGGGCTCGGCGGCCAACGCCCCCTCCGAAGCCTCCGCGCCGCCCGGCATCCAGGCCCGGTTGTGGGAGCACCTGTTGGGCTGGCTGCAGCGTAAGCGAAGCCAGCGGGCGCTCAATGGTGTGTTGCTGGTGGTCGACCTGCCAGCGCTGCTGCATGGCAAGCCCGAGCAGCGCGTCGCGCTGGCCCATGGGTTGCGCACCCGCCTTTACGAAGTGAGCAGTCAGTTGGGGGCGCGCCTGCCGCTGTACGTGGTACTGACCAAGTTCGATCTGCTGGACGGCTTCGACCAGTTCTACAGCCAGCTTCCGGCCGCCAAGCGTGAAAGCCTGTTGGGGTTCACCTTCAAGCTGGATGCGGTTGACGCGTTCGACGCCTGGCTGGATGAGTATGACGAGCACTACGGGCGGCTTCTCACCCAATTGCAGGAGCAGGTCATCGACCGGTTGGATGTACTGGGCAAGACGGCACCGTGCGGGCGCCTGTTCTCACTGCATGCACAGCTGATCGGGTTGCGCCCCATACTGCAGGCATTCCTGCGCGAAACCTTGGCGAGTGACCGGTTCACCACGCCACCCTTGGTACGTGGTGTGTACTGGTCGTCAGTGGTACAGCAAGGCGACATGCGCAATGCCTTTGTCCGTGAAGCGGCACAGCCCTACACGACGAAGCTGCCCCTGCGTGAAGGTAAGGCACAAGGGAAGGCGTTGGTCTATTTCATCCAGCAAGCATTCAGGCGGGTTATTTATCAGGAAGCCGGGCTGGCGGGCGACAATGTTCGGGTTGCGCGCAGCAAGCGCCACTTGCTGTGGGTGGGCTCTGGTGTAGGCATCCTGGCGTTCAGTATCGCCATTGCCAGTTGGCAGCGTTACGCCGATATCAATGGCGCCAAGGCTGCCAGTGTGCTCGCCAAAAGCCAGGAGTACAGCGGTCACGAAGTCGATATGCGTCTTGATCCGACCGGGCGCAACCTGCTGGCGCCACTGGACCAGATTCGCGATGCGGTGGCGGTGTTTGGCGACTATCGTGCGGCCTGGCCGGTGGTTGCCGATTTTGGCTTGTATCAAGGGCGCAACATTGGTCCCTTGGTTGATGAGGCGTACCTCAGCTTGTTGTCTAAACGTTTCTTGCCGGCCTTGGCCAGTGGTGTGATCGATGCCATGAACGCAGCACCCCCTGGCAGCGAGCAACAAATGGCTGCGCTCAGGGTTTACCGGATGATCGAGGAGCGTAACAGCCGCCGGCCCGAATGGGTCGAGGACTGGATGGCCCGTCAGTGGCAACGGGCCTTTCCTGGCCAGGGGCAGTTGCAGCGTGACCTCATGCAGCTCCTGAAATACGCCTTGGCCTATGCCGATACCGATTTGCCGCAGTACCGCCAGCGGGTCAGCGAAGTGCAGCAGGCGTTGCGCAAATTGCCGTTGCCACAGCGGGTCTATGCTGGGCTCAAACAACAATCGTACCAGCAGCTGCACGCCGGGCTGGACCTGCGCCACCAGGTAGGGCCTGCGTTCGATGTGGTGTACCAGCTGTCTTCCGGGGCCAGGCAAGGAAATGAGGATGTACGGCTGGCCGCCATGCTCACCGCCAAAGGCTTCAGGGAATACTTCGCGCCGCGCAGCCAGCGGTTCGCTGAAATGGCGATGGTTGATCAATGGGCATTGGGGGAGCGCAGTCAACTCGACTATTCGGACGTCGACCGCGATGCGCTGACCGAGCGGCTCTCTAACCTCTACAGCGCCGATTACATTGACAGTTGGCGGCGCGCGCTGAACGCTTTTACGGTGGCTGATTTCCGTGATCTGGACCATGGTGTCGCGATCCTGGAACAGTTGACCGGCCCCGCAGCACCGTTGCAACGGCTGCTGGATACGGTCAGGGATAACACCTCGCTTGCGCCTCCAGCAGTTGTTGAATCACTGGGTGAGCTGAGTACGCTGCGGGTAGTGGCCGGAAAACCCGAGCAACAGCAAGCGTTGGCCATCCAGCGGGCGTTTGCAGGCTTGGGCGCCATGCTGCAGGCGACAGGAGAAAAGCCGAGCTACTACGATGAAACCCTTGGCGCTGTTGCGGCCGTGCTGGACTACGCCAAGGCCGTACAAGACAGCCCGGACCGCGGCAAGGCTGCGTTGCAAGCCGTGCATCAGCGCTTTGCGATGACAGGGCAGGACCCGATCGGCACCCTGCAACGTGTCGCCACAGGTTTACCGGAGCCCATCAGCCACCAGGTCAGAAAGCTCGCCGACCAGACTGCCCAGGTGCTGAACGTTGAAGCACTGCGCGAACTTGAGCGACGCTGGGATGCTGACGTGTACAGTTTTTTCCAGCAACGCCTGGCAGGCCGCTACCCCTTTGTGGTGAAGGCACCCGATGCTTCTTTGGATGACTTCGAGGCGTTCTTCGGGCCGAAAGGGCGCCTGCAGCAGTTCAATGATCGGTATCTCAAGGTTTTCCTGAAGGACAACCTTGAGGCCTTGCAATCCGCTCAGCACGGGCAATCCCTGATTCGTGCCGACGTGATCGAGCAGCTCGAGCTGGCGGATCGCATCCGCGAAACATTCTTCGATCAGCGTGGCAAGCTAAGTGTGCAGTTCAGCATCGAGCCCTTGGGGCTCAGTGCGAACCAGCGTACCAGCCTGCTGGACCTGGATGGCCAGTTGATTGCCTACACCCATGGCCCAAGCCATATCACGGGCATTGTCTGGCCCAACACTCTGGGGCAGCAGGTCCGCAGCAATCTCACCTTGCTAAGGCAAAATGGCAACAGCAGCAGCCTGGAGTACCGTGGCCCGTGGTCGATGTTCCGCTTGTTCAGCCGCGGCGCGCTCAATGGCCGGACGGCGACCAGCGTGGACCTGAGCTTCAGGACCGGAGATGGCGTGATGCGCTATCGGCTTAACGCTGAAAAAGCCTTCAATCCCATTACCCAGCAACCGTTCAAAGGTTTCCGCTTGCCCCGAGGCTTGTTGCAACAGCCAGCCAATGGGGTGCAGGCGATGCTGTCGGGTGAGCAGCGACCATGAACATCGCCAGGGGCGCAGTTCATTGACTGAGCAGGCTTTCGAAGGCTGGGTATGCGCTGGCTGACCTCGGTCACTGCTTACTCCACAGCCTCGGCCACGCCCTGATCCTCACCCAGGAACCCGCCACTCTGGTGCTGCCACAACCGTGCATAGGTACCCATTTTCGCCAACAGTTCGGCATGGGTGCCTTGCTCGATGATGCGCCCTTCATCCATCACGATCAGCCGGTCCATGGCGGCGATCGTCGACAACCGGTGGGCGATGGCAATAACGGTCTTGCCTTGCATCATTTCATCCAGGCTCTCCTGAATGGCCACTTCCACCTCCGAGTCCAGCGCGCTGGTGGCTTCGTCCAGCAGCAGGATCGGTGCGTTCTTCAGCATCACCCGGGCAATTGCAATACGCTGGCGCTGGCCGCCAGACAGCTTGATGCCGCGTTCACCCACCAGGGTGTCGTAACCGCTGTTGCCCTGGCGGTCGCTGAGCTGGCTGATGAAACCATCGGCCTGGGCACTGGCCGCGGCGGCACGGATCTGTGCTTCGGTAGCATCAGGGCGGCCATAGGCAATGTTGTCGCGAATCGAACGGTGCAACAGCGAGGTGTCCTGAGTGACCATGCCGATGGCGCTGCGCAGGCTGTCTTGCGTGACCTTGGCGACGTTCTGCCCGTCGATGCGTATTTCCCCTTTGTCCACGTCGTAGAAGCGCAGCAGCAGGTTGATCAAGGTGGACTTGCCGGCGCCGGAGCGGCCGACCAGGCCGACTTTTTCGCCCGGCCGAATGTGCAGCGTCAGCTCATTGAGCACCTGGCGCTCGCCATTGTAGTTGAAGCTGACCTTGTCGAAACTCACCGCGCCACCCGTGGTTACCAGCTCTGCGGCACCCGGCGCATCCTGCACTTTGGGGCCGCGGGTAAGGGTGGCCATACCGTCCTGCACGGTGCCGATGTTTTCGAACAGCGAGGTAATTTCCCACATGATCCAGTGCGACATACCGTTGACGCGCAAGGCCATGGCGGTAATCGCCGCGACGGCCCCGGTGCCGACCTGTCCCTGGTGCCATAGCCACAGTGCATAGCCACCGGCACCAAAGATCAAGCCCACCACCAGCGCCTGGTTGACGATTTCGAACTGGCTCACCAGGCGCATCT
This sequence comes from Pseudomonas sp. VEM90, assembly GCF_054611535.1. Taxonomy (NCBI): domain Bacteria; kingdom Pseudomonadati; phylum Pseudomonadota; class Gammaproteobacteria; order Pseudomonadales; family Pseudomonadaceae; genus Pseudomonas; species Pseudomonas sp. VEM90. Next base: position 198,231 of record NZ_JBTRAR010000001.1, on the reverse strand, counting down.
GGCGAAAACCGGTCTGCTTGAAGTCTTCCATGGCTGCGCGCGCAAAGTGCGCTTCGCGGTTGGAGTGCGAAAACAGTTTTACCGTGGTGATGTTGGTGTAAGCGTCAGAAACCCGCCCGGTCATCGACGATCGGGCATTGGCCTGCTCCTGTCCGACCTTGCCCAACCGGGGTACGAAATACAGCATGGCCAAACCGAACAGCACGACCCAGGCAATGAAGGGCAGCATCAGTTTCAGGGCAAAGCCACCGGCCAGGGCAATGATCGCGATGAAATACACGCCAATCCCGGGCAGGATTTCGATGAGGGTAAACAGCACATCGCGTACTGCCAGCGCCGTCTGCATCACCTTGGTAGTGACCCGACCAGAAAACTCGTCAGAAAAGAACGACAAGCTCTGGCGCAACATCAGCCGGTGAAAATCCCAACGCAGCCGCAGCGGCAGGTTGATCGCCAGCACCTGGTGCTGAACCATGGTGCGCAGCGCCACCAGCCCGATGCTGACCAGCAGGACGATGCCAATACCCCACAGCACTCGGCTTTCCTCGGGGCCAACAGTACCGCCGGCCTGCCAGGACGCGAGCAGGTCGACCACCTGGCCCAGAAACGCGAACAGCCAGGCTTCGTATATCGACACCCCGGCACTGAGCAGTGCCAGCGCCAGGATGTAGCCACGAGCGCCGCGGGTACAAGCCCACATGAAGCGCAACAGGCCAACCGGCGGCGGTGGTACTTCGTCGGGCGGGAAGGGGTCGAGCCGACGTTCAAAGATACGCAGCATGCTTGTCTCCGGAAAACGGTTTTTGCATTGGCCAATGCCCTGCCGGCTTGCCTTTGGCGACTTTTGTTTTTAACCCGGAACAGGTCGGCCTTGGGGTGTTTGTTAACAAACCTTTGCAACTCATTACATTTCAGATTGATTTCATTTTGCCTTGATGCTGTATAATTGACGAAACCTTGTGCCATTCATCATATTTGTCGTTTTTTTGACGTGAGTCATAAAGCGTCAGCAGAGGATGTGACACATTCCGCCTTCAAACCGTTTCAATTTACCTTTTGCAGAGCCAGTGTTTTGACTAATGGAATGCAGTTGTTGGCGATTTCCGGCCTGAGCGTCGAGAGCAGCCAGCTTCATCAACAAGGACTGTACTGGTTAGCCTGTGACGCCGCCGAAGACGCCTCCTTGCTATGCCGCCAGGTAGTCGAAGGCATGCCCGATAATACCAGGGCAGCCTTGATCGCCGATGCGCAAGCCATGGATGACGTGCTGGGTGCGCTCGACGCAACGCGCGGCCCGGCCGAGCTGGCACTGTATGAGGCCAACTCGCAAGCCACCCGTTATCTGGTTGAAGACCTGCCTCGTCTTGATGCCCATGGGCGTGTGCTGGTGCTGCTGGCACCGGCACACGCCTGGCTGGATAGCGAAGTCGAGCACTGGTGCAATGCGCTGCGCACGGCATTGTTGGCTGAAGCGGCGTTGCTGCTGGTCGTCAGTGGGGGGCAGAGCACTGCCTTGGTCGAGCGTCTGCGCGTTTTCAACCAGTGCCTCGACGGCCTGGGGCAGGTGTACCGCGGCAAAGGTGGGGTACGCTACCTGCAGCATTTCTGGAGCAACCCGCTTGGCAAAGCAGCCACCCGGGACATGGAGCTGACTCGGCTGAGCGCGGGCTTTGCCGTTGCTGCCGCGCCTCAGGCACCCAGCGACACCGGTGGTGACGAGTTGCTGTGCCTGGCCCAGCGCCCGGTACTGGAAGGCGCGCCAGCCTTCTCCGAACACTGGCAGGTCTGCGAAAGCTTTGAGGAACTGGGGGGCAAAGCCAGCCGGGCGGTGTCTGCCACGGTGATCTTTGCCATGGACGGTGGGCAGCGTCTGGATAGCCTGGCGCGCCAACTGCACCACCTGCGGCAGTCGCGTGGCAACGCCTTGAAGCTGGTCGTGCGCGAAATGGCGCCGACCCTGCGTTATCAGGACGAACAGTTGCTGCTGGCTTGTGGTGCCAGCCAGATCGTGCCGTTCGGTGCCAGCTTGTCACGCTTCCTGACCATGGTGGAGAGCATCCAGGGTTACGTCTGGCGTCGACACCTGCCAACCGACTTCGATGCCTTGCTGGCACGTCTGCGGCCGCTGGCCATCTGCGGATTGGTAGCGCCACGGGCGTTCGCCGATGCAGTGCAAAGCATGTGGCACGGGGTGCGCAACGGCGAAATCGTCCACCAGTTGCTGGTGTTGCGTCCGGCGCCTGGCCTGACCCCGCTGCAGGCTTGCTCGCGTACGGTATTCCGCCGTGATGGCGACATTGCCTGCGTGGTTGGCGAGGTGCTGTTCCTGTTCCTGTTCGCCTGCCGCTCCGAAGGGGTCGAGCAAGCGCTTGACCACATCTTCCAGCTGTCATGGAAAGAGCTGTTCATCAGCCAGGAGGTACTTGCCGGCGTCGACAGCCTGGCCACTCCGGCCTTCCTCGACAGCAACCTACCGCAGCCACCCCGGAGCGACACGGCGGCGCAACTGCCTGCACAGGCATGGTCGGCGCTGGCACCGCGCAAGGTCGGCCTGGCCAAGCGGGGTAGCGCATGAACTTCGTGCAACTGCTGCAGGTGGTCGGCATTACTGCTCTCGTCACGCTGGGCCTGGCCTTGTTGCTAGTGCGCCTGAGTTCGGCATTACGTGGCGGGTTGCGCCGTCGCCTTCCCCCCCGCTACCTGAAACCGCTGGGCGTACGCCGCCGCGCTGCACGCCAGGAACCCCAGAATGACTAATACCACCATCACCCTCCCGGTACTGGCCCGCTGGCCTGGACTGGGAGGGTGGAACCTCTATTTTTTTGCAAAGTTTCTGCTGGTCGCACTTGGCATGCTCGACTTCCAGGCGCTGCCGAACCTGTTGTTCGCTGCGTTTCTGCTTGTCCCTTTGCCGGGCAAGTGGCTGCGTATTGCCCGGCAACTGCTGGCGGTGCCAATCGGCATCGCGCTGTTCTACCAGGACACCTGGCTGCCACCCTTCAGCCGCCTGCTGGCGCAGCCGGGGGTGCTGGACTTCTCGTGGGACTATCTACTCGAACTGCTGGGCCGCTTCATCAACTGGAACCTGCTGGGGGCGCTGGCAATGTTGCTGGTGGGTTACCTGTACCTACGCCATTGGCTGCGCCTGAGCACCCTGAGCCTGCTGGGGTTGGCATGGCTGTCGGTTGGCGGCTTGCCGTCGCTGGGTGCAGGCCAGGCGCCCGGCGTGGCGGCGCGCACCGCAGCCGAACCCGCGCCAGCCACTGCAGTAGCCGACAATGCCACGCTCGACAGCTGGCTTGAGCGCTTCTTCGCCAGTGAGCGCGAGCGGGTGACGGCGTTCCCGGCCGTGAATGCCGATGAGCAACCGTTCGACCTGCTGGTGATCAACATCTGCTCGCTGGCCTGGGATGACCTGTCTGCCGTGGGGCTACGGGACAACCCGCTGTTGTCGCGCATGGACGTGATCTTCGACCAGTTCAACTCGGCGACCTCTTACAGCGGCCCGGCCGCCATCCGTGTGCTGCGAGCCAGCTGCGGGCAGTCGTCGCACGCAGGCCTGTACCAACCGGCCCCGGAGCAGTGCCTGTTGTTCCAGAACCTGGCCCGGCTGGGTTTCCAGAGCAATACCTTGCTCAACCACAGCGGCCGGTTCGACAACTTCATCGGCGACATTACCCAGCAGCACATGCCGCAACCGGGCATGCGAAATACCGACTTCCCACGGGCACTGGTGGGCTTCGACGGCTCGCCGATTGCCAGTGACCTGGATGTATTGCGCCGTTGGTGGGGGCAACGCAAAGGTACCCCGGACGAGCATGTGTCACTGTTCTACAACAGCATCAGCCTGCATGACGGCAACCGTATCGTCACTGCCGACGGCGGTACCCGCGTGGCCGACTATGCCACCCGCGCCAATCGCCTGTTTGGCGAGCTTGGCACCTTCCTTGACGAACTGGAGCGCAGTGGCCGCCGGGTAGTGGTGGCCATTGTCCCTGAGCATGGGGCCGCGTTGCATGGTGACCGCATGCAGTTGTCTGGCATGCGCGAAATTCCCACGCCGTCGATTACCCATGTGCCGGTCGGCCTTAAGTTCATCGGCATGGGCCAGCCTGCCCGCAACGAGCCGCTGCGGGTCACAGCTGCCACCAGCTACCTGGCGTTGTCCGAGCTGATCTCGCGTGTGTATGCGGGCCTCGGCCAGCAGCAGGTGCTGGATGTGCCCGGCCTGCTGACCGACCTGCCAACCACCGAGCAGGTTGCCGAAACCTCTGGCGCACAGGTGCTGAATTACCAGGGGCGTGCCTACATGCGCCTGCAAGGCCAGCCTGACTGGCAGCCGATCCCCAAGGAGCGCCCATGATCACTGGCAAGGCAGACCCGTCCGACCGTAGCGACGATATTGCCCAGTTGCGCCAGCACCTGGACATGCCAGAGCTGAACTATCAGGACATCTCGATGCTGGTGGGCGTTCAGCAGGCCCTGCAGCGCTGGCCATTGCTGGGTGAAAGCTGCAGGGCCAGCAGCGACGATGCGCTGTACGCGGCTGTCACCCAGCGCGAGAGGATCGTGCCATGACCAGCCTGGCATTGCATGGGGTGCGCGGAGGCCTGGGGCGCAGCGCCTTGCTGGCTGCATTGGGCTACGCGCTGCAGGGCGTGGGCGAACGGGTGCTGTTGATTGACCTGTGCCCCAGCAACTTGCTCGGGCTGCACTTCAACCTGCCGCTGAATACATCCGAGGGCTGGGCGCTGGCCGAGCGGGAAGGGCGGCCATTCAGTGATGCCGTGTACGAGGTGCTCGATGGCCTGTGCCTGCTGCCGTACGGCAACCTGGCCGACGGTGCGCAGCACCGTGTGCCCGATGCGCAGTCATGGCGCGCCCGCCAGGTCGAGCTGGCCAAGCATTTCGACTGGCTGTTGTACGACCTGCCGCAATTGCCGGGCGATACCGCCGGCAACGGCATCGAGACTGATGTACGGGTACTGGTGGCGGAAGCCGAAATGGCCAGCCACCTGCTGCTCGGGCGCCGCCCGGTCGAGCACTTCGACATGCTGCTGGTCAACCGCTACGACCCGGCCAGCCGCTTGCAGAGCGACCTGTTGATGGTGTGGCGTGATCTGTTCCGTGATCGCTTGCCGATCCAGGTGGTCCATCGCGACGAAGCCTTCCTCGAAGCGCTGGCGTACAAGGCACCTCTTGGCCTTTACGCACCGCAGAGCCTGGCCTGCCGTGATGTGCAGAGCTTGGCGGTGCGCTGTCTGACGAGGCGCCAGCCGTGACCCTGACCCCTCTGTCGGCCTATACCTGGTTCAAAGTCCGTGGCACGCGCCTGCCGGTTGCATGGCTGTTCACCCTCGGCGCGTGGCTGGCCTTCCTGTTCCTGCGCCTGGAGTCTCCTGCCTGGCAAGCGCTGCTGGCCGAGCGCCAACGCCTGTACCCGCAGCTGGCGGGCAAGCGCCCCACGCTGGGTGACCCGCTACGCCTGTTGATCCAGAGCCTGTGGTTGTTGCTGCGGCGCCAACCGCAGGCACGTACTGCAGGGCCTGGCCGCCGCGCATTGGGCGCAGTGCGCATGCACCTGCGGGGGGCAGGCGGGGTGGCGCGCCACTACCGCGGCCTGCTGATCGATGCACTGCACCAGGTGCCTGCGCGCTACCGCGCCAGTGCTTTCAGGCACGAAGCCTCGGCACGCCTGCGCGGCCTGAACGCGGTTGCCCGGCGGACGTTCTACAGCGTGCTGACGGTGTTCGCCCTCAGCCTCGCCCTGCTGTGTGTGACCGAGCCGTTCGGCTACCTGGCGCAGCTGATGTTCATCTGCCTGCTGCTGGTCATCGCCATGCTGGTGCGACACATGCCGGGGCGTTTCCCGACTTTGATGCTGATCGTGCTGTCGACCATCATCTCCTGCCGCTATCTGTGGTGGCGCTACACCTCGACCCTGAACTGGAACGACAACACCGACTTGGTATTCGGGGTGATCCTGTTGGCGGCAGAAACCTATTCGTGGTTCGTGCTGATCCTGGGTTACATCCAGACCAGCTGGCCATTGCAGCGCAAGCCGGCGAACCTCCCGGCCAACACCCGGCATTGGCCAACCGTCGATTTGCTGATCCCCACCTACAACGAAGACCTGTCAGTGGTGCGCACCACGGTAATGGCCGCGCTGGGCCTGGACTGGCCACGCGAGTGCCTGCGCATCTACATCCTCGATGATGGCCGCCGCGACACGTTTCGTGCCTTTGCCGACGAAGTCGGGGTGGGCTATATCGTGCGGCCCGACAGCAAGCATGCCAAGGCCGGCAACCTCAACCATGCGCTGGGCGTCACCGACAGCGAGTTGATCGCCATCTTCGACTGCGACCATGTACCGGTGCGCTCCTTCCTGCAACTGACCGTGGGCTGGTTTCTCAAGGACTCGAAACTGGCGCTGGTGCAGACACCGCACCATTTCTTCTCTCCTGACCCGTTCGAGCGCAACCTCGGCTCGTTCCGCCGCCGCCCCAACGAAGGGGAGCTGTTCTACGGCCTGATCCAGGACGGCAACGATATGTGGAACGCGGCGTTTTTCTGCGGCTCTTGTGCCGTGCTGCGCCGCACCGCGCTGGAAAGCATCGGTGGTTTTGCCGTCGAGACTGTGACCGAAGATGCCCACACCGCCCTGCGCCTGCATCGCCAAGGGTGGACGTCGGCCTACCTGAGCATTCCGCAGGCCGCGGGTCTGGCCACCGAAAGCCTGTCGGCGCACATCGGCCAGCGCATTCGCTGGGCCCGTGGCATGGTGCAGATCTTCCGCACCGACAACCCGCTGTTCGGGCGTGGCCTTAGCCTGTTCCAGCGGGTGTGCTACGCCAACGCGATGCTGCACTTCCTGGCCGGCCTGCCGCGGCTGGTGTTCCTGACGGCGCCTCTGGCGTTCCTGTTGCTGCATGCCTACATCATCTACGCACCGGCATTGATGATTCTGCTGTACGTGCTGCCGCACATGATCCACGCCAGCCTGACCAACTCGCGGATGCAGGGCAAGTACCGACAAACCTTCTGGGGCGAGGTCTACGAGACCGTACTGGCCTGGTACATCGCCCGCCCGACCACGGTGGCGCTGTTCGCGCCGAAAAAAGGCACGTTCAACGTCACCGCCAAGGGCGGCCTGATGGAGCAGGAACAGTTCGACTGGCGCATCGCCCAACCTTACCTGTGGCTGGCAGCGCTCAACGTGGTGGGTCTGGGCTTTGCGGTGTGGCGCCTGGTCACCGGCCCGGCGGCAGAAATCGGCACGGTGATCGTCAGCTCGCTGTGGGTGATCTACAACCTGCTGATCATCGGTGCCGCAGTTGCGGTGGCCGCCGAAGTGCGCCAGGTGCGCCGCGCCCATCGGGTGCAGATGCGCTTGCCGGCTGGGTTGATGCTGGCCAGCGGTCATGCCTACCCCTGCACCCTGGTCGACTACTCCGACGGTGGTGTCGGCCTGCAGGTACAGCCAGGTCTGGAGCTGAACCCGGGGGAGCAGGTACACCTGCTGCTCAACCGCGGCCAGCGAGAGTTCGCCTTCCAGGCGAGTGTCACCCGTACTGTCGGGCAACACGTGGGCCTGGTGTTCCACGACCTCGCCCTGCAGCAGCGCATCGACCTGGTCCACTGCACCTTTGCTCGCGCCGATGCCTGGCTTGGCTGGAACGAGCAGCACGAGGTCGAGCGCCCACTGCGCAGCCTGATCGATGTGTTGAAGCTGGGCGGCGTCGGTTACGTGCGTCTGGTCGAGCACATGCCGCCATGGCTGCGGGCGTGGTTGCGCCCACTGCGTTCGCTGGCGCTGTGGCTGGCCAGCTACTGGCCCCGCACACCGCGGGCAATCCCTTCCATGAACCCTGTTGATCGAGACGCATGATGACTGGTTATCCCGCGCGTACCTGGGGCCTGGCGATGGCGCTGTTTACCGCCTTGTCGCAGAGCGCCGCTGCTGCTCCTGTAGCCCCGCTTGCCGAGCCTGCGGTACCCACAACCACGGTACCAAACTGGCCGGTTGTGAAAACCTTCGAGCAGCTTGGGCATGCGTCCGACAGCCTGCTGCTGGGGGTACGCAACAGCGAGCATATCGAGTTCGGCCTGCGTCGCGATCGCCTGGCCACCGATGCCAGCTTGCAACTGGACTACACGCCTTCGCCAGCCTTGCTGCCGAACCTGTCGCACTTGCGTGTCTACCTCAACGACGAGCTGATGGGCGTAGTTCCGGTGGAAAAGGAGCAGTTGGGCCAGCGTGTACGTCGCCAGCTGCCGTTGGACCCGAAACTGCTCGGCGACTTCAACCGGGTACGTCTGGAGTTTGTCGGACACTATACCGATGTCTGCGAAGACCCGGCGCACAGCGGCCTGTGGCTTAACCTTAACCGCAAGAGCCAGGTACAGTTGCACGAGCAGGCGCTGGTGCTGGAAAACGACCTGGCGTATTTCCCGTTGCCGTTCTTCGATACTCGCGACACCGGCAAGGTAGTACTGCCGGTGGTGTTCAGCGGCGTGCCGAGCCTGGGCGAGCAGCGTGCGGCGGCAATCCTGGCATCCTACTTCGGCAGCCAGGCCGGTTGGCGCAAGGCCAGCTTCCCTGTGCTGTACAACCACCTGCCGGCCCGTGGCGAAAAACCTGCACCGAGCATCGTGTTTGCCAGCAACGACCGTCGCCCTGCGTTCCTCGCCGATCTGCAGCAGTTCCCGCCAGTCGACGGCCCCGTGCTGCAGGTGATCGATCATCCGGACGACCGCTTCAGCAAAGTGCTGCTGGTGCTGGGCCGTAACGACGACGACCTGATCAAGGCCGCCTCGGCGCTGGCGGTCGGCAACAATCTGTTCCGTGGCGCGCGCGTCAAAGTGGAGCAGATGACCGCGCTGCAACCGCGTCAGCCCTACGATGCGCCGAACTGGACGCGCACCGACCGGCCGGTACGGTTTGCCGAGCTGCTGGATTACCCCGAGCAACTGCAAGTCAGCGGCCTGCAACCGCGGCCGGTGACACTGGAACTGAACCTGCCGCCCGACTTGTTCGTCTGGCGCAACCAGGGTATTCCGCTGCGCACCCTGTACCGCTATACGGCGCCAGCGGTGACCGACGAATCGCGCCTGAGCATCAGCGTCAACGATCAGTACATCACAAGCATGCCGCTGGTGGGCAATGACCGGCGCGGCGGTACCCTTGAGGAAATGCGCCTGGCAGTGCTGTCCGGTGACAACACTGCATTGACCGAGAACTCGCTGGTGCCGGCGCTGAAGATTGGCGACCGCAACCGCCTGCGCTTCGACTTCAGCTTTGCCAGCACCCTGGGCAGCGCCCAGCGCGATCGCTGCCAGACCTCGCTGCCGGTGGACGTGCGTGCAGCGATCGACGACAGCTCCACCATCGACCTTTCCGGTTACCACCATTACATCGCCATGCCCGACCTGCGTGCATTCGCCCGCAGTGGCTTCCCGTTCAGCCGCATGGCCGACCTGTCCGAGACGCTGGTCATCATGCCGGCCAAACCTACGGCGATGCAGGTCGGCACTTTGCTCGACACGGTTGGCGGGTTGGCCGGACAGATCGGTTACCCGGCGCTTGGCCTGCAATTGATCGACGACTGGCAACAGGCCGCAGCGGCAGATGCCGACTTGCTGCTGATCGGCAGCCTGCCCGAGGCCCTGCGCGATGCGCCCAACCTTGGCCTGTTGCTCAGCGCCCAGCGTGACTGGTTACTGCAGGGCCGCAGCGCATCGTTGCCCGGCGGCCAGCGTTTCGATACTGAGCCGGTGGCTGCAAGCAGCCGCGTGGCGGTCAGCGCCCAGGCGCCGATTGCGGCCATCACCGGGCTGAAGTCGCCGTTCCATGAGCAGCGCAGTGTTGTGGCCTTGCTGGCCAACAGCGACAGCGATTATGCATTGCTGCGCGACGTGCTTGGCGATGTGGGCAAGCTTGATGCGGTGGCGGGTTCGGTAACGCTGGTACGCAGCAGTGGCGTGAGCAGCCAGTTCGTCGGCGAGCACTACTTCGTGGGCGCGCTGCCGTGGTGGCTGCTGCTGTGGTTCCACTTGTCCGAGCACCCTGTGTTGCTGGCGGTGATCGCGGCTGTTTGTGTGGTGCTGTTCGCCTTCTTGTTGTGGCGGGCACTGCGCTGGGCTGGCAAGCGCCGCTTGGGTGAGGCGGGGTGATGATGCGCCAGATGCTGGTAGGGCTGGTCGCCTTGGGCCTGCCCGTTTTCGCCACTGCCGGGTCGGTTTGCCCATGGCCTGCCTGGGAGCGGTTCAAGGCCGAGCTGGTGAGTGTGGATGGCCGGGTCATCGACCCGAGTGACGAGCGCCTGATCACCACCTCGGAAGGGCAGAGTTACGCGCTGTTCTTCGCCCTGGTAGGCAACGACCGGCAAACCTTCGCGCAGTTGCTGCGTTGGACCAGCAACAACCTCGCCGAGGGTGACCTGGCCCGGCATCTGCCTGCCTGGCTGTGGGGCCGTGACGGGCAGCAGCAGTGGCAGGTGCTGGACGCCAACAACGCCAGTGATGCCGACCTGTGGATCGCCTACAGCCTGCTGGAAGCAGGGCGGTTGTGGGACCAGCCGGCCTACACGCAGCTGGGCCAGCACCTGCTGTGGCGTATCGCCGCGCAGACCGTGCGCAAGCTTCCAGGCCTCGGCGTGATGTTGCTGCCAGGTGACTACGGCTTCGAAGACGCCCAGGGTACCCGCCTGAACCCCAGCTACCTGCCGCTGCAGCTGCTCGAACGTTTCAGCGAGGTGGACCCATTGTGGGGTGAGCTGGCGGCCAACACGCGGCGTTTGTGGTTGGCATCGTCGCCAAAGGGCTTTGCCCCGGACTGGTTGCTGTGGACGCCGGCCGGAAAGCCAGCGGCAGACACGAAACATGGCAGTGCCGGTGATTATGACGCCATTCGCGTGTACCTGTGGGTCGGCATGTTGGCCGAGGGGGCGGCGCAACGCCGCGAACTGGTGGCCCATTATGCGCCGATGGCGGCATTGACCCAGCGCCAGGGGCTACCTCCTGAGCACCTGGATACACGCAGCGGTGAAGCCCGCGGCCATGGCCCGGCGGGTTTCTCTGCGGCCTTGCTGCCATTGCTTGCTGCCTCGCCTGAGCACGTGGCCGGCTTGGCGGCCCAGCGCCAGCGCTTGCGCGAACAGCCGATCGAGGCCAAGGCATATTACAGCCAGGTGCTGGCGCTGTTCGGCCAGGGCTTCGACGAGGCCCGTTACCGTTTTGACCCGCACGGCCACCTGTTGCCGGTCTGGAGCGCGCCATGCAGCGAATGATCGGCGTGTTGATGCTGGCGGCAATAACCTGCCAGGCAGATGCGCAACCCAAGGATATCGATGAACAGCGCCAATGGCTGCTGGACCAGGTACGCCGCGGCGAAGCGCTGCACCGTGACGACCTGGTGCGCGATGCGCTGGGCCGTTTGCAGTTGCTTGAACCGCGCAACCCGGACGTGTTGCTGGCGGCCTTGAGCCTGGCATTGCGCGAGAAGAACAGCAGTGAAGCCGAGCAGTTGAGTGCGCGGATCAGTGCCGTTGCGCCTGGCAGCCTGCAAGCACGTCAGGCCAGGCGCCTGCTTGAACTTCAACAACCGGCGCCTGCGCGGCGCTTGCAGCAGGCGCGTCTGCTGGCGGTTACCGGCCGTAACGAAGAGGCGCTGGCGGTGTACGAACAGTTGTTTGCCGGCGAACCACCCAGCCTTGAATTAGCCCTGGACTACTGGCGCGTGCGCGGCAATCTGCCAGGCCAACGCCCAGAGGCGATCCGCCAGTTGCAGCGGTTGGATCAGCAGTATCCAGGCAGTGCCGGGCTGCGCCAGACCTTGGCTGGCTGGTTGTTCGCCGAAAAGCGTGACCGCGAGGCCTTGGCCCTGCTCGATCAGCTGGCGCGAGACCCCGGTGCACGGGATGCCGCTGCCCAGCGCGAGTTCGACTACCTGTCCGGGCAAGCCGTGAGTGCCACCAGCGCGGCAGCCTGGCAAGCCTTTCTTCAGCGTTACCCGGCTTCACCGTTGTTGGCACAGGCCAGCGAGACCTTGCAACAGCAGCGCAAGCTGCTGGCCGACCCGGCATGGCAGGCCGGTCAACGGGGTAAGGCGTTGCTCGACAAGGGCCGTAATGTCGAAGCCGAAACGCAGCTGCGCCGCGCCCTGCGCCAGTACCCGGGCGATGCCAGCCTGCAGGGGGCCCTGGGTTATGCGTTGATGCGCCAGGGCCGCCATGAAGACGCCCATGCTGCGTTCCGCGCGGCGAGCGCCAAGGAGCAGGACACCTACCGGATCAGCCAATGGAAGGACCTGGAGTCGTCCAGCCAGTATTGGGCCCTGCTGAAAAAAGCCGAGCGGGCCTTGGCGGCGAAAGACGTGCGCGGTGCGCGCACACTTTACCGGCAGGCTCGCCAGCAACGGCCAAAGGATGAATACGCGTTGTTGGGCCTGGCAGATGTCTCGCTGGCCGAGGGCGATGTGGCGGCTGCCGAGCGGCAGTACCTGCAGGTACGGCGTATGGCGCCGGATAACGAAAGTGCCGTGCGTGGCTTGATGCGCGTTTACCAGGCGCAATCGCCAGGCAAGGCGCAGGCATACCTGGACAGCCTGCCCCCACGGCAGCAGGCGCAGTTCGCCAGCCTGCGACGCAGCCTGGAACTTGCGCGGTTACGCCAGCAAGGGGACGAAGCCCTGCAGCGCGAGGACTGGTCGACGGCCAGCCACGTGCTGGGCCAGGCCGCGGCTCTGGCCCCCGATGAGCCTTGGCTGGTGTATCAGCTGGCCAACAGTCTGCGTCACCAAGGGCGCAATGGCGAGGCCGACGGGGCATTTGCCAGGCTGGTGCAGCACCAGCCACGTGATCCGGCAACGCGCTATGCCCACGGCCTGTTCCTGGCGTCCAGCGACCGTGATGCCTTGGCTCTGGACAGTCTGAGGGCGGTACCTCAGGCGACCTGGAACGCGGACATGCACGCGTTGGAGCAGCGTGTTCAACGGCGTATGACCCTGGCCTCTGCGCAGCAGTTGCAGGCACAAGGCCGCAGTGCCGAGGCGACAGCCTTGCTTGAAGCCGGCCTGGCGCGTGGTGAAGGTAGCCCGGACGACTTGATGCTGTTGGCTGACTGGGCAGCAGCGCGTGGTGAACATGGCAAGGCGCGCAGCTATTACCAGCGTGTACTGGTCGTGCAGCCTGGGCGTCCTGATGCACGCCTTGGGGTGATGGAAAGCGCCTTGGCCGAAGGCAACCTGCAGCAGGCCCGGCACATGCTGGGCGTGAAGGTGCCACAATTTGCCGCTGATGACGGCAACGCCCAGCGGCGCCTGGCGGCGGTGTGGACCGCGTTGGGCGAACACGATCAGGCGGCCAGGCTGCTTGACCGTGTTGCAGCGCAGCAGACGCGCCCCGATCCGTTGTTACGGCGCGACGCCGCCCGCCTGGTAGCGCAGGATGATCCTCAACGAGCACTGGACCTTTATGCGGCGGCGATGGCCGATGCACAGTTGCTGGACCGTGCTGCCGTAGCGCCACGGGATGACCGTGCATTGACCCTGGCCAGCCGCGAGCAGGATGGCGACGACTGGCTGGCCCGCAGCCTGCGCAGTGATGTGGATGCCCTGTATCGCCAGCGCAATACCCATGTGACGCTGATGCATGACTACGGCTGGCGCGAGGATGACGGTACGCCCGGCACGTCGGAACTGAGTACCCAGTCGACCTTGTTGCATGTCGACACTCCTTGGCAGGAGGGCACCGCGTTTGCGCGGGTAGAGCGCATTGGCATGGATGCGGGGTCGTTCGAGCCGAACGATCAGGGGCGCTACACCCCCGACTTCGGCAGTTGCCAGTTTGTTGGCCAGACCGCTGACGGCAAAACACTGCCCGCGTGCACGGGGGGATCGCAGACTGCAAGCGGCAGTCTGTTGGCGTTGGGTTGGCAGGGCAGCCGCTGGGCGTTCGACCTGGGCACCACCCAGGGCTATGCAATCAACAACTGGCTGGGCGGCGCAACGGTCAACGGTGACCTCGGGCAGGTTGGCTGGTCGCTGACCGCCTCGCGCCGGTCGATGAGCAATTCATTGCTGTCGTTCGCCGGCGCACGCGACCGCCCGACGGGCGTGCGCTGGGGCGGGGTCACTGCCAATGGCGCCACGCTCGGCCTGAGCTGGGACCAAGGTGGCGACAACGGGGTGTGGGCCAGCCTGGGGTACCATTGGCTGTACGGCGAAAACGTGGCCGACAACCAGCGGACCCGGGCCATGGCCGGCTTTTACCACCGCGTGGTGGAAAAGGCCGACGAGCGTGTGCGTGTAGGCGTGACGCTGATGCACTGGCGCCACGACAAGGACCTGGGCGGCTACAGCCTGGGGCAGGGCGGTTATTACAGCCCGCAGCGTTACAGTTCGGTGGGCGTGCCGGTCAGTTATGCCTGGCGCAACTACGACTGGTCGCTGCTGCTGGAAGGTTCCGTCAGCTGGTCTCAGGCCCATAGTGGCAGTAGCCGCTTGTACCCGGACGCACACATCAACCGCAAGATACTGGCGCAATATAGCGTCGATTCCAACCTCAATGCGATGACTGAAGCCAGCGACAGCAGTGGGTTGGGCTACCGCCTGCGCGGGCTGTTCGAACGGCGCCTGAGTGACCAGTGGGTACTGGGCGGCGGCTTCGACTGGCAGCACAGCGATGACTATGCGCCTAGCCATGGCATGCTCTACCTGCGCTACCTGTTCGAACCGTGGCGAGGCAACCTGGCCCTGCCGGTGACACCACTGGAGCCTTACAGCGAGTGGCGGTGACGGCAATCGCGGCGTTGCAAGGGGCGCGCCTGCACGGGGCGATGCGGGCCAAGGGTTGACACCAGGCACGCCGCCCCACCATTATCCAGCCATACCTACGCAACGGGCTTGCCAGCATGTCCCCATCCAACCACGCCATTTCCGCTTCGGGCTTCATCGCCCAGGCAGGCGCGTGCGTTGCCGTTGCCAAGAAATCCAAGAAACAGCCGCTCATCTGACCGAGGCGCGCTGTCTCGTCAGGTGGGCTGACGAGACAGAAGGCGCCAGGTATCCCTGCCACCACCTCCACTCTTCGCCCTGCTGACGCTGACTTTCGGTCAACATCAGGAGTTTTTGCATGTCGAATTTCCGTGGTATCTGGATCGCCCTCGTCACGCCAATGCGCGCCAATGAAATCGACTTCCCAGGCCTGGAAAGGCTGGTGAAGAAGCTGCTCGAAGACGGTGTGGCCGGTTTTGTGGTGTGCGGTACCACGGGGGAGGCGGCGGCATTGTCCAAGGTCGAGCAACTGGCGGTGCTGGATGCCGTGCTGGCCTGGGTGGAGCCGGGCAGGGTGGTGATGGGCCTGTCAGGTTACAACCTGCGTGAGTTGCTGGCCTTCCAGGCTGAAATCCAGCAGCGTGACATTGGCGGGCTGCTGGTGCCCGCACCTTGCTATATCCGCCCTTCGCAGGCCGGCATCGAAGCTTTCTTCGCCACCGTGGCCGATGCCGCCAGCGTGCCAGTGATCGTCTACGACATTCCCTACCGCACCGGCGTGCGCATCGAACGCGAAACCCTGCGCCGTATCGTGCGCCATCCACGCATTGCGGCAGTGAAAGACTGTGGCGGTGACAGCGAGACGACCATGGCCCTGATCGAGGACGGCCACGCCCAGGTGCTGGCCGGTGAAGACCTGCAGATCTTCAATAACCTCTGCCTGGGTGGGGCTGGGGCCATTTCAGCCTCCGCGCATGTGCGCGCCGACCTGTACGTACGCATGGTGCAGCAGGTCGACAGCGGCGATTGGGCCGCCGCGCGTGGTACGTTCTACCAGTTGCTGCCCTGGATCAAGGTGGCTTTTACCGAGCCCAACCCGGCTGTGGTCAAGGCGGCGTTGCAGCTGCAAAGCCTGATTGCAGACGAGCTGCGCGAGCCCATGCAGGCGTGCACGAATACCACCCGAGACAAGCTGCAAAGCGTGCTGTGCTCACTCGGCGCCTGAAGCGGCAACGGTTGATGGCGGGTTGACAAGCCGCCACACCCGGCATATACCGTTGGTTGTCAGGAGCCGCGCATCAATGGCGATGTCGCGGCCTCCACACCGAACCCCAAAGAGCAAATGAGCTCTCTCCGCATGCGGAGAGGGCTTTTTTTCGTCCCTGGAAAATAACAACAAGAGGTGGTCAACATGCGTCATGGTGATATTTCCAGCAGCAATGACACCGTCGGCGTCGCCGTGGTCAACTATAAGATGCCGCGCCTGCATACCCGCGATGAAGTGCTCGAAAACGCCAGAAAAATCGCCGACATCATTGTCGGCATGAAGCAGGGGCTGCCGGGCATGGACCTGGTGATTTTTCCGGAGTACAGCCTGCAGGGCATCATGTATGACCCGGCCGAAATGATGGAAACCGCCGTGGCCATACCCGGCGTGGAAACCGAAGTGTTCGCCCAGGCCTGCCGCAAGGCCAACGTCTGGGGCGTGTTTTCGCTGACCGGCGAGCGCCATGAAGAGCACCCGCGCAAATCCCCCTATAACACCCTGGTGCTGATCGACAACAACGGCGAGATCGTGCAGAAGTACCGCAAGATCATCCCCTGGTGTCCGATCGAGGGCTGGTACCCGGGCGACCAGACCTACGTTGCCGATGGCCCCAAGGGCCTGAAGATCAGCATGATCATCTGCGATGACGGCAACTACCCGGAAATCTGGCGCGATTGCGCCATGAAAGGCGCCGAGCTGATCGTGCGCTGCCAGGGGTACATGTATCCGGCCAAGGACCAGCAGGTGCTCATGGCCAAGGCCATGGCGTGGGCTAACAACTGCTATGTTGCAGTGGCCAACGCCGCGGGCTTCGATGGTGTGTATTCCTACTTCGGTCACTCGGCAATCATCGGTTTCGATGGCCGTACACTTGGCGAGTGCGGTGAAGAGGAGATGGGTATCCAGTACGCCCAGCTGTCGATCTCGCAAATTCGCGATGCGCGGCAGAACGACCAGTCGCAAAACCACCTGTACAAGATCCTGCACCGTGGCTACAGCGGTATGCATTTGTCTGGCGACGGCGACCGCGGCATTGCCGAATGCCCATTCGAGTTCTATCGCACCTGGGTGCTGGATGCCGAGAAGGCCCGCGAGGACGTCGAGGCCCTGACCCGGCGCACCTCGGGGGTGGCGCAGTGCCCGGTCGGCAGTCTTCCCTACGATGCCAAGGAAAAGGAAGCCCGCTGACGGGCTTGCCCAGCGTGCCTGCGGGCACGCTGTTTCACAAAGCGAGGGGAAGACCATGCCGTTCCTGAACGACCTGCTGGAGCAGACGCGTCGCGATGCGTCCTCCAGCGCTGCACTGAATGCCGAAAACTGCCACACCCGGGCAATCGTCGAGACCCACCAGCGTAGCGAAGACACCCTGCAGTCGCGTTTCCGCTTCGATGTCGCTGCCGTCATGCAGGTAGTACGCAACGAAGTACTGGGCCAGGACGAAGCCTTGCAGGCCATCGAAGATGTGCTCACGGTGGTGCGGGCGGATATTCTCGACCCGCGCCGGCCGCTGTTCACGGCACTGTTCCTCGGCCCGACCGGAGTCGGCAAGACCGAGGTCGTGCGTGCCCTGGCCCGCGCCCTGCACGGTGATGCCGATGCCTACTGCCGGGTCGACATGAATACGCTGGCCCAGGAACACTACGCCGCCGCCCTGACCGGCGCGCCACCGGGCTATGCTGGCGCCAAGGAGGGCCGCACGCTGTTCGACCAGGCGCTGCTGGACGGAAGCCAGGGACGCCCGGGGATCGTGCTGTTCGATGAGCTGGAAAAGGCCAGCAAGGAGGTGTCCCAGGCGCTGCTCAATGTGTTTGACAACGGCCTGCTGCGCTTGGCCTCCGGTGAAAAGAGCTGCAATTTTCGTAACACGCTGGTGTTCATGACCAGCAACCTGGCGGCAGACGAAATACGCCAGCACAGGCTGGGCCCGCTGGCGTCGCTGCGGCGCCTGCTTGGCCTGCAGGCAGCGCGCCGCGAGCGTTTGCCGGGTCTGGTGCGGCGGCGCCTGGTGAAGCGTTTTTCTGCCGAGTTCGTCAACCGCATCGACAGCACCGTGGTGTTCAATGCCATCGAACAGGAGGTGGGCGAGCGCATCGTTGAACTGGAGGTGTCACGCCTGAACCGGCGCCTTGCCAAGCATCACTGCCGCCTGCAGCTGGATGCTGCGGTGGTTGGCAAGCTGGCCAGCGAAGGCCATGACCTGGAGTTTGGCGCGCGTGCGCTCAAGCGCTTTATCCGCCATGAGCTGGAAGTGCCACTGGCCGAGTACCTGCTCGGTAACCGCATCCCATGCCGGGCAGAAGTGACGTGCATGACGGTGGCCGGCCACCTCGAGCGCGGGCGCATCCGTTTTTCGTTGCCGACATGATGGTTGTCACAGGATGGTGTGATGAGTAGACAAGACAGGCAATTGAAGGTGGGCTTGCTGTTCGCCGAAACCGGCGTTACCGCAGCCATTGAACGCTCGCAGCGCTGTGGCGCGCTGCTGGCGGTAGAACAGGTTAACCGCGAGGGGGGAGTGCTCGGCCAGCCGGTGCTGACCCTGGTCGGCGACCCCGGAGGCGACCCGGACCGTTATCGCAACCTGTGTGACGACTATGTGCGCAACCACGGCGTGCGCCTGATGCTCGGCTGCTACATGTCGCACACCCGCAAAGCCGTGATGCCCGTCATCGAGCGCGCCGATGGCTTGCTGTTCTATCCCACGCCCTACGAGGGCTTCGAGTACTCGCCCAATATCATCTACGGCGGCCCGGCACCCAACCAGAACAGCGCGCCGCTGGCGGCATACCTGACACGTCATTACGGCGCCAGGGTCGCCTTCGTCGGTTCCGACTACATCTACCCGCGGGAAAGCAACCATGTCATGCGTCACCTGTACAAGCAGCATGGCGGCGAAGTGGTGGAAGAAGTCTACATGCCCCTGTACCCCTCGGCCGATGACTTGGCCCTGGTGGTCGAGCGAGTGGTACGTTCTGCCCCGGATGTGGTGTTTTCGACCGTGGTCGGTACGGGGACGGCAAGCTTTTATCAAGCAATAGCACAGCGCTATGGCAGTGGCCCTCGGCCGCCGATCGCCAGCTTGACTACCAGCGAGGCAGAAATTGCCGAAATGGGGGCCGAGGTGGCTCACGGCAACATCGTCGTGGCACCGTACTTCACCAGCGTCGAGTCGCCGCAAAGCAATGCATTCGTCAGTCAGTGCCGTGCGTTCTTTCCGGCCGATGTGCGCATCACTGCCTGGGCCGAGGCGGCGTATTGCCAGATGCGCATGCTGTGCCAGGCGGTGAATGCCACCGGCAGCCTGGAGGTGGAAGTGATCCGCAATCACCTGTACTACACGAGCATGGATAGCCCCCAGGGCAGGGTGCAGGTGGAGCAGCAGAACAACCATTCGCACCTGTTTTCACGCATTGGCGAGATCGATGCAAGCGGGCAGATCTGCATCAAATGGCAATCGCCTACGACCATCCGTCCTGACCCCTATGTGGTGGTTCACAACCTGGACGACTGGACTGCGAGCATGATGGGAGGCGGCCCCTCATGAGCACTTCGAACATCCTGAACACGCTGCGTGAACTGCACGTGGGCATTGTTTGTCCGCCCAGTGAAATCACTGATGCCCTGGTACTGCAACTGATGCGCATCGGCTGCTCGGTGAAGCAGTGCTGGCCACCGCCCAAGGCCTTCGACACCCACACTGACCTGGTGTTCTGCGGGGTGTTCGAAGGCCGCCACCATGCCGAGCTGGGCAAGCTGCTGGCCCAGGGCGGCGTACGCCTGACCGCCATCGCCTTGGTGGAGTACGAGAGCCCGACCATTCTTTCGCAAATCCTGGAGCTGGGGTGTCACGGCGTGATGGTGCTGCCGCTGGACAACCACAAGGTGCTTCCGGCGTTGGTGTGCGCCAGAAGCAACAGTGAGGCCCAGGCCCGCTTGATGCAGAAAAATGCCCAGTTGCAGGAGCGTCTGGAGCACCAGGCCGACATCAACAAAGCCAAGGTCCTGCTGATGGCGGCCCAGGGCTGGCAGGAGCCTGAAGCCCATGCCTACTTGTCGAAAGAGGCGATGAAACAGCGGTTGTCGATGCTGGAAATGGCAAGAAAAACCCTAAAACAATTCGAATGAGAAGAGGTTGCCATGTTGTACGGACTGGTTCTGCTGTATGTGGGTGCAGTGTTGTTCATCAACAGCATCTGGCTGATGGGGCGTATCACCGACCGCGAAGTGACGGTGATCAACCTGTTTGTCGGTTTGCTCAGCCTGTTGGTGGCGGTCTACCTGATCTTCGTGGTGGGCTCGGACGAAGGCATCAAGGCCGGAGCCTTGACCCTCCTGTTCGCCTTTACCTACCTGTGGGTGGCCGCCAACCAGATGTTGCAGGTAGATGGACGCGGGCTAGGCTGGTTCTGCCTGTTCGTCAGCGTGACGGCGCTGGTGGTGACAGTCAGTTCCATCCCTGGCGCCGAAGGGCTGTTGAGGGTGTGGGATGTGCTGAACTGGGCGGCGTGGACGGTGTTGTGGTTCAGCTTTTTCCTGCTGCTGGCGCTGGCCAGGAAGATCCAGCGTCTGGTGGCGGCAATGACCTTGCTGTGCGCGATCTTCACAGCCTGGGTGCCCGGGTTGTTGATCTTGTGGCAGCAGATGGGCTGACGACCATGCGCCCGCTGTGGAGCAGCCTTGCGCTGCTTACGGCAGGCGCTTTTCCATCGGCTGATACACCAGCCCGGCAAGCTCGCCCACGTCGCCTGCCGGGGTAAAGCCGTAGCGTTGGTAAGCGGGTACAGAAGACAATGATGCCTTTACCGTCACCACCTCAGTTCTGGCATGCTCCAGTGCTGCGTTCATCAGGCGCTTGCCTATGCCCTGGCGTTGCAGGCCTGGTGCAATGAACAGCATCGCAACGTGACGGCCTTCCTTGAGCTCGATCAGCCCTGCGATAGCGCCTTCGACAAAACAGGCCAGCATGAGGTTGTCACCCTGCATGCGCTCGGCAAACGCCTGGGGTGCCGACACCTGGGTAAAGGTCTCGATACCTTGCGCCGACAGCGTGGGCGCGACCGCCTGCATGAAGGCATCCATGCACAAGGCGCAGGCCTGGGGGAGGTCGTCAGGGGTGAGCGTGCGTACTTGCATGGTAATCGTCCTTGTATGGTTTCCTTCTGCTGCCAACTTTAACCTGTTACGGGTTCAAGGGCCGAGCCTTGAGGCGTTAACCCAAAGCACACAGTGCGTGCTTTGATTGGCGGCATCAAGCTGCCGTGGCAGCGCCCGGCTTGCGTTCGTCAATCAGGATGTCTTCGAAGAATGCCCCGACAGGTTCGGTAGGGTGGCACAGTTGTATCTCCAGCACCCATACCACCTCGCTCGGGACAATCTCCACCTCGGCCAGCTTGTCCTGGCTATACAACACATGCGGGAAGTCGGCGATGCGATGCCCGGCCAGGTTGCGCTCCAGCTGCCAACCTTTGGCCTGGGCACTGCGCTCGGCGAAGTCATACAGTTCACGCCCGGTCAACCCGCGGCCCCAGGCCTGGCGAGTCTCGTCGAACACTTCATGCAGTGCCTTCACGCAGGCGTGGTGCAGGGCGTGCTGGCCAAACACGAACGTATCGCCATAGTCACCTTCATAGCCATCCCATACCGGGCCAACATCGACCACGACGATGTCCGTGGCGCGTAGCGCACGTTGAAGGTCAATGCCTTGCCGTGGCGTACGCACGGTATCGTCGCCAAATCGGATGTAGGTGGGGTGCCAGGTGTGTGAGGCGCCCATCGCCTGCAGGGTATGCGCGGCCATCTCCAGTGCCTGTGCGGTGGTCATGCCGACCTGCAGTTGGCTGGCAATGGCGGCCACGGCCCGCACCGACTGTTCGCGGGCCGCGAGCATGCCGTCCAGCGAATAACGTGGGCCGACCTTTTCCAGCTCAGGGTGCAGCGTGCTGGCTGCTGAAGCCTGCGTTGTCAGTGCACCACTGGCGACAAAGGCCTCGGCCACAAAACGATGGGGCTGTACCCCTGCCGCAAGGCATTGCTCGCGAGTCTGGCTGATCATTGTGGCATTGCCACAGGCGTAGACCTGGGCTTCGCCCCAGCGATGCGTCTGGCTGAGCGCCACCTGCTGTATACGGGCCTGGGCCGAGAGTACCGGTTGCCAGTGGAAGTGTGGGTGCACACTGCTGGACACGTCGAGAAATTCGCGGTCATAGAAATCCGCCGGCGATGAGCCACCCCAGTACAACGTGACTTCGGCATCGCCGGCCAAGGCCGTCAGCAGTAGCGGCTTGATGCCGGCGTAACCTGTGCCGGTGGCGAAAAGGATCAGCGGGCGTTGGTCATCGTGCTGCCAGGTACAGGCGCCCAGCGGGCCTTCGAGCTTTACCGTTGCACCTGCTTGCAGGGTGGGCAGCAAGCCTTCGGTGAACAGGCCGCCGCTGACCTTGCGGATGTGAAACACCAGTTGCCCTTGTTCCTGGGCGGGCAGGTTGGCGATGGAGAAACAGCGGCTGTCGCCGTTGCCCAACTGAAACCGCATGTACTGACCCGCCCGCACCTCCAGCGGCTGAGCAGGCTGCAGCACCAGTTCGACAATATCTGCGCTCAGCGCGCGCTTGCCAACCACCTGTGCCTGGGTTTCCAGTGCCGGGGCGTCCAGTGACCAGCCGGGTATTTCCAGACGCATGTCGCTGCAGGCGTGGCTCTGGCACAGCAACATCTCGTCGGCGGCCAAGGGATAGGAAGGCGGCGGTGTGTCCGCATCCCGCTGCTTGTCCTGATGCTGCCCCGATACCACCTTGACCTTGCACGAGCCGCAGGCGCCGCGGCGGCAGGAAAAGGGTACCGGCAGGCCGCTGGCGAGCATGGCATCGAGCAGCAGCTCCTGGCTGGCTTCGAAGGTTTTGCCCGAGGGCGACAATTCAATGACGTGGCGGCTTTGCATGAGCACCTCGGGGCAAATGGAGGTTCGATTGTTGCTATAGTCCAGGACCAGCAGAACCTCCAGTTTTGGATATTTCATATGGTCCAGCTTCGTAAATGGCAGCCACTGCTCAAACTCGATGGGGCACAGGCTTCGTACCGGCAGATCGTCGAAGGGCTGGTGGCCGCAATCAGCGAGGGTCGCCTGCGCCCTGGCACGCCGTTGCCGGGCACGCGGGAGATGGCGCAACTGCTGAACGTCAATCGCAAGACCGTGATCCTTGCTTATGAGGAAGCCGAAACCAAAGGCTGGCTGCAAAGCGTGCAACGCCGGGGCACCTTTGTCAGCCAGCAGCTGGCGCCTGGCACAGCGGCCGTTTGCGGTGCCGCGCGGCCTTTTGCCCTGGCGCTGCCAGAGGAACCTGCCGTTGCCTACTTCAAGGCGAACGAACAGGCTGTAGCCCAGCAAGGGCGTCCAGGGGCCTTGTTCTTCGACAACGGCGCCTGTGACCACCGCCTGCTGCCACAGGCTGTACTGCATCGTTATTACCGTAATGCCTTGCGCAGCAGCTTCACCAGCAACAGCGTGCGCCATGGCAGCGAGTGCAGCAGCCGCAATCTGCGCAGCGCCCTGGCCGATATGCTGCGGCACAATCGCAGCCTGAACGTTGGCGCCGAGCATATCTGCCTGACCCAAGGGGTGCAGATGTCGCTGTCCCTCGTGGCCAGTGTGTTGCTCAAGCCGGGTGACGTTGTGCTGGTCGAGCGCCTGAGTTACCCCCCAGCGTGGGAGATCTTCCGTCAGTTGGGTGCCCACCTGGTGACCGTGGAGCTGGACCATGAGGGGTGCCGGGTCGATCAGCTCGAGGCCCTGTGCCGGCAGCACAAGGTGCGGATGATGTACATAACACCCCATCACCAGTTCCCGACCACGGTCAGCCTGCCAGCCGGGCGCAGGCAACAGCTGCTGGAGCTGGCGCGCCAGCATGCCTTTTGCGTGCTCGAAGAGGATTACGACTACGAATACCACTTTGCCGGGCGGCCTTATCTGCCGTTGGCCAGCGACCGCCATCAACGGCACGTGATTTACATTGGCTCACTGTCCAAGCCTTTGGGCAGCACGTTCCGTTGCAGCTATATCGTGGCACCGGTGGAAGTGACAACCGTGCTGGAACGCAGGGCGATGCTGACCCTGGGGCAGGGCGATGCAGTCATGCAGCAGATGTTGGCGGACCTGATCAATGATGGCGAGCTGAAGAAACACCTGCGCCGGGTCAACCGCGAGTACCGGCGCCGGCGTGAGACCTTGTTGGGGTGTTTGCGCGATGCGTTCGGTGAGCAGATCAGCGTGCAGGCGCCAGAAGGTGGTCTGGCGCTGTGGGTGAGGTTTGCCGATGGGATCAACGTGGATCAGTTGGTCGACAAAGCGCTGGAGCTGGGCCTGGTGGTGCGCAGTGGGCGACAGTTTTCACCGTTTGGCCATGCCGAGAACGCCTTGCGCCTGGGGTTTGCTTCGCTGGATGCGGATGAGATCCGGCAGGCGACCCAACGCCTGGCAGACGCAGCGAAAGCGATTGGCAAGGCGCGGTAGCGGATGGCACGGGCTTCGCCCGTGTTCGCGGGCAAGCCCGCTCCCACAATAACCGCGCTGGCCTCAGGATTTATGCAAAAGGGTTATGCCCTCAAGGGTTTCGAGGCCTCTGGGTCTCAACGCATTCCGTTCGGTTACCGCACATAACCGCATCACGGCGCCTCAAGCCTGCGCCAGCACCTCCGATAGCTGCACACCCACCGTCGAATCATCGACCAGACGTGGTGCCAACAAGGAGTACTGCCTGCATGCTTGCAAACCTGAAAATTCGCACCGGAATGTTCTGGGTGTTGTCGCTGTTCAGCCTGACCCTGCTGTTTTCGACCGCCAGTGCCTGGTGGGCTGCCTTGGGTAGCGACCAGCAGATCACTGAACTGGACCAGACTGCGCACCAGTCGGACCGGTTGAACAATGCGTTGCTGATGGCGATTCGTTCCAGCGCCAACGTGTCTTCGGGCTTTATCGAGCAGTTGGGTGGCCATGACGAGAGTGCAGGCAAGCGCATGGCGCTGTCGGTGGAGCTGAACAACAAGAGCCAGGCGCTGGTCGACGAATTTGTCGAAAACGCCCGCGAACCCGCCCTTCGCGTGCTGGCAACCGAGCTGCAGGCAACCTTTGCCGAATACGCCAAGGCGGTGGCCGGGCAGCGTGATGCGACCCGCCAGCGTTCGCTGGAGCAGTATTTCAAGGTCAACAGCGATGCCGGTAATGCCATGGGACGGCTGCAAACCCTGCGCCAGCAACTGGTGACCACGCTGAGCGAGCGTGGCCAGCAAATCATGCTCGAGTCGGACCGGCGTCTGGCCCGGGCACAATTGCTGAGCGTGTGCCTGCTGGGCATGACCGTGGTGCTGGCGGTGCTGTGCTGGGCTTTCATTGCCCAGCGTGTGTTGCACCCACTGCGTGAAGCCGGTGGGCATTTCCAGCGCATTGCCAGTGGCGACCTGAGTGTGCCGGTGCAAGGGCAGGGTAACAACGAGATCGGCCAACTGTTCCATGAGCTGCAGCGCATGCAACAGAGCCAGCGCGACACCCTTGGGCAAATCAACAACTGTGCCCGGCAGCTGGACGCCGCTGCCACAGCGTTGAACGCGGTCACCGAGGAAAGCGCCAACAACCTGCGTCAGCAGGGGCAGGAGCTGGAGCAGGCCGCGACTGCCGTGACCGAAATGACCACGGCAGTGGAGGAGGTTGCGCGCAACGCGATCACCACCTCGCAAACCACCAGTGAATCCAACCAGCTGGCCGCGCAAAGCCGCCGGCAAGTCAGTGAAAACATTGACGGCACCGAAGCCATGACCCGCGAAATCCAGACCAGCAGTGCGCACCTGCAGCAGTTGGTGGGGCAGGTGCGGGACATCGGCAAGGTGCTGGAAGTGATCCGCTCGGTGTCCGAGCAGACCAACCTGCTGGCGCTCAATGCTGCCATCGAGGCGGCCCGTGCCGGTGAGGCCGGGCGCGGCTTTGCGGTGGTGGCGGATGAGGTGCGCACACTGGCCTACCGCACGCAACAATCGACCCAGGAAATCGAGCAGATGATCGGCAGCGTGCAGGCGGGGACCGAAGCTGCGGTGGCTTCCATGCAGGCCAGCACCAACCGCGCCCAGTCGACACTGGACGTGACTCTGGCCTCGGGGCAAGTGCTGGAGGGCATCTACAGTGCGATCGGCGAAATCAACGAGCGCAATCTGGTCATTGCCAGTGCGGCCGAAGAGCAGGCTCAGGTGGCGCGGGAAGTAGACCGCAACTTGCTGAACATCCGCGAACTGTCGAACCATTCCGCGGCAGGTGCGCAGCAGACCAGCGAGGCGAGCAAGGCGTTGTCGGGGCTGGTGGGGGAGATGACGGCGTTGGTGGGGCGGTTCAAGGTTTGAGCCGCTGCGCCTGCGTGGAACATTAAGATAAGGTTAAACTTATTCAAAGTTCCCTTTGCGGGTTGACTTCGATACTACGCTTGAATAAAGTTCGACCGCCCCGAGCGCGGGGCCTTTTTTCCCTTCACTGAAGAATTCAATGGACACAGTATCTAGTCGCTGTCTGACCCCTGCCGTATGGCCCGGTCAGGCACTTGAACCGGAACACCGGTCCCGACACCCCGGTCGGGCAAGCCGCGCCAGAGCCTGATGCTCCGCTGTGACTTGCCGCCGCCGGTGTTGGCCGGTTGGAGGCAAGCTCATGAACCTCACTTCATTCGTTTCACATCGCCAGCCTGCGTGCCTTGCGCCACAGCAGGCCCGCGCCTGGCCGCTGCGTCTGCACGGCTATCTTGACCACCACCAGGAACCCCCCAGTAGGTGCGGGGTGCTGGCGCGTCTTCATGCACGCTTGAGCCTCCGCACTTCTCACTGAATAACAGATATTAAACGGTATCTTTGTGCTCGAACTTTTCACGTTAAAAGTTCGCGGGATAACTATTGACCTGTGTTTATGAAAAGGGATTAAACCATGGATTGCGCGAGTAGAAAGTTCGCTGCCGAAACAACTTCCGACTCTCGGCAGCGGACAGACAACTGTCGGAAAGAACCAGCATTATTCAGCGACCCGACATGCCTTCGTTCACCGCCTGAGTGAAACGTCTGTGTGTCGTGCCGCCGCAGCGGCAGGAGCACAGCAACATGACTGTCAAACACCGTAACACCTCATCGGCCAAGGCCGAACGCGAAACCCGCCTGTCCACCCGCGCCGCCCGTGAAGCGCGCAATGGCCTGGCGGTCACCCTCGCCAACCTCGATGCCAGCGAACAGGGCCTGACCGAGCACGAAGCCGCCAAGCGCCTGGCGCGCAATGGGGCCAACCAGGTCGCCCACGGCCCGCAACCCCACGCCTTGGTACAGTTTCTCAAGGCCCTGCATAACCCGTTCATCTATGTACTGCTGACCCTGGCCGGGATCAGCTTCGTCACCGACTACTGGCTGCCGCTCAGCGCAGGCGAAGCCGACGACGCCGACCTGACCAAGGTCATCATCATCATGACCATGGTCAGCCTCAGCAGCCTGCTGCGCTTCTGGCAGGAGTACCGCTCGAACAAGGCTGCCGACGCGCTCAAGGCAATGGTGCGCACTACTGCCACCGTGTTGCGCCGCGAGCAGATCGGGCAAGCCCCGCGCCTGCGCGAAGTGCCCATGGACGAACTGGTGGCCGGCGACATCGTGCAGCTTTCTGCAGGTGACATGATTCCCGCCGATATCCGCCTGCTCGAAGCGCGAGACCTGTTTATCAGCCAGGCCGTGCTCACCGGCGAAGCGTTGCCGGTCGAAAAGTACGACACCTTGGGTAATGTCGCGCAGAAGTCCGCCGCCGAGCATGGCGCACATCAGGATAACCTGCTCGAGTTGCCGAACATCTGCTTCATGGGGACCAATGTGGTCAGTGGCCGCGCCCGCGCCGTGGTGGTCGCCACCGGCCGACGCACCTATTTTGGCTCGCTGGCCAAGGCCATTGCCGGTTCGCGCAGCCAGACCGCGTTTGACCGCGGCGTGAACAGCGTCAGCAGCCTGTTGATCCGCTTCATGCTGGTGATGGTGCCGGTGGTGTTCATGATCAACGGTGTGGTTAAAGGCGACTGGGGTGATGCCTTCCTCTTCGCGCTTGCCGTGGCAGTGGGCCTGACCCCGGAAATGCTGCCGATGATCGTCAGCGCCAACCTGGCCAAGGGCGCCGTGGCCATGGCCCGGCGCAAGGTGGTGGTCAAACGCCTGAATGCCATCCAGAACCTGGGCTCCATGGATGTACTGTGCACCGACAAGACCGGCACGCTCACCCAGGACCGGATCATCCTCGAGCACCATGTGCGCTTCGACGGCCAAACCGACAATCACATCCTCGAGCTGGCTTGGCTCAACAGCCATCACCAAAGCGGCATCCGCAACCTGATGGACCAGGCCGTGCTGCATTTCGCCGGCCAGGACCGCCAGTTCCAGGCGCCTTACGCCTACGCAAAGGTCGACGAACTGCCGTTCGACTTCATCCGCCGCCGCCTGTCAGTGGTAGTGAAGAATGCCTTGGGCGATCACCTGCTGGTAAGCAAAGGGGCGGTCGAGGAAATGCTTGCCATCGCCACCCATGTGCAGGAAGGCGACAAGGTCGTTGCCCTTGATCCGTGCCGCCGCCAGCAGCTGATGGCCAGTGTCGATGCCTTCAACCAGGACGGCTTCCGCGTGCTGGTGGTTGCCACCCGGGAGATCCCGGCGGCCGAAGGCAAGGCGCAGTATCACACCGAAGATGAGCGCAATCTGGTCATCCAGGGCATGCTGACCTTCCTCGACCCGCCCAAGGAAACTGCCGGCCCGGCCATTGCCGCCTTGCGCGACATGGGCGTGCAGGTAAAGGTACTGACCGGCGACAACCCGGTGGTCACGTCGAAGGTCTGCCGTGAAGTGGGCCTGGCGCCAGGCCAGCCATTGCTCGGCCAGGACATCGAGGGCATGGACGACACCACCCTGAAGCTTCAGGTGGAGGAACGCACCGTCTTCGCCAAGCTCACCCCGTTGCAGAAATCACGGGTGCTCAAAGCCTTGCAGGCCAATGGTCACACCGTGGGCTTCCTTGGCGACGGCATCAACGACGCCGCAGCCCTGCGCGATGCTGATGTCGGTATCTCGGTGGACAGCGGCACTGACATCGCCAAGGAATCGGCCGATATCATTTTGCTGGAAAAGAGCCTGATGGTGCTCGAGGAGGGCGTGCTCAAAGGCCGCGAAACCTTTGGCAACATCATGAAGTACCTGTGCATGACTGCCAGTTCCAATTTCGGCAACGTGTTCTCGGTCCTGGTGGCCAGTGCGTTCATTCCGTTCCTGCCGATGCTGGCGATTCACTTGTTGCTGCAGAACCTGATGTATGACTTTTCCCAGCTGTCGCTGCCCTGGGACCGCATGGACAAGGCGTTCCTCAGCAGGCCACGCAAATGGGATGCCCGCAACATCGGCCGCTTCATGTTGTGGATAGGTCCTACGTCGTCGATCTTCGACATCACCACGTTCGCCCTGATGTGGTACGTGTTCGCCGCCAACAGCGTCGAAATGCAGGCGCTGTTCCAGTCTGGCTGGTTCATCGAGGGGTTGCTGTCTCAGACGCTGGTAGTGCACATGCTGCGCACTCGCAAGGTGCCGTTCTTCCAGAGTACCGCTGCATTGCCAGTGGTATTGGCAACGGGGCTGGTCATGGCATTGGGTATCTATATCCCGTTCTCCCCTGTGGGCGCGATGGTTGGCCTGGTGCCGCTGCCGTGGGAGTACTTCCCTTGGCTGGTCGCCACCCTGCTGGGCTACTGCGTGGTCGCCCAGGCCATGAAGACCCTCTACATCCGCCGTTTCGGCCAGTGGTTCTGAGTCATTCAAGGAGAGCCGACCATGCGAGTACTGATCTGTGCAGGACGCAACTACGCCGACACCCGGCGCTGCCGGCAGGCCTTGGACGACGTCCAGCGCCAGCGGCCAATCCGGGTGTTGATCCACGGTGGCAGCCAGTTCCTTGGCGGGGAAATCGAAAGCTGGGCGCGCGAACATGGCGCCGATCTGGTGCGCTACCCGCCAAACTGGCAGCTGCACGGCAAGCAGGCCGAACGCTTGCGCAACCTGTTCATGCTCAATGACAGCCGCCCTGACCTGTTGCTTGCCTTGCCCGGTGGCGATGACACCGAGGAGCTGCTGGCCAGGGCCCGTGGTGCCGAGGTTCAGGTGATGTGCGCCAGGCAACCACGTCAGCCCGAGCGGGGCGATTGCAGCTAATGCAAGCGCCTGGGGCCGTACGGTACCTGTGGGAGCGGGCTTGCCCGCGAAGCAGGCGCCTCGGTTTCACGGCCTCAAGCATTGCGCAGCCGCCCTGGGCGGCTGCTCAGCCTGGCTGCGCCGCCAGATCGTTGCTGACGTTGCGCCCCAGCACCAGCACGGTGACAAAGCCACAGCCCACCAGCGCCGTGGCCAGGCTCAGCAGTACCGCAGTGCCCATATGGTCTACGACTTGCCCGCCGAAGAACGAGCCCACGGCAATGATCACCTGGAACATGGCCACGAACAGTGGCATGCCACGCTCGACATCCTTGGGCGCCACGACAAACATCCAGATATTGGCGCAAGCCGGGAACGCACCGAAGGCAAAGCCCCACAGTGCGATCAGCATCGCGGCACCCGTCATGCCGGTGGCGAAGTGCGGGAACAGGGCGGTGCTGACTGCGATCATGAGCGCGACCAGCATCAGCGTATGCCGCACGCTGCGGTTGGCTGCAAAGCCGGCGAAGATGTTACCCATGAAGCCGGCCACGCCATAAAGCAGCAACAATGAACTGATCGTAGGCCCGTCAAAGCCGGCATTCTGTTTGAAGAACGGTGCGACATAGGTGTACGCAGCAAAGTGTGCCAGGCCGATCAGCAATACGGCGATCAAGCCGACCCGTGCTTGCGGATTGATGAACAACGCTGGCAGGTCGCTGATGCGGATGGCTTTTTCCGGCATCAGCCGCGGCAGCAGGAATACCTGTGCCAGCAGCACCGGTACGCCTACCAGTGCAGTGACCAGGAACGTCATGCGCCAGCCCATCAGGCCACTCAGCCAGGTGCCCACAGGCACGCCCACGACGGTTGCCAGGGTTACGCCAGCCATGATGATGGAGTTGGCTTTGGCTACGCCCATCCCGTCAGGTGCCAGGCGGCCGCTGAGGGCGATGGCTGTGGCCCAGAAGCCGCCAATACTGATACCCAGTAGCACCCGGCCGGCCAACAGCAGGCTGAAGTCGCCGGCGTAGGCCACGATGGTGTTGGCGATGATCATGATCAGCGTCAGGCCGATCAGCAGGTAGCGCCGGTCCAGCGCGCCGACGCCTACGGAAATCAACGGGGCGGCCAACGCAGCCATGATGCCGGGCAGGGTCACCATCAGGCCGGCAAGGCCTGCACTGATGCCAAGGTCGCTGGCCACATCGTTCAGTACCCCCACCGGGAGGAACTCACTGGTGACCAGGGCGAACGCACCCACGGCTACCGAGAGGATTGCCAGCCATTGCTGGGTGACACTCTGTTGATTGTGCTCGGGAAGGCCGCGAGGGGCCTGGCTGTTGCTTGGCATGGGTTAGGTTCCATGAGGGATCTCGCCTGTAGCAGGCGCAGGAGCGGGAGGATTTGCAGGCGATTGTAGAGACGGCCTTGCCTGACCGACAGGCAGGCCGCTCGATAGTAATCATCAGTGCAATCGATGAAACGTCTCGCGTAGAGCGGCTGCTCTGAGCAATGACGTCCCGCTTGCGAATGCTATGGGCGGGGGGCTTTCTTCCCTAACCCGCGCGCCGTCAGGCTAGCCAAGGGCGCTTGTGCTTGACCCGGACAGGCGCAACAGGTGGCAGTGCAGAACGTTCATGCAGCCTATGGCGTCACCAGCACATCACACAGTGATTCGTTCAGCACATGCTTGGTGACGCTGCCCACCAGCAGCTCCTCCAGCGCGCTTGCCCCCTGCTTGCCGACCACGATCAGGTCGCACTCCAGCTCCTGTTCCTGCTCGACAATGCTCCAGCCAGGGTTCCCGTGCACCAGGATCTGCCGAGCGCCGGCCATGCCGGCAGCCTCACTCAACGCCGCGAGTTGTGCTTCTGCATCCTTGCGGATGACATTGCGGTACTGGGTGAGGGTGCCGTGGTCGATATGGGCGAAGCGCACGCTGGCTTCGAATGGCGCTTCGTACACATGCAGCAGAATGATCTCTGCTTGCGGGGCAAGGGCCTTGGCCAGTTTGATGGCGCGCAGTGAAACGGGCGAAAAATCGACTGGCACCAGCACGGTGCGGTAGGCATCACGAGGGGCCGGCTTGACCACGAGCAAAGGGCAGGGCATGTGGTTGAGCATTTTCTGCACGGTTGAACCCAGCAGCAGGCGCCGCGCCACGCTCTGGCCCCTGGCCCCACACACCAGCAGGTCGCTGTGCTTGTCCTGCACCACCCGGTTGATCTCCGTGATCACCGACCCGCTGGCGACCTGCACGCCAGCGGAGATACCGTAGCGCTGGAACAGCATGGCTGCCAGTGCGCGGGTTTTTTCGCCAGCGCTCTCCAGTACGCGTTTCAGCAGGTCGTCATCAGGCGTCATCAACTGTTTGAGGCGCTCGAAGGGTGCCGGGTTGGCAACGTAAAGCAGGTCCAGCGAGGCCTGCTGCGCATCGCTCAGGTAGGCAGCGCGCTCAGCTGCGTTGCGGGCGTGTGGGGAAAGGTCGGTGGCAACCAGTATGTGTTTCAGCGGGTTCATGTGGGGCTCCTTGTCCAAGGTTGCGCACCGTGATCAAGCGGTAAACCTTGAGCACAGTGCGCCTGGCGGTACTTGAGTCGTTCCTTGCGTGCAGCCATCGTCGCGCGAACCCGGCGCGAGGGCTTGATTTGGGTCAATGGAGTGTCGGTGCGGCGGCGGATCATGCCGGCAACAGCACGCAACCAGGCGCAGCCAGACCCTGACGTTCAGGCAGTAACGGCCGACCATTGCTCGAACGCTGCCTGCATTCTTTGCCGGGTCTGTGCGTCGGCGGGGATCAGGTGTTCGATGCGCAGTGATTGCACGGTGACATCCAGCGGCATACCGAAGGTGGTGAACGTGGACAGGAACCTCAGCTCGCCATACGGGGTGTTCACGCGGGTCAGCAACAAGGGGGTGGCTGTCGCCGTCTGGCACGGGCTTGCCGGGGCCGGCAAGTCGCGCAAGTGCGCTGCCAGTGCCAGATTGCCTGCGGCCTCCCTGGATGCGCGGTGCCAGGCTGCAGCGCGGATTTCCGGCGCGTTGGCCAGGTGATCACCCAGACCACCGGGGCACAGCAGTGTCTGCAGCAGGTTGAGGCCGGTCGCCGGCTGTGCGCTGACACCGGCCATCGCCAGCAGCAGCCCGGTACTGGTGTTGGCGGCGATGACGTCCCAGCTGCTGTCGATGACGATCGCCGGAGCGGGGTTGTTCACCTGCAGAATATGCTCGATGGCAGTATTCACCAAGGCCAGTTCAGGCGCATCGAGTGGCGTGGCGGCATAGCGGGGCGCGTATCCAGCAGCAACGAACACTTCATTGCACCGCTCCAACGGCGTATCCAGGGCCGACAGGAGGGCATGCAAGGTGCCTGGGCTGGCTTTGGCGCGTCCTGTTTCCACACAGCTCAGATGACGCTGCGACAGCCCTGTCAGCAGCGCCAGTTCCAGCTGGCTGAGGTTGGCCTGACGGCGCAGTTCGCGAAGATGCTGGCCCGCTGAGATGTGCGGGGCAGGGGTGCTGCGATGGAACAGATGATGATTCATGCGTTGCCCTGATCGTCCTTGAGTGCAATGTCCATGACCTCACGGGTCATTGAGTGCAAGCAACCCTATCACTACTGTGCCGGTAAACCCTATCAAGGAGAGCCCTATGGGCTTGCGTAACCTGGTGACCAGAGGCGTTGCCGAGGGGTGCCAGCCATGAGCGGTGCTCTGCAGGTCTATGCGCTGTGCGTGGTGGTGCTGTCCCTCAAGATGTTCCTGGTTTCTTGCTATCAGGGCTATCACCGCTTGCGCTTCGTCGCGTTCACCAACCCGGAGGACGCTGCCGTGTTCAGGCGCGTCGCCCAGGCCGTTGAACGCCCGCAGGTGATACGTGCTGCCAAGGTATGGGCCAACGATCTGGAGAACATCCCCATGTTCTTTGCCCTCGGCGGGCTGGCTGTCGCGCTGGAGGCAGCCACGCTGCCGGTGCTGTGGCTGAGTACGGTGTTCACGGTTGCCAGGGTCCTGCACACGCTGGCCTATCTGCGGGGCCTGCAGCCATGGAGAACGTTGTTCTATGGCATCGGGGTCATTTGCCTGCTGGGCTTCTGCTCACTCATCGCAGCGAAAATAGGCGACTGACCCAAAATATTGCATGAGTCATCTTGATGCTTTCACATAGCAGTACTAATACTTAAGCACTGCCGAAGGGGATGATCATGCAGACACGCTTCGTTGTGGTTCCCGCAGTGCCACCCAAGAAAGAGGCTTATCCTCGGCGGCTCGGCTTTCCCGCCGCACTAGCGGAGGGGTATGACCTCTATGACACGCAAGACAAGATGCGTCTGAGCATGAACTTTTCCACCCGTGCCCAAGCCGAGTTCGAATGTGCATGCCGCAACCGCTGTGGGGATGCCGGTGATGCAGATCTCGCCAGTATTGGTTGATCGCCTGCAGTGGCCCGGTTCTTGTTCCTTGTGCTGCTTTGCAGGGGCTATCGCCACATTCAAGCGTTTGCGATGAGGCTGGAACCGTTTCAGGGTTCCGGCTCAGCGGCTGATGGCACAGGCAAAAAGCTCTACCGCGCGGCTTGCCATTCAACAGTCACAAAGTTGTAACACAGCTGATGCAAAGTGTGCTGGCCATCACACGGAGCACTTTTTGATGAAACGCCTGATGAAGTCTGCTGCACTCGCCGTTGCGGTTTCCCTTTGCGCCACCTCGGCAGCCTTTGCTGCAGAAAACGTCCGCTTGACCGGTTCGGGCGCCAGCTTCCCTGCACCGATCTACCTGACCTGGTTCAAGGACTTCAGCAAGAACACGGCTGGCGTCACCGTCGATTACCAGTCCAAGGGCAGCGGTGCGGGCGTTCAGGACTTCCTGAACAAGACTGTCGACTTCGCCGCCAGTGACTCGGCCATGAGCGAAGCAGACATTGCCAAGGTTGGCGAAGGCGTGCAGTTGCTGCCAATGACCGCCGGTGAAATCGTCCTGGCTTACAACCTGCCGGGTAACCCTAAAGGGCTGAAGCTGCCGCGCGACGTCTACTCCAATATCTTCCTCGGCAAGATCACCCAGTGGAACGACCCGCAAATCGCGGCGGCCAACCCTGACCTGAAGCTGCCTGCCACCCCGATCACCGTGGTCGTGCGTGCCGACTCCAGCGGCACCACTGCCGTCTTCACCAAGCACCTGTCGGCCATCAACGCTGACTTCAAGCAAGGGCTGGGCGAAGGCAACACCGTCAACTGGCCGGCCACCGACAAGTTCATCAAGTCGCCGAAGAACGACGGCGTAACCGCCACCGTCCGCCAGACCCCGGGCGCTATCGGCTACATCGAGTACGGCTTCGCCAAGCTGGCCAAGGTCGACTTCGCCATGTTGCAGAACAAGGCTGGCCAATACGTCGTGCCGAATGCCGAGAGCGGTGCCGAAGCACTGGCTGCGGTGAAAATGCCGGAAAACCTGGTGGCCTGGCTGCCTGACCCGGACGGTGCCAAGTCCTACCCGATCACTTCCTATACCTGGATGATTTTCCGCAAGGACAACGGCAACCCGGAAAAGGCCAAGGCCATGCGTGAAATGGTCGAGTACAGCCTGACCAAAGGCCAGACCATCGCCGACTCGATGGGTTACATCCCGCTGCCGCCGTCGGTAGTCGACCAGGTGCGTAAAGCGTCCGCCAACATCCAGTAATACCCAGGCGCTCCCGGTATTGGCATGAAGCCGTGCCGGGGGTGTTTGTCTCTTGTCCCGGAACTCGCCAATGAACACACCTTTTGCCATACCGGATAACCCCGACTCCGCGTGCCAGCCACCGTCTGCGAAAGACTTTCTGGTCGATCGCACCTTCCGTGCGCTTGCGCGCATTGGCGTGGTGCTGGTGCTGGCGCTGGTCTTCGCGCTGGTCTACGAAGTGGGCCGCAAGGCACTGCCCGGCATTGAAAAGCACGGTTTTGACGTGTTGTTCGGTAGTGTCTGGGACGTTAACCAAGGCAAGTACGGTATTCTGCCAGCGATCTGGGGCACGCTGTACAGCGCTTTGATCGCCCTGTTGATCGCCGGTTTCTTCGGCGTCAGCATGGCCATTTTCCTTACCCAGGATTTCCTTCCGGCCAAGCTTGCCGCGGTGTTTCGCACCATCGTCGAGCTGCTCGCCGCCATCCCCAGCGTGGTGTACGGCCTGTGGGGCATCTATGTGGTCATCCCGGCGATTCGCCCGCTGACCGCCTGGCTGAACAGCGAGCTGGGCTGGATCCCGTTTTTCGGCACCTCCCTCAGTGGCCCAGGCCTGCTGCCTGCGGCGCTGGTACTGGCGATCATGATCCTGCCGACCATCGCGGCGGTTTCCCAGGATGCGCTGACCAGCGTACCGATGAAAACCAAGCAGGCTGCCTACGGCATGGGTACCACCCACTGGGAAGCCATCCTCAAGGTGATGGTGCCCTCGGCGGCTACCGGCATCTTCGGTTCGCTGGTGCTGGGCCTTGGCCGTGCACTCGGTGAAACCATGGCGCTGGCCATGCTGGTCGGCAATGCCAACACCATTTCCCTGTCCTTGTTCGCACCGGCCAACACCCTGGCGGCGCTGCTGGCGCTGAACTTCCCGGAAGCCGGCCCGAACGAGGTCGAAGTGCTGATGTACGCGGCACTGGTGCTGATGTTCATCACCCTGCTGGTGAACGTCCTCGGCTCGATGATCATGCTCTACGCCCAGCGTGGTAACAAACAATGACTGACCTGACGACCCCTGTAGCCGCGTTGCCCAGCCTGCAGCGCAAGCTGGAAGGCCGCGCCCTGCGCAGCCTGGTATTGACCACCCTGGCATGGTTCGCGGCACTGGTGGCCAGCGTGCCGCTGATTTCCGTGCTGTACATGCTGATCACTCGCGGCGGGGCACGCCTTAATCTGGAAGTGTTCACCGAGCTGCCACCGACCGGCTTCGAGATGGGCGGTGGTTTCGGTAACGCCATGGCCGGTACCTTCGTCATGGTCGGCATTGCCGCCGCCATCGCTGTGCCGGTCGGTATCCTGGCAGCGGTGTTCCTGGCCGAGCTCGGCCCCGACAGCAAGCTGGCCAACGCTGCTCGCTTTGCCGCCAAGATGCTCACTGGCCTGCCATCGATCCTGGCCGGGGTGTTTGCCTACGCCATGGTGGTGATGACCACCGGCACCTACTCGGCACCGGCTGGCGGCGTGGCCCTGGCGGTACTGATGCTGCCGATCGTGGTGCTCACCGCCGAAGAGTCGATGAAGATGGTGCCCAAGATCATGAAGGACGCCGCCTACGGCATGGGCTGCACCCGCGCCCAGGTGATCTGGAAGATCGTTTTGCCGACCGGCCTGCCGGCCATCCTCACCGGCGTCATGCTGGCCGTGGCCCGCGCCGCTGGCGAAACCGCGCCACTGCTGTTCACCGCGTTGTTCAGCAACTACTGGATCTACCACGACGGTGACCTGGCGGTGATGAACCCCACAGCCTCGCTTGCGGTACTGATCTACAACTTCTCCGGCATGCCGTTCGACAACCAGCTGGAGCTCGCCTGGGCGGCCTCGCTGGTGCTGGTCATGATCGTGCTGGTCATCAACATTTTGAGCCGAGTCTTCGGCAAGCCCAAGTATTGAGAAAGGGAGCATCCAACTTGAACGTATCCACTGCGCAAAGAGCCGCTCCCATGGTCAGCGAAGCCCCCATTGTCATGGACTGCAAGCTCGACAAGATTTTCTACGGTAACTTCATGGCCGTGCGTGACAGCCATGTGCCGATCAGGAAAAACGAGATCACCGGTTTCATCGGCCCTTCGGGCTGTGGCAAAAGTACCGTGCTGCGTAGCTTGAACCGTATGAATGACCTGGTGAAGGGCTTCCGCTTCGAAGGCCATGTGCACTTTCTTGGGCAGGATGTCTACGGCAAGGGCGTCGACCCTGTTGTGGTGCGCCGCTATATCGGCATGGTGTTCCAGCAGCCCAACCCGTTCTCGATGAGCATCTTCGACAATGTGGCCTTTGGCCTGCGCCTGAACCGCTACAAAGGCGACTTGGGCGATCGCGTGAAACACGCCTTGCAAGGCGCCGCGCTGTGGGACGAAGTGAAGGACAAGCTCAAGGTCAGCGGGCTGTCACTGTCCGGTGGCCAGCAGCAGCGCCTGTGCATCGCCCGTGCCATCGCCACCGAGCCGGAAGTGCTGTTGCTGGACGAGCCCTGCTCGGCACTCGACCCAATCGCCACCCGCCGCGTGGAAGAGCTGATGGTCGAGCTGAAAAAGGACTACACCATCGCCCTGGTGACCCATAACATGCAGCAAGCGATTCGTGTGGCCGACACCACCGCGTTCTTCTCGGTCGACATTTCCCAGGGCACCCGCACCGGCTACCTGGTCGAGATGGGCCCGACCGCGCAGATTTTCCAGAACCCGCGCGAGCAGCTGACCAGCGACTACATCAGCGGCAAGTTCAGCTGAGCCCTGCAAGCCCAAGGTGGGCGGGTGTTGCAGCCAGGAAGGTTGCAACGCCCGGCCGCGTTACCTTCCGTTAAAGTGTTACCCGGGATTACCAATGCGAGCGACGCGTCGTCTTGATCTGTCAGCGGTAGAGCGCGCACTGCGCGAGGTGCAGGGCCGCTTTACCGAACTCAGCCAGCATTTCACCGAACCGCGGGACCCGTTTACCGACGAGGTACTGCTGAATGTGCTTGAAGGCTATGCGCTGATTGACGACTATGTCGCCCGCGGTATCGACCTGTTCGACCTGCAACAGCTGAACCTTATGCTGGAAATCAATGCCACCGTGCTATGCGGCAGCGATCCGGCCCGCCGCCTGGAATTCGCCCCACACCTTGCGGCAACCGAAGCGCACTTTTTCAACAACGTGGAAGGTGGCATCAAGGATTTGTACAACTGGTACTGCTCGTACCGCAGCGATTCGATCTGGAAGCGGGCGGCGGGTGTGTATGTACGCATTCTCAGCAAGCCGCAGCTGTTCATCGAAGGCAACAACCGCACGGGTTCGCTCATTGTCAGTTACTTGCTGATGCGTGCCGGGCTGCCGCCATTCGTGCTGTCACTGGACAACGCCGAGGGTTACTTCAACCCGTCCTCGGTCATACGCAACTCCGCCAAACACGGTGTCAAGGCTTTGTACGAACTCCCCAAGATCAAGAAAAAGTACGCTGCTTTCCTGGAAGCGAAGGCGCCTGAGCCCGGCAAGTTCTTCCTGAGCGGCACGCCCGAGCCTGCCTGTGAGGGGAGCCGCTGATGCAACATTCATCACTGTTCGCACGAGGGCGGCAAGCCATCGAACGCAAGCTCAAGCGTGGCCAGGTACGCATTTCGTTCGATATCGACGACACGCTGGCCTGCCTGCCCGAGCACGCTGCCGCCGAAGACAGCAAACTGCCGGGTTTCGTCCATCGCTGGCTGGGTGAGCCCCTGCGCAGCGGCACCCGCGAACTGATCCGCGACCTGCGCCGCCAGGGCTGCAGCATCTGGATCTACACCTCGTCGGGGCGCACCCCGGCTTACATCCGCCGGTGGCTGATGCTTTACGGCATTCATGTCGATGGTGTGGTCAACAGCGATCGGCACCAGCATATCCTGGCCCAGCGCGGGCTGGAAAATTCACCCTCCAAGCTGCCTTCGGCTTTTGATATTGATCTGCACGTAGATGATTCCGAAGGTGTGCGCCTGGAGGGTGTCGACCACGGTTTCCGCGTGGTGGTGGTGTGCCCGAAGGATGAGCACTGGACGCAGAAGGTGAAGGACGCGGTGGTGGATGTGCAGGCACGGCTGGCCTGGCAGCAACCGCACCGCTATGAAATGCCCGCTAGCCAGCGTCCGCAGGCACTGGCTTCCTGAAGCCAGGAGA
Source organism: Pseudomonas sp. VEM90 (assembly GCF_054611535.1). Lineage (NCBI taxonomy): Bacteria > Pseudomonadati > Pseudomonadota > Gammaproteobacteria > Pseudomonadales > Pseudomonadaceae > Pseudomonas > Pseudomonas sp. VEM90. The sequence continues at coordinate 158,126 of NZ_JBTRAR010000001.1, read as the reverse complement.
TTCCGCTCAGACAATGTAAAGGGGGCTGCTTTGCAGCCCTTCGCGGGCTCGCCCGCTCCCACAGGGGTCGTGGATATCCTGAAATTGTGGGAGCGGGCGAGCCCGCGAAGGGCCGCAAGGCGGCCCCGGTTCATTCAATCGTAGTGATACCCGCCTGCCACTCCTACCTGAGCCATAAGTCTCGAACCAGGACCCAAGCAGGTACCGGGACCAAATCATCGGGCCACACCCTCCCGCCCCAAAGCACTCGCCACCCCACGCCAAAGCAGCGTTCCTGGCAATTTGCCCACTTCTGATAATCGCCTCCGACATCCCGTCCCCGTTTGGAGCGCGCCATGCACAACAACAATAAGCACCTGCCGCCTCGTGTTCTCGCAGCCGCCATCGCCAGCTTTTCTGCGCTTGGCCTGAGCAGCGTCGCTGAAGCCGAGATCATGCTGTACGACAAGGACCAGACGACGTTTTCCACCGATGGCTATATCAACGCCTTCTACGTAAACAGCAAGGTCGACCGTGAGGGCGAGCAGTTTGACCGCCGCCAGTCGCGGGTGAAGATGGGCTTCTTGCCCAACTACCTGGGCTTCAACATGGGCAAGCAGGTGGATGACCTGAAGCTCGGCGCGCGTGCCTCGTTCTGGGTAACCATCAACGACAGTGAAACCAACGGCACCGACACCGCTATCGACGTGCGCCAGTTTTACGGCACGGTGGCCAACCCCGAGTGGGGCGAGGTGCTGATCGGTAAGGACTTCGGGCTGTTCGCCCGTTCCAACATCCTGCTCGACGAACTGCTGGCCGGCTATGGCCAGGTCAGCGACACCCTGGGGCTGGTGGACGGCGGCGGGGTGTCGTTCGGCAACATTGGCAGCGGTTATCCGTACCCGTTCCCAACCTCGCAGATCACCTACCGCACGCCAGTGATGGACGGCCTGCGGGTGGCGGTGGGCATCATGGACCCGGTGGACACCAACGACAGCAGCCCGACCGGAAAGGCCTACCAGGAAAACCCACGCACCGAGAGCGAGATCACCTACCAGTTCGACCTGGGTGGGGCGCAGATCTACAGCTGGATAAACGGCAGTTACCAGACCTCGGACAATACTGACTCCACGGTAGAAACGGTCACTTCCAAGGGGGTGGGTTACGGGGTGCAGGCAAAGATGGGCGGCTGGTCGCTGACCGGCTCGGGGTTCCAGGCCAAGGGCATCAACCCGTTCTTTACCAACAATGCCGGCGAACCGGTTTTGCGCAATGTCGACAGTGACGGCTACCTGCTGCAGGGCTCGTACAAGTTCGGCAAGAACCGCGTGGCGCTGTCCTATGGCAAGACCAAGGACGATGGCAATGGTGCGGTTGGCAGCGGTGCGGACTACGAGACCCGGGGTGTGGCGCTGTTCCATGACATCAACGACAACCTGAAACTGGTGGCCGAGTACAACCAGTTCTCCATCGACGGGCATGACACCCGTGCGCAGAACGAAGACACCGATACCTTTGCGGTGGGCGCGGTATTGACCTGGTAAGCGCCCGGGGCCGCAAGGCGGCCCCGATTGACGCGGTCTTTTACGCCCATGGAACCGCCCACCCGCTACCCAAGTAGCATTCGTCACCCGCCACCACCTCCTTAAACTGATCGCTCAGCCACCCCGTGCCGGAGACCACGATGCAGCAGGCTCATAACGACGGTGTGGTCAGTGCCATGTCTCAGGCGACCGACGCGCGGCTGGCCGCCCAGGACCTGGCGCGGCAGTTGCTGCACCCGCACCTGGGTTTCGTGCTGTTCTTCTGCTCCGCCGAATACGACTTGCAGGCTTTGGGCGAAGCGTTGGAGCAGGATTTTGGCGGCATACGCCTGGTCGGCTGCACCAGCGCCGGTGAAATCACCCCGCTGGGCTACGGCCGTAATTGCGTGACGGCGGTGGGCTTCGATCACCGGCACTTTTCGATCGCCACCGCGTTGATCGATGAAATGGAGCGCTTCAGCCTGATCGACGCGCAGCAGATGGTCGAGCGGCTGGTTGGCACCTGCCGCAGCAATACCCTGGCGCCAATCAAGGGCCACAGCTTTGCACTCACGCTGCTCGATGGCTTGTCCAGCCGCGAGGAGATGGTGCTTGCCGCACTCAGCGCAGCACTGGGGGATATCCCGCACTTCGGCGGCTCGGCCGGTGACGACAACTACCTGAACCGCACCCATGTGTATTACGGCGGTACATTCCACAACGGCGCAGCCGTGGTGGTGCTGGTCAACACCTGGCTCGACTTCGAAGTGTTCACAACGCATCACATCCTGCCGCGCCAGGAAAAGCTGGTGGTAACCGGTGCCGACAGCGCCCAGCGCCGGGTTTTCGAACTGAATGCCGAGCCGGCGGCCGAGGAATATGCCCGCCACATCGGTGTGCCAGTGGCCGCGCTCGATCACCGGGTGTTCGCCGCCCACCCGCTGGCCGTGCGCATTCATGATCAGTACTACGTGCGGGCGATCCAGCAGATGCATCCTGACCTCAGCTTGAGCTTCTACTGCGCGGTGGAGAACGGCATCGTGCTCACGGCCATGACCCCGGGCCCGCTGTTGCCGAACCTGCACCAGCTGTTCGATGGCCTGCACCAGCGTCTCGGACCATTGCTGCTGACCATCGGTTGTGATTGTTTCCTGCGGCGGCTGGAACTGGAGGCCCGGCACGGCCTGGAGCCGGTCGGCGCGTTTCTGCGCGAGCAACGGGTGATTGGCTTCAACACCTACGGAGAACAGTTCAATGGCATGCACATCAACCAGACCTTCACCGGTGTCGCCATTGCCCGCAACCGGCCTCCTGTCGGTCGCTGAACTGCAGGCCGAGCTGACCCGGCTGCAGCACCAGAACCACAAGCTGCAGCGCATCAATGACGCACTGATCGAGCGCATCGAGTCGGGCGTGACCCGGGGCAACGACCCATACGCCGCGTTCCAGCATTCGGTGGTGCTGGCCGAGCAGGTACGCGAACGCACCGATGCGTTGAACCAGGCCATGGCCGAGCTCAAGGCCGTCAACCGCCTGCTCAGCGAGGCCCGGCAGCGGGCCGAGACGGCCCACCAGCACCAGATTCGCCTGATTACCGACAACGTACCGGCACTGATCGCCTACCTGAACGCCGATCTGGTCTACGAATTCACCAACAAGGTTTACGAAGAATGGTATTGCTGGCCGCATGGCGTGATGCTGGGCCAGAGCCTGCGCGAGGCCCACAGCGAGCAGCACTACCAGCGCCTGGAAGGCTATGTGGTGCGGGCACTGGCGGGGGAGAGCGTGACGTTCGAGTTCGCCGAGACCAATATCAACGGTCAGGAACGCTACATGCTGCGCTCGTACGTGCCGAACCGCCTGGCCAGTGGCGAAGTGGTGGGTATCTTCGTGTTGATCCGCGACATCACCGAGCGCCGCAACACCGCACAGGCCTTACACCAGGCCTATCAGCACCTGGAGCAACGGGTGCGCGAACGCACTGCCGAACTGACCAGCCTCAACGACCAGTTACTGCGTGAAATTGAAGAGCGCAGCCAGGCCGAGTCGCGTCTGCGCGAGGCCAAGCGCGAGGCCGAGCAGGCCAACCTGTCGAAAACCAAGTTCCTTGCTGCGGTCAGCCATGACCTGTTGCAGCCGCTGAACGCGGCGCGGCTGTTCACCAGCGCGTTGCTCGAGCGCGACGAGCCGCAGAACGCTGCCCACCTGGTGCGTAATGTCAGCAATTCGCTGGAGGATGTGGAAAACCTGTTAGGCACGCTGGTGGATATTTCCAAGCTCGATGCTGGCGTGATCAAGGCCGATGTCGCCCCGTTCGCCCTCGGCGAACTGATGGAAAACCTGGCCGCCGAATACGCCCAGGTGGCGCGTAGCGAAGGGTTGGCGCTGCACTTTGTGGGGTGTTCTGCCGTAGTGCGCAGTGACATTCAACTGCTGGCGCGCATCCTGCGCAACCTGCTCAGCAATGCTATTCGCTACACCCGCAGCGGGCGCGTGGTGCTGGGGTGTCGGCGCCAGCGCGGTGGCGTGCGGATTGAAGTGTGGGACAGCGGCATCGGCATTGCCGAAGAACACCTGGAAGAAATGTTCCTGGAGTTCAAGCGGGGTGATGTGCAGCGCCCGGACCAGGACCGTGGGCTGGGCCTGGGCCTGGCGATCGTGGAGAAAATCGCCGGTATCCTCGGCCATCGGATCCGCGTGCGGTCATGGCTGGGCAAAGGCTCGGTGTTCGCAGTCGAGGTGCCGCTGAGCGCCACCGCCCCCAAAGCTCAGCCGAGCCAGGCGATATGCGAGCCGATGCTCGAACGCCTGCGCGGGGCGCGGGTGTGGGTGCTGGATAACGATGCGGCGATTTGCGCGGGCATGCGCACCTTGCTGGAAGGTTGGGGCTGCCGGGTGGTCACTGCGCTGTCGGAGGAAGACCTGGCGCGCCAGGTGGACAACTACCACGCCGAGGCCGACCTGCTGATTGCCGACTACCACCTGGACAATGACTGCAATGGTGTCGACGCCGTAGCGCGGATCAATGCCCGCCGCGCCCAGCCGCTACCGGCGCTGATGATCACTGCCAACTACAGCAACGATCTCAAGCAGCAGATCCGCGAGCTGGGTCACACACTGATGCACAAGCCCGTACGGCCCATGAAGCTCAAGACGGCGATGAGCCATCTGCTGGCCAGTGGCGTGGCATAGCGGTTGGCCGCTTCGCGGGTTGACCCGCGAAGCGGCCGGAACAGGTCAACGGCGCAGATAATCAGCAAAATCGATATCGCCAGCACTGAGGATGGCTTGTACCCGGTTGTGCACATTGAGCTTGCGCAAGATCGCCGAAACGTGGGCCTTGACGGTGGTTTCGGCGATGTCCAGCGTGTAGGCGATCTGCTTGTTCGATTCGCCTTTGGTCATGCGCTCGAGCACCAGCAGTTGCTTGCGGGTCAGGGCCTGGAGCATTTCCGGCGGGAAGCTCGGGGTATCGTTATGGCGCCGGCTGGTACTGCTTTTCTGCGCGCGGATGATGTCTGGCGGCAGGTAGACATTGCCATTGAGGATCTGCTCGATCGCTTCGATCATCTGTGAGCGTGGCGACGACTTGGTGATGAAACCCACGGCACCGTAGGTAATGGCCTGCAGCACGATCTGCTTTTCCTGCTCGGCCGAAACGATGACCACCGGCGTGGTCGGTGCCTCGTTGCGCAAGGTGATCAAGCCATTGAGGCCGTGCATGCCGGGCATGTTCAGGTCGAGCAGGATCAGGTCGAGGTCGTCATGCGCCTGGGTCAGGGCCAGGGCGCTTTCAAGGTCGGCGGTCTCCATGACCTCGCTGCCCTGGAAACCATCGCTGATGACGTTGTGGATGGCTTCGCGAAACAGGGGGTGATCGTCGGCAATCAGAATTTTGTACATGGCCTTTTCACCTTGTTTTTATTGGATGGAGCGGGGCACGCATATGCAGGCATTTCAGGGGAACGGCACCGGTTGTGCCGGCTGCAATGGCAGGTTGGCTTGCTGCCAGGCATCCAGGCCGTCGCGGTACCAATACAGGTTGTTATAGCCCAAGGCTTTCGCGCGTTTTACCGCGTTCCAGCTTAACCAGCAATCGGAGCGGCAATAAAAGACCAGTGGTTGGTCCGGGTGCCCGGCGGTGGCTTTTTGCAGGTTACGCACGAAGTAGTCCTGCCATGCCGGGCTCAGTGCGCCGTCGCCGGTGTTGGCCAGCCACAGGCTGCCGGGGAGGTTGCTGTGCGGTTCGTCTTCGATGAAACGACCTTGCAGCCATTGACGGCGATAGACGTCGATCAGCACCGGCCGGGGCGTCTGGCCCAGCAGGCCTTGCAATGTGGCGGTGTCGACGACCTGGCCGCCTTCGACCTGTTGCGGGGTCGGGCTGCGGTAGTGCGTGGTGCGATAGCCGTCGGCGGAGAACAGCGGCGCCGTGTCAGCCTGGGCGATACCTAGCGTCAGGCTCAGCGAAAGTACCGCCAGCAAGGGGCGTGGCAGCCGGGGCAGGGCACGTGGCATGGAGGTTTTCCCTTTTTGTTATGGACTCATTACATGCCAGTGGCGGTGCTTTGTGAATGCGACGATAGACAGTAAATGCAGTACTAAAGTAGTAGATGGCCGGGCGCCTGAAGGCATGGAGACGCCCTAGGTGTGGGAGCAACTGTCTTGCTCAATTTCTGAAAGCTGGCGCGATCCGTGTGGGAGCGGCCTTGTGTCGCGAAAGGGCCGCAAAGCGGCCCCCGATTTCAGCTGCACCGCACACATGGCCGGGGCCGCTGCGCAGCCCAATCGCGACACAAGGCCGCTCCCACACGCGTTGCACGCCAGGTTTTCAGCGCGGCTTGCGCAGCGCTGCATGCTGGGGGTTGAAGGTGAGTATCGCCAGCAGGCTGAACAATGCGGTCAAGCCCAGGCACACCGCCAGCGCCAGCAGATTCAGCCGCTCATAAAGCGCAAACCGCACCAGCTCTACGGCATGGGTGAACGGGTTCACAGCACACAGCCAGTACAACCACTGACTGGCCTCGCGCATTTTCCACAGCGGGTACAACGCCGAAGACAGGAAGAACAGCGGGAAGATCACGAAGTTCATCACCCCGGCGAAGTTCTCCAGCTGGCGGATGGCGTTCGACAGCAATAGCCCCAGGGCACTGAGCATGAAGGCCACCAGCAGCAACGCTGGCAGCGCCATCAGCAAGCCTGCAGCCGGTGGCTGTACCCCGTATAACCAGGCGATGGCGAGGAAGGCATAGACTTGCAGCAGGGAAATCAACGAAGTTGCCAGCAGTTTGCTGCCCAGCAGGAAGGGGCGTGGCAGCGGGCTGGTCAGCAACACGCGCATGCTGCCCATCTCGCGGTCGTAAACCATCGACAGTGAGCCCTGCATGCCGTTGAACAGCAGAATCATGCAGGCCAGGCCGGGGATGATGTACACCTCGTAGGGTATGTAGGTGTCGTAGGGCTCGATGATGGCAATGCCCAGCGCTGCGCGAAAGCCGGCAGCGAATACCAGCAACCACAGCAGCGGGCGCACCAGCGCGCTGAGCAGGCGTGTACGCTGCAGCACGAAGCGCAGCCATTCGCGCAGCATGATGCCGTTGAAACATTGCCAGTAAGCGTTCATCGGGCGTTGGCTCCTGAGGGGGCGTTGGTCAGGCGGGCAAAGGCGTGATCGAGGTCACCGCCGTGTTCAAGGCTCAGCGCATCGGCGGTGCCACTGGCCACCAGGCGCCCCTGATGCAGAATCAACAGGTCATCGCTGGGCTGCACTTCGTCCAGCAGGTGAGTGGCCCACAGCACACTGAGCTGCTGCTCGCGGCACAGCCGGCGCAGGTGCTGGTTAAGCGCCAGGCGGCTGGCCGGGTCGAGGCCGACGCTGGCTTCGTCCAGCAGCAGCAGGCGCGGTTCGTGCAGCAGCGCGCGGGCAATTTCTACCCGCCGCCGATGGCCGATGTTCAGCTCTCGCACACGATCGCGCCGACGTTCCCCAAGGTCTTGGCGGGCCAGTTCGGCTTCGACCCGCAGGTTGCTCTGGCGCCGCGACAGGCCATGCAAGGCGGCGTGGTAACGCAGGTTCTGTTCAACGCTCAGGTCCAGGTCCAGGGTGCTTTGCTGAAACACCACGCCCAGCTGGCGCAAGGCCGGGCGTGCAGCGTTGCGTAGCGAGCAGCCGCACACGCGGATGTCGCCATGCTGCAGGTCGTACAGGCGCGTGAGCAGGGCGATCAGGGTCGACTTGCCGGCACCATTGGGGCCCAGCAACGCGGCGAAGCGCCCGGGTGCCAGGCTGAAACCGACCTGCCTGAGTGCTTCGCGCTGGCCATAGGCAAAGCTCACGTCACTGACATCGAGGGCGTTCATGGTGTCACCACCACACCCCAGGGGTAACGCCCGACCTTCACCGATTTGAGCACTTTGAGGTGCTTCGCATCGATGACCGAAACGTCACCGCTGACACCGTTGGTGGCCAGCAACTGGCGCTGGTCCGGGGTGAACGCCAGCTGCCAGACACGCCGCCCGACCAGCAGGTAGTCGAGCACATCAAAGGTCTTGGCATCGACTACCGCCACATGGTTGGCCGGGCCCAAGGCGACGAAGGCGTACTTGCCATCGGCGCTGAGCTTGATGCCCACTGGCTGGACTTTGTCCGGGTGCACGCCCTTGATCTGGAAGTTCAGGGTTTTCAGCACCTGGCGCGTGGCCACGTCGAGTATGGTCACCGTGCCGCCGATCTCTGCCGAGGCCCACAGGTGCGAACCGTCTTTGCTGAACTCGACGAAGCGCGGGCGCTGGTCGACCAGCGTGCTGTCGGCCAGGGTCTGGGTGCTGGTGTCGATCCAGTGCAGCATGTTGGTGGTTTCGCTGGTGTTGACCGCCCACTTGCCGTCGGGGCTGACCGCCATGCCTTCGGGTTCGATACCGACATCGATCTGGCCGAGCACCTTGTCGGTGACGGTGTCGATCACGGTCACCAGCGCGTCATCCTCGTTGGACACATACAACCAGCGGTCGTTGGGGTGCAGGGCGAACTGCTCGGGGTCCTTGCCGGAAGGCAGCTCCTTGATGATCTTGCGGGTGGCCACGTCCATCACCTGCACCCGGTCCGAATCGCTGGCGCAGATATACAGCAGCTTGCTGTCGTGCGACAGCAGCAAGCCACGCGGGCGCTGGCCCACCGGCAGGGTTTCGGTGACTTCCAGCGTTTGCATGTCGATCAGGCTGAGGCTGTTGTCCTTCTCGTTGGAGACCCAGGCGGTGGCAGCCATGGCGTGGCTGCTGGCCAGCGCCAGGGCGCCCGACAGCAGGCTGGGGTAAATCAGGGCCCGGTGGAACAGGGGGCGGCGCATGGCGAATTCCTTATTGTTGTGGTTGTCGGGTCAGGGGTAGCTGCACGTCACTTCGGGCTTGTCGTAACCCAGGCTGTCCATTTCGTTGAAGGGATGCAGGAAGCCCTCCTGCGGTGAGGTGCTGACCAGGGCGCGGGGCTGAACCAACGGGATCGGCTGGCGCAGTTCGCCGTTCCACGGGCGGTAGCTGAGCTTGCGCCCCTTGAAGCCGTCCAGCGGCAACTGCTCGCTGAGCAGCAGTTGCTGAACCGCGCGAGGTTCGGCCAGGCGCAGCTTGCTGGCCGCACTGGCGACACTGCGTACAGCCATCCAGGCGGCGAAGTCACGGTCATTCATCCAGCGCCCGGCCTGGGCCTCGAAGCGTTTTTGCAACTGCGCCGCCCCGAAGGTTTCCACCGTCTTGTGCCAGCCCGTGGGGGTCAGGCCCTGGGTACCGGCCACCGGGCGCGGATACCACGTCTGGTAGGGCAGGTACTCGCCGAAGTCACCGCGCTCGTCGGCCACCAGCACCACGTCGTATTCGGCAGTCTGGGTGAACAACGGCATCTCGGCCTGGGCGCTGCGGCGCTGGTCGTTGTCGAAGGTCCAGGTTTTTTCCGCAACCAGTTGCACGCCAAAACGCTTCACCGACCGGCGCAGGGCAGCGGCGTACGCCTGGTCGTCCGGGGTCTGGCCGACCACCAGCAGTGCCCGTTGCCATTTGCGCAGTACCAGGAACTGCGCCAAGGCATCGGCCAGCATGGCCCGGCTCGGCAGGCTGTGCAGGACATTGCTCAGGCACTGGCTGCTGCGCAGGCTGTCGTCGGGGCTGCCGGCGTTGAACAACAGGCTGTCGGGCAGGGCGGCAGACAGCGCGCGCAGGCTGGCGGCCGGGGCATTCACCACGAACAGGCGCAGGCCTTGTTCATGCTGGGCCCTTGCGGCTTGCAGCAGGGCCTCGGGGCTGTCGACATTGGCGCTGGTCAGCTGAAACTGCTGCTTCAGGAAGCGCCCGGTGCTGTTGCTGTCGGCAATGGCCAGTTCGGCACCTTGTAGCCCGGCATCGCCGGGTTCGGGGATGACGTTGGACAGCAGCGGGCCAGCGGCGGGGCGATAGCCCAGGTAGCCGATGCGTATGTGCAGCGGGGCTGCGGCCTGGCCCTGAGCGGCGGGCGCCAGGGGGGCAGCCAGCGTTGCGGCCAAGGCCAGCAGGCAGGTCAAGGCAAGGTGGGCAGGCTGGTGCATAACACACTCCACGGCAGATGGCGCCAGCATAGGAAGCCCGCCGGGAGGGGGAAATATGCAGAAAGTAGCGCTCGGCCGGTACCAAGGTAGTAATTCAGTGCGGGGGCCGCAGTTTTACGATGGTCCACAACGGCCTGAGGAGAACCGCTTGTGCGCCTTGTCAACCTGTCGGCCCTGTGGCGAGTCAACCTCTGGGTCACGTTATGCTTCGCCTTGGTGACGCTGGCTTGTGCCGGGGTGCTGTTGCACCAGGCGGTGGCCGACGTCGAGCGTGAGTTGCAGTCAGCCGAAGCGGTGGTGGCGTACCTGGGCGACACCGCTGAACGCGACCCGGCAAACCTGCAGCCCGGTTTGACCAAGAGCCTGCGCCATGTGCGGGTGCACTGGCTGGCAGCGGGTGAGGTGCCAAGGCTGCCGCAGGAGGCTGGTATGGATGCCTGGCTGGGCCGCCAGTTAGTCGGCGAGCGCTACCACAGCAGCCGGCTGCTGGACTTGAGTGATGGCCGCCGCGTGTTGATTGCCGTGGATGCGCGGGATGAAATCGATGAAGTCTGGGACTCCCTGCAACAACTGCTTGGCGTTTGTGGCTTGGCGTTGTTGCTGAGCTTGTTGACCATCCGCTGGGCGGTGCGGCGGGCCATGGGCCTGCTGGATGAGCTGCTGGGCGCCTTGCACCAGGTCTCAGGCGGGCAATTGACGGCACGCCTGCGCGAAGCCGGCCTGCCGGAAGCGCGCCAACTGGCCAAACACTTCAACCGCATGGCCGCAACCCTGGAGCAGGCCCAGGCCGACAATGCCCAGCTGACCCAGGCCCTGCTGGCGGTGCAGGAGCAGGAACGTACCCAGCTGGCGCAGACCCTGCACGATGATCTGGGGCAATACCTGGCAGGTATGCGTGCCCAGCTATGCCTGCTGCGTATGGTGGCCGAACAGCCTGAAGTGGTGACGCAGACGGCCCAGGCCCTTGAACTCAACTGCGAGCGCCTGCAGCAAGGTTTTCGCGCGCTGGTGCACAACTTGTATCCGGTGGCGCTGCACTACATGCCGCTGGCCGAGGCCTTCGGGCTGTTGGTGGGCCAGTGGCAGGCCAGCCAGGGTATCGAATGCCGGCTGCGGGTTGGCGAGCACTTGCCGGCGCTGACTGGGCCGAGCAGAACGCATTTGTACCGCTTGTTGCAGGAGGCGCTGACCAACGTCGCCCGGCATGCCGGTGCCAGCCAGGTGCGGGTACGCCTGCAGCGCAGTACCAAGGGCTTGCGCCTGTTCATTCGCGACAACGGCTGCGGCGCCCACCAGCCGCAGCGCCCAGGGGTAGGCCTGCACTCGATGACCGAGCGCGCCCGCAGCCTTGGGGGCGAGTTACGCATTTTCAGCCGCCCGGGCGGTGGCTGGGCGCTGGCCCTTAACATTCCCGAGGAGGTGTGATGAATATCGTGTTGGTCGATGACCACGCCGTGGTCCGCCAGGGCTACGCCAGCCTGCTGCGGGCGGTGCTGCCATTGGTGCAGGTGCGCGAAGCTGCCAGTGGTGAAGAGGCGCTGGCCAGGGTCCAGGAGCAGGTGCCCAACCTGGTGATCATGGACTTTGGCCTGCCCGGTATCAGTGGCCTGGAAACCACCCGTCGCCTGCGCCAGCGTCTGCCGCAGTTGCGGGTGCTGTTTTTTAGCATGCACGACGAGCTGCCGCTGGTGCGCCAGGCACTGGATGCGGGGGCTTCGGGCTACCTGACCAAGAACTCGGCGCCCGAGGTGCTGATCGAGGCGGTGCAACGGGTGTTGGCCGGACATGCCTACATCGAGCAGCCCCTGGCCACCCAGCTGGCTTGCCTGTCACAGCAAAGTACCAGTGACCCGCGGTTGCAGCGCATGACCCAGCGCGAACTGGAGATATTCACGATGCTGGCCAAGGGTACCCCGGCGCGGGTGATTGCCGAGCAGTTGTGTATCAGTGCCAAGACCGTGTCCAACCACCTGACCTTGCTCAAGAGCAAGTTGCAGGTCAGTTCGCATGCCGAGCTGGTGCATCTGGGGATTGACCTGGGTGTGGTGCGGGTGGCGGGGTGAGGTATTTCATTGCACCTGTTGGGGCTGCGTCGCAGCCCACCGCGCACAACGGAATGAGTCCCCCCCGACATGTGTCTACCACCGATCTGTGTGTAGGAGCGGGTTTACCCGCGAATACGGTAGCGGCGGCAACGGTGAACGGCGGGTGGAGATTGGCCAGCAGGGTCGGCCCTTTCGCGGGTGAACCCGCTCCTACACGACGGCCTGCGCTCAACCACCGATGTGTGTCTACCAACGATCTGTGTGTGTAGGAGCGGGTTTACCCGCGAATACGGTGGTGGCGGCAACGGTGAACGGCGGGTGGAGATTGGCCAGCAGGCCCGGCCCTTTCGCGGGTGAACCCGTTCCTACGACGGCCTGCGCCCAACCACCGATGTGTGTCCACCACCGACCTGGTGTAGGAGCGGGTTTACCCGCGAATACGGTGGCGGTGGCAATGCTGAACGGCGGGTGGGGATTGGCCAGCAGGGCCGGCCTTTTCGCGGGTGAACCCGCTCCTACGACGACCTGTGTTCAACCACCGATGTGTGTCCACCAACGATCTGTGTGTAGGAGCGGGTTTACCCGCGAATACGATGGCGGTGGCAGCGGTGAACGGTTGGTGGGGATTGGCCAGCAGGGCCGGCCCTTTCGCGGGTGAACCCGCTCCTACAGGCCCTCATTTGTCCCAGGTCTCAGGGCACCCCTTGCACCCCTCCATGTTGGCCTCCTGAAAATTCCCGTAATGCTGCCGCGCCCCGCGCAAATCGGCGCGTGCCAGGTTGCTCTGGCCAAACTTGGCCTCCTGCATATTGGCATCGCCCAGGTTGGCCTCTTGCAGGTCGGCCTTGCTCAACCAGGCCATCTCCAGGTCCGCCGCCTGCAAGTTGGCCTGCTGCAGCTTTGCCCCGGACAGCCTGGCGAACTGCAGATAGGCTGCGCGCAGGTCCGCCTTTTCAAATTGTGCGCCCTGGGCGAACAAGCCCCAGCCCTGAATGGCCACCAGCTTGCTGTTGCTCAGGTCGGCCAGGCGCAGATTGCTTTGTTGCAAGCTGGCGCGGGTCAGGTTGGCACCTTGCAGGCGGGCTTTTTCCAGGTTTGCCAGGTCCAGCTGGGCATGGCGCAGGTCGGCATCGCGCAGGTCGGCTCCGGCCAGGTTCATCTTGCGCAGGTCCTGGTTGGCCAGGTTGGCGCCGCGCAGGTTGGCCCCCGGGCACTGGCTGGCTTCGGCAATCACGCAGCCGTTGATGGTCAAGGGAGCATCGTTGCCGGCGTCGTCGGCGTTCACTGCCAGGGCAGGGGATAGCACCAGCAGCAAGGTAAAGGGCAGGTAATTCATGGCGAAAGCCTCCGGTCAGGAGAAGGGCAGAAACGGGGAGGGGCGCAGGCCGCTCCCCGCTGCAGGTCAACGCTGTGCAGTCTTGTTGTCCCAGCTCGGGATCTTGAACACCCAGAACGAGCCACCCTGAGCCACCGGTTTGGTCAGCTCGGCCATGTCGCCACCCCACAGCGGTACCGCACCGCCGTAGCCGACGGTCACGCCGATGTACTGCTCGCCGTCCTGTTCCCAGGTGATGGGCGGCGAGACAATGCCGCTGCCGGTCTGGAACTTCCACAGCTCTTTGCCCGTCTTGGCGTCGAAGGCCTTGAAGAAACCATCGCCCGTGCCGGTGAACACCAGGTTGCCCTTGGTCGCCAGTACACCGGCCCATAACGGCAGGTGTTCCTTGTGTTCCCAGACCAGCTTGCCGGTGGTCGGGTCCATGGCGCGCAACGTGCCGACGTGGTCGTCGTACATGCGCTTGATACGGAAGCCCATGCCCAGATAAGCCGAGCCCTTCTTGTAGTTCACTTCCTCGGTCCAGTACTCCTCTTTCCACTGGTTGCCGGGGATGTAGAACAGCCCGGTGTCCTGGCTGTAGGCCATGGGGTTCCAGTTCTTGCCGCCCAGGAACGGTGGCGAGACTTCCACCGGCTTGCCCTTGGTTTCACCCGGCAGCGGCTTGGCCGGGCGTTGGCCGGGGTTTTCCACCGGGCGGCCGGTCTTCAGGTCGATATGACTGGCCCAGGTGATGTTGTCGACGAAGGGGAAGGCGTTCTGCAGCTTGCCGTTGTTGCGGTCGACTACATAGAAGAAGCCGTTGCGGTCGGCGTGGCCGGTGGCCTTGACCACCTTGCCGTCCTTGCCTTTGTAGTCGAACAGCACCAACTCGTTGTTGCCGGAGAAGTCCCAGGCATCGTTGGGGGTGTGCTGATAGAACCACTTGACTTCGCCGGTACTCGGGTCGACGCCGACCTGGCCGGAGGTGTACAGGCTGTCGAAGTCATGCGGGTTGCCGTCCTTCGACGTGCGCGCCCAGGTATTCCACGGCCCGGGGTTGCCAGCGCCAACAATGATGGTGTTCGTTTCGGGGTCGAAGCTGGCGCTTTGCCAAGGGGCACCGCCGCCGTGGCTCCAGGCTTCGACCTTGCCGGTTTCGGTGGTAGGGTCGTCTGGCCAGGACGGCGCCTTGACGTCACCGGTCGGGGTGCTGTCCTTACCGTTCAGGCGGCCCATGTGGCCTTCGACGAAGGGCCGCATCCACACTTCTTCGCCGGTGTCCGGGTCGCGTGCGAACAGCTGGCCGACCACGCCGAATTCATCGCCGGAGCTGCCGTGGATCAGCAGCACCTTGCCGCTGGTCTTGTCCTTGATCAGCACTGGCGCACCGGTCATGGTGTAGCCGGCGCTGTGGTCGCCGAACTTCTTGTTCCACACCACTTTGCCGGTGCGCTTGTCGAGGGCGATGACCCGCGCGTCGAGGGTGCCGAAGTAGATCTTGTCGCCGTAGATCGCCGCCCCGCGGTTAACCACGTCGCAGCAGGGACGAATGTTGTCGGGCAGGCGGTGGCTGTAGGTCCACAGGCGTTTGCCGGTCTTGGCATCGAGGGCGAATACCCGCGAGTACGAGCCGGTGACGTAGACCACGCCATCGCTGACGATGGCCTGGGATTCCTGGCCGCGCTGCTTCTCGTCGCCGAAGGAGTAGGACCAGGCCGGGGTCAGCTTGAACACGTTCTTGTCATTGACCTGGGCCAGCGGGCTCCAGCGCTGGGCATTGGTGCCCATGCCGTACTGCAGCACGTCCCGGGTGGTCAGGTGGTCATTGGCGATGTCTTCCCAGGTGACGTTCTTGCCGGCAGGTGCAGCGGGTGTGCTGGCCGCTGTTGCCACATTGCCCAGGGCCAGGCTACCGGCCATCAGCAGGACGCGCACGCTCAGGGCCAGCGGGGAAAGGGCGGGTAGCGATCTTATTGTCATGGTTGCAGTTCCCAGTGGAGGTTTTGGCCTGCACAGGGTGGGGCGCAGCGGCTATCGCGGGATACGGAAAAAGTCCCGCCCTTGCCGGGAAAAGTTCCCGCACGACACCTCAATTGGCCCTTCGCCACAAGCCCTACTACCAAGGGATTAAGGCCCGGACACCAAAGCAGCATTCGGTCGCCCGCGGGGTGTTTCTAAGATGGCGGCACGGCCTCTGTGGTTGAGGCTTTGTGTGCAATGGTGAGGGCATAACAATGACAACAAAATGCAATGTGTTGCTTGCTGCTGGAGTGCTGGCCGCAGCCGTGCTGACCGGTACAGCCTGGGCCCATGGCAACGTGGTGCCCCAGGCAGTGGAGACCAAGGGCCTGACCCCGATCAAGGACGCTGGTGTGACCCTGGACGACGACGGCTGGGCGGCGGTCAACCCTTACCGCAGCTCACCCGAGCACGACAAGGCGGTGGAAATCGGCGCCTCGGCCTACAACCAGAACTGCGCCGCCTGCCATGGCCTGGAGGCCAAGTCTGGTGGTATCGCCCCTGACTTGCGCATGCTCGATGCAGGTGATGCTGGCGATGAATGGTTCGTCGAGCGGGTACGCCACGGCGCGGTTCGCGACGGCCGCGTGTACATGCCGAAGATGGCCGATTACCTCAGTCAGGAAGCCCTGTGGGCGGTGCGCACCTACCTGGACAGCGTGCACGTCGAGGAGTGACGGCCATGCGTCTGTGGGCGGTGCTGTTGAGTGGCCTGCTGCTGTGTTGCGCGGCGGCCCAGGCGCAGGTGCGCAACTACGACGCGATCATCGCTGCCGGAGAGCTCAAGGTGGCGGTGTACAAGGATTTCGCCCCCTACAGTTTCCAGGACCACGGCCAGCCGCGTGGTGTCGATGTGGAACTGGCGCAGGCCCTGGCCACGGCCTTGGGGGTACGTCTGCAACTGATCTGGGCGCCACCCGGAGAAAAGCTCGACGATGACCTGCGCGACTACATCTGGCGCGGCAGCCCGCTGCGTCATCAGCAATTGGCCGACCTGATGATGCGGGTGCCTTACGATCGCGCCTACGCGCAGCGGCGCAACGAGCTGGGTGAGCTGGAAAACGCCCAGGTGGTGATGTTCGGCCCCTATCAGGAGGAGCGTTGGCAGGTGGCCTACGATCGCCGTCGCTTGCCGTCGGTGGCCAGTGTCGCGGTATTCCAGCAGCATCCTGTCGGGGTCGAGGTGGACAGCGTGCCGTCGTTTTACCTGACGTCGGTGTTCAACGGCATGCTTAGCGCCAGGACCCACCATTACCCCAGCGTGCAACAGGCATTTGCTGCGATGCAGTCCGGCCAGGTGGACGCAGTGATGGCGATGCGCGGCGAGGTTGACTGGCAGCTGCACCAGGCCGCCGATGCGCAACTGGCCTTGGCAGAAAACGCCTACCCGAACCTCGGTAAACAGGCTTGGGAAATCGGCATGGCCGTGCATGAGAGCAACCGGCAGCTGGCCTATGCCGTGGAGGAGGCCATGGAGGCGATGATTCGCGATGGCCGGCTCAAGGCGATGTATGCCGCATACGGCCTGCGTTACGAGGTCCCGGAGATGTATCAATAGGAGTGGCCATGAACTGGCGAGCAACTTTCCTGCTGGCCTGCTGGATGCCCTGGGCCGCCCAGGCTGCGACACAAGGCACCCACACAGACCCGGTGCCTTCCGTGATGTGGGACTTCTACCATAAGCAGTTGCTGGGCCAGGCAGCGTTCGTTTTCGATGACCGTGTGAAGCTTCTGGCGCCGCCCTTTGCCGAGGATGCACGGCAGGTGCCGCTGGAGATCGACGCCCGGGCGTTCACGGGCGAGGTGGTGCGGATAATCGCCTGGGCAGAGCTGAACCCTCTGCCGCGCATCGTCGACTTTCAGCCCGGCGAGCGCGTGTTGCCCTGGTTGTCGATCCGCATCCGCATCGAACAGGCCACACCGTTGCGCGCCGCCGTACTGACACGCGATGGCCTGTGGCACGTCGGTTCGACCCTGATCGATGCTGCCGGCGGCGGTTGTACCGCACCCAGCGTGGTGCGCACCCAGCCCGGCTGGGAGGAGCACCTTGGTGAGGTGCTGGGCGGGCGCTACCCGCGTGATGACAGCAGCCGCCTGCGCCTGCAGGTGGCCCACCCGATGGATAACGGCCTGGTCAGCGGCATTCCTGAATTCTTTCTCAACCATGCCGAGTTGCAAGGTGCAGATGGCCAGCGCCTGGCCAGCCTGGAGCTGTACCCGGCGGTCAGCGAAAACCCCAACCTTGGTTTTGACATTCAAGGCCCTGGGCCAACCCGGCTGCTGTTACGGGACAACAGCGGCAACCAGTTCGAGGCGGCGCTGCCCTGAGCGCGTTGTCTGATTCCCCCCTGACCCGAGGCACTGTCATGCGTTGGATCCTGCTGTTGCTGCTGTGCCTGGGGCTGCCAGCCCAGGCTGATCTGGCGTACCGGCTCACACCCCGGCAGATCGCCGAGGGCACCTGGTTGCTGGAAGGCAGCACCGACAATTTCGCCAAGGCCAATGGCGGCAATGTGGTCAACACCGCGTTCATCGTCACCGACAGCGGTGTGGTGGTGATCGACAGCGGGCCGTCGAAGGGCTATGGCGAGGCGTTGCGCAAGGCAATTGCCACCCTCACCGACAAGCCGGTAGTGGAAGTGTTGCTGACCCATCATCATCCTGACCATGTACTGGGCAACCAGGCCTTTGCCGATGTGCCGATCGGTGCCCTGGCCGGCACCCGCGACCTGCTGCGCGAGCAGGGCGATGCCATGGCCGAGAACATGTATCGCCTGGTCGGCGACTGGATGCGCGGTACCGAGGTGGTACTGCCGACCCGGGTGTTGCAGCCGGGTGTGCATGAGGTGGGTGGGCACCGCCTGAGGTTGCTGGGGCTGGGCGGGCACACGGGGGCCGACCTGGCGATTTTCGATGAAAAGACCGGCGTACTTTTCGCCGGTGACCTGGTGTTCTACCAACGGGCCCTGACCACGCCTAACAGCCCAGGGCTGGACGTGTGGCTCAAGGACCTGGATACCCTGCAGGCACTGCCCTGGAAGCAGTTGGTACCCGGGCATGGCCCGGTGGCCAGTGATGCGCAGCCGTTCGTGCAGATGCGTGACTACCTGGGCTGGCTCGATGGCCTGATGCGCGATGGCGCGGCGCGCGGTGACGACATGGCCGAGATGATCCGCAGCCCCATTCCCGAACGGTTTGCCGGGATCAGCCTGACGCGTTATGAGCTGATCCGCAGTGTCAGCCACCTGTACCCCCGGTATGAGCGCAAGCAACTCCGGCGCATCGATACCAGGCCCCCAATCTGATGGCGGAACGCGCTGCTCTATGGAGTACGCCCGTCACCGAGGCGGCGCGCTGTCGTGCAGCAGCCATGATCCACGTGGCTTGAGAGCCGAGTCGGGTCGGTGGAATGCTGCTCACGGAACACTGTCGAGTAGCATATTGTCCACTACAGGTTGGAGAGGTGCGGAGAAGTTCGCGACTCCCAGTGGCCTGGTAAAGGTGTCGTTCGGGCGGGCGTTTATGCCACGTTTAAACGCTGCTCGTTGCAAACGGGTGGGGTAACTTTCTTGGAACTTCCAAATATCTGTCAGATACTTCTGATAACAAAATATTTCAAATTGCTGGTGCGCGAACAATGTCACTGAATAGTGACAAAAATGACCTGGCTTTATTTAGAATCGCCTTGACGTGATAACTTTTGTGGTGGAGGATTTTGCTTGTCGATATGTTTGGTTTTTGTTGGTGGTGTGGGTGTCAAGCAAATATAA
This sequence comes from Pseudomonas sp. VEM90, assembly GCF_054611535.1. NCBI lineage: Bacteria > Pseudomonadati > Pseudomonadota > Gammaproteobacteria > Pseudomonadales > Pseudomonadaceae > Pseudomonas > Pseudomonas sp. VEM90. The sequence goes on along the minus strand of NZ_JBTRAR010000001.1, from coordinate 138,902 downwards.
GTGGTGTTTTTATGTTTTTCCGTTGTCATACCTCTGTGACTATTTGTAATGGTTGTCTCTGTTCCTCTCTGTCTGTCTGAAGTCTTGAGTGCATAAATATTCTGAACCTGTTTGCAGGCTATGCACACCTTTTGAAAGAAATCATCAGGGTGAGTGGTGCCGCTTTCTCAAATCGGTAAGACAGAGTATGTCAGCTGCTATTGATTTTTAGGTGACCCGCACGGCCAACTTACTGAAATCGACGACCTTCGAGTTTCTGCCTGCAGCTGTAAGGTACTTATATTTTTGTGAGCGCAAGAAAGCGCCGTTAGCACCCGAGCAAGGGATTGAGAGGATATCGAGCCATGCCTTTGTTTCATAAAGTCATTGCGGGCAATGCCAATGCATACCCAAGCAAGTCAGCAATCGTTCTAGACGGTGTAGCAACTTCCTATCGAGTGTTGCAACAACAAGCGGATGATATCGCATCTATCCTGCCAACCCTGGGAATTGCTCCAGGCGATCGTGTGGGTCTGTACTCGGCAATTTCCGTACAACTGGTAGCTGCTTATCTGGGCATTCTGCAAGCCGGAGCAGTTACTGCTGCTATCCATCATACCCTGAGCCGTGCCAGGCTGATTCATCAACTCAAGCATTCAGGCGCTCGGTTGCTGATCACTGACTGCACCGACGACCTTCCGGGCCTTATCAAGGCCGTTGGGCTTGAATGGGTGCTGCTCACGACCCCGAGCGCTGTGCTCCCGCCTCAGGTCATTCAAATGTCCGATGCCCTCTCCAGACCTTCGCAAAAGGCTGCTACGAGGCATCCGCCATTGATTGAAGACCCCGAAAGGTCTACGTCGATATTCTATACATCCGGATCGTCCTTCAATCCGAAGGGCGTGCTGGTCAACCACCGAATCATGTTGGCTGCCTCACGCCAAGTCACCGCCTACCAGCAGAACACCCCAGATGATCGCGTCCTCAGTTATTCGACTCTGGCCTCCGATTATGGTGTCTACAACGTGATGATGCCGCTGGTAGTCGGCGCCACCAGCGTGATTGAAAGCCAGCCGGCCACTACTGCCGAGGACATACTCGCAGTGGTTGAACGGGAGGAGGTAACCGCCGTGCATGTGTTTCCTCCATTATTTTTCCTGTTGGCCAATACCGGCCCGCATTGGGACGCTCGGGTGCCCAGCCTGCGTTATATATCCAGCAGTGGCCAGGCTCTCTACACCCGTCATATCCAGAAGATTCGGCAAGCTTTGCCTCGGGTACGGATCTTTTCCAACTACGGGCTCACGGAATGCAAACGTGTCAGTTACCTGCCTCCCGAGGAGCTCGATCAGCGCCCAGCCTCGGTGGGCAAACCTCTGCCCGGCGTCTGCTTGTACTTGGTGGACGAGCGAGGGCGGGCCATTGACCAGCCTGGGGAGGTCGGCGAACTGCTGGTAACCAGCGACTACCTGATGCTCGAGTATTGGAACATGCCCGAGGCCAATGCCATGGCCTTCCTACACAATGCATTCGGCCACCCGCGCCTGTTTCGCACAGGTGACCTGTTCAAGCGAGACGCCCAAGGCTACCTCTACTACGTGGCACGCAAGGATGACGTGTTTGCCCGCAATATCTGGAAGGTCAACCCGCGGGAAATTGAACAATGTTTGGCGTCACACCCGGCGGTTGCCGAGGTATTAGTGGTGCCGGTCGCAGACGAATCGGCCGGGCACGTACCGAAGGCCTATGTTGTGCTCGAAACTGACCATATACAGACCATCGAGCAATCCCTGCGTGATCACTGCATAGCCCAATTGGACTGGCACATGGTGCCGGCTTATTACGTGTTCCTTGAGGCCTTGCCAAAAACCGATTCAGGCAAATTCAGCGCCAGAGGGCTGATCTGACAGCAGGAGAGACACATGAACGCTTTTCCGCAGCAATCGTTGGACGACGCCAGTCTTGACCACGACCTCCATCAAAGCGCCATGTTGAAACTGGCCGAGCATTTTCACAGCCTGGCGACTGGCGCGAGCCAAGTTCCGTCGCAGTCTCTGGACAGCCACCTCAAGTCACAGATCGACGACCCTCAGGTACTCGAGTACCACGACCGCCTGCTTGCGGGGGCGGGCCCACTGTTTTCGCATTTTCTAGCTAGCGTACCGTACGTCCTTGAGGAACTCTCCAGGATTGGCGTGACGCTGTCCCGACTGGTCTCGGCCTACCCGCCCAGGGCCGGCCAGCGCTACAGCATATTCGAGGTGGACGCCTTCGATGGTAGTAATGGTCGTGCTTTGGCTGGCCAATCCCAAGGCCTGATCCTTAGCCTCACCTCGTCGCCCAACCGTGCCAACCAGATAGCCTTCGAGCGGTATGCCGACCCAGCCTTATCACACTTCTACCCGCACTCATTCTTCAAAATGAACACGAAGCTGCTGCAAAAGCCGGAATATAAAGCGTTCAGCCAGGGATTCGATTTCATATACGAAATGGCCGCATTCCAGTTCTATAACCGTAACCGCGCGCAACAAATCGCCCACATCAAGCGTTTTCTGAAGCCCAGCGGGCTTGCATTTTTCCTCGAAAAGCTCAACCACCCCGATTCAGAAGAGTATCTGCGACGAGAGAAGATAAAGGACGAAGTATTCAAGACCCGCTACTTCAAAGTGGAAGAAATCCGTTGGAAACGCCAGCAGATGCTCGTGCAGATGCAAAACGGTCAGGTCACCATGGAAGAACTGGTAGGCGCCCTGTCGGCTCGCTTCAAGCACGTCCACCTGCTGTGGAACAGCAGTAATTTCTGCGAGTTTGTGGCCTCGGACGACGAACAGCGGATTGAACGATTCCTCAAGCTGCTAGGCCCGGTTGTGCAACCACCGGGCTTCTGCTTTGAAGGTTCGCGACTGGGTTCGGTGGTGCTCCATGGTAATCAAGTCGAGGTGCCGGCCAATGTCTGAAAACGTTCAACAGGTATTGCATCGCGCCGCCCAACCCGCGCCCTGCCAACGGGCACTGCAACACCTGTCAAGGTGGCGCGAGCGAGCGGGAGCAGCGCAGAAAGACCGTCGTTTGAGCCGCGATACATTCAACGAACTGTTCACCGGTGAGTGGCTGGATCTGTTGTCGCCTCGAGCGCCTGCAACCCGCAGCTCACATTGGCCAACAGTGGTGGAGAGCGCACGCATTGCCGCAAGGGCCTGCGCCTCCACCGGCTGGGTGATGGCCTTGGTGGGTGGGCACAGCAGCATCGCTCGACGTTTACCCCCGGCATGCCAGGATCAAATGTACGCTGACGGCCCCCGGCAGCTGTTCGCCTCGGCGTCCACCAGCGCCAACAGCCAGCTCAGCTACGAGGCGTGCGGCATAAGGGTGAACGGGCGCTGGCGGTTCAGCTCAGGGATCGAAGACGCGACGTGGTTGATGCTCAATGCACCTTGTCAGAACCACCCGGCTGCCTGGCACACTCCACGTTTTCTCGTACTGGTCGCCGCGCAGGATATTGAGCGAATCGACAGCTGGGACATTTGCGGCATGGCCGCAACTGGCTCTCACGACGTTCAGGCTCACCAGTTGCTGGTACCACACGAGCGGGTTTTCGCCTTGCATGAAATCTTCGCCCAACGCCCATCCAAACCGGAGATCGATTACATCGACCGTTTGCCATTGGCGCCCTTTCTGGCTACTTCGATCATCGGTCCGTTGTTTGGCTGCGCGGAGGGGGCCCATGATGCGTTCGTGTCGGCGCTCACTGACTCGCTGGCCAGCGACCCAAGGATTGCCGAGCAGGTCGCTCACTCGGCCGCACAGTTGCACAGCGCTGGCCTTCTCTATGACTCGTTGATATCGCGGTTGCATGAAGCAGGCATTCACGATCAAGCCCTGAGTACCTGTCAACTGCTGCGGTTACGCCGCGACCGTGCCTATTTGGCGAGGCAGTGCGTGCAAGCGGTGCAACGTCTGGTAGGACGGCTCGGTGCCTCTTCGTTGGCGGCAGGGCATCCACTCCAGCGCCATTGGTGTGACATCCAGGCTATCGCCGCGCATCGCGATCTGGCCTGGAGCGACGCGATGCTGGCTTGCGGCGAAGCGACCTTGCGCAATGGTAGTCACGACCAAGCATGACTCTTCATTCAACGCCTTATACCCAGAGAGGTTCACATGTTCATCCGCAGCAGGTCCGACGTGGAGAAAACCGCCTACTACGTGGAGTGGGGCGCCGGCACTAGCCATCGTCTACTCACCGAACGTGATGCCATGGGATTTACCCTCTGCCACACGGTGGTTCGTGCCGGCACTGAATCGCTGTTGCACTATCGGAACCATTTGGAGGCGTGCTACTGCATAGCCGGGGAAGGCGAGGTCGAGGACATGCAGGGGAATGTCTACCCGATACGTCCCGGTGATGTGTATGTACTCGACCAGCATGATCGGCACTACCTACGCGGCGGCAAGGAGCAGGACTTGATCCTGGTCAGTGTGTTCAACCCACCGTTGCGTGGTGACGAGAAACACAACCTCAACGACCGTTTGGGCTCGGCCTATTGAGGTTTGGCAAGGTCTCTTTCTTGCTTCTTACAGGAGTTCAGCATGCGCAAGGATTACCTGGCCTTTTTCATTTCGCTGTTTCTTTCGCGCCTGGCAGACCAGATCCTGTTGTTCATCGTGCCGCTGATAGTGTTCCAGGCCACCAACAGCGTCGCTTGGGCAGGGCTGGCGTTCTTTGTCGAGTCGCTGCCGCGTTTTCTCGCCTTCCCGGTATGCGGCGCACTGTGCGACAAGTTCTCACCCATCAAGATCCTGCACATTAGCCAAGTTTACCGGGCATTGCTGTGCTTGTTGGCGATGGGACTTCATGCCTTGTTCGGCGGTTTTGCCTGGCTGGTGGTACTGTCGGCGCTGTGTGGGGGGCTGACCACTCAGGGCATCATGGCCCGCGAGGTGGTGATGCCGCATATCTTCCAGCACTACAACTACACCAAGACCCTCGCCTATTCTCAGATCGCTGACCAGACGGGCCTGGTACTCGGGCCACTGGTGGCAGCTGCGCTGCTGGAGTTTATGGCATGGCACTGGGTAGTGCTATGGACTGCTGGACTGTTCCTGCTGGCCGACCTGAGCATGCGGGCATGGCAGCGCGCCAGCCAGGTCACCCTGCCGGTGTACGAGCAGCATCGTGATATCTGGTTCCAACCCGTGCGTATCGCCTTCAGGCATATTGGCGAACAGGCCGAACTGAAGAAGATCATCACCTTGGCCGTCGGCGTCAACCTGATCGTCGGGGTCACCTTAGCAACCTCGGCGGCCATGGTGCTCGGCGAGCATGGCGCTGGCAAGGACACCTACGCATGGCTGCAGGCGGCTGCCGCAGTAACTACTATCGTGATCCTGTTCTTTCTCGCCCGGGTGGTGCTGCCGTTACGGGTAATGGGTGGCGTGGGCTACTTGATGATTGCCGCCGGCGCTTTCATCAGCGCCTTGAGTCCGAACTTTGCAGGGTATGTGCTGGGGTTTTTGCTGATTGTCGGTTTCGACAAGATGTTCAATGTCTATATGCGCAATGTTCGGCAGCGGGTAATTCCGACCCAGGACTTTGGCAAGACGGTGGGAGTGGTCACATTGCTCAACAACTTGTCGCAACCGTTGGCGGGCTTGCTGGTGGGAATACTGGCGGCGCCGGTGGGGGCGCAAGGGGTTATCTTGCTGCTTGCAGTGCTGACTACCGTGATTGGAGCGGGAGTTGTGTGGTGGTTTGGCGGCGTACGGCGTTTGCCTGGGGAAGCAGTTATCCAAGGCAGGGCAGATTGACTCAAGCAGTTTCTGGTTGAACAGGACGGGCAAACCCAACCCCTACCAAGGAACTAGAAAACTCCGCACTGCGGGCAATTGTTGGCAATCGGGTCGGGACCAAGAATTCCCGACACACCGGGAAATTTTCCCGGGCACAACAAAAAAACCAAAGGTAGCCGTCATGACCCGATCCCCACGTCGCCCCTTGTTCGCCGTGAGCCTGGTGCTCAGCGCCATGCTGCTTGCCGGCGCGGCTCACGCCGCTGTCAGCAATGAAGACATCCTCCAGGACCCGAAGAACCCCCAGCAGATCGTGACCAATGGCCTGGGCGTGCAGGGCCAGCGCTACAGCCCGCTGGATATGCTCAACGTCAATAATGTCAAGGAGCTGCGCCCGGTCTGGGCGTTCTCCTTCGGCGGGGAGAAGCAGCGCGGCCAGCAGGCCCAGCCGCTGATCAAGGACGGGGTGATGTACCTGACCGGCTCCTACTCGCGGGTGTTCGCCGTGGACGCCCGCACTGGCAAGAAACTGTGGCAATACGATGCACGTCTGCCGGATGACATCCGCCCCTGCTGCGACGTGATCAACCGCGGCGTCGCACTGTACGGCAACCTGGTGTTCTTCGGCACGCTGGACGCCAAGCTGGTGGCCCTGAACAAGGACACCGGCAAGGTGGTCTGGAGCAAGAAGGTTGCCGACCACAAAGAAGGCTACTCCATCAGTGCCGCGCCGATGATCGTCAATGGCAAGCTGATCACAGGCGTTGCCGGCGGCGAGTTCGGCGTGGTGGGCAAGATCCAGGCGTACAACCCGGAGAACGGCGAACTGCTGTGGATGCGTCCCACCGTGGAAGGGCACATGGGCTATGTGTACAAGGACGGCAAGGCGATCGAGAACGGCATTTCCGGCGGTGAGGCGGGCAAGACCTGGCCTGGCGACCTGTGGAAGACCGGCGGCGCAGCGCCTTGGCTGGGCGGTTACTACGACCCGGAAACCAACCTGATCCTGTTCGGTACCGGCAACCCGGCGCCGTGGAATTCGCACCTTCGCCCCGGTGACAACCTGTACTCTTCCTCACGCCTGGCGCTGAACCCGGACGACGGCACCATCAAGTGGCACTTCCAGAGCACGCCGCATGACGGCTGGGACTTCGACGGCGTCAACGAGCTGATCTCGTTCAACTACAAGGACGGCGGCAAGGAGGTCAAGGCTGCCGCTACGGCCGACCGCAACGGTTTCTTCTACGTGCTCGACCGCACCAACGGCAAGTTCATCCGCGGCTTCCCCTTCGTGGACAAGATCACCTGGGCCACAGGCCTGGACAAGGACGGCCGGCCGATCTACAACGACGCCAGCCGCCCGGGCGCACCCGGCAGCGAGGCCAAGGGCAGCTCGGTGTTCGTCGCCCCGGCCTTCCTCGGCGCCAAGAACTGGATGCCGATGGCCTACAACAAGGACACAGGGCTGTTCTACGTGCCGTCCAACGAGTGGGGCATGGACATCTGGAACGAAGGCATCGCCTACAAGAAGGGCGCGGCGTTCCTCGGTGCCGGCTTCACCATCAAGCCGCTCAACGAAGACTACATCGGCGTGCTGCGTGCCATCGACCCGATCAGCGGCAAGGAAGTGTGGCGCCACAAGAACTACGCGCCGCTGTGGGGCGGCGTGCTGACCACCAAGGGCAACCTGGTGTTCACGGGCACGCCAGAGGGCTTCCTGCAGGCATTCAATGCCAAGACCGGCGACAAGGTCTGGGAATTCCAGACCGGCTCAGGCGTGCTTGGCTCGCCCGTCACCTGGGAAATGGACGGCGAGCAATACGTTTCGGTGGTCTCCGGCTGGGGCGGCGCGGTGCCGCTGTGGGGCGGCGAAGTGGCCAAACGGGTCAAGGACTTCAACCAGGGCGGCATGCTCTGGACCTTCAAGTTGCCCAAGCAGTTGCAGCAAACCGCGAGCACCAAGCCCTAACGCCTGCCTACTGCCGCTTGCTGCCGCTGATCGGTAGCAAGCGGCCCTGGGCTCTGACGAAAAGCCTTGATACTTGTTCATGCTGCGTTGAAAACCGCCTCGGAGTGCTCATGTACTTCAGTACAGTCGGGCGCGACCCCGGCCGTTCCTCGGCTGTTTTCGCCTTGCCTGACCTGCGTCTCAAGACTTTTCGTACAGAGCCTACTACCAAATGACGAGAGCCCCGCTGCCAACGATGCATTCGCCCGGCACGCGGGCTTGTTACCATCGGTGCATCGCCTGTCGTGGGACAGGCACCGACCCGCAGAGGCTCAGCATGATCTACGCACAACCCGGAACTCCAGGCGCCGTCGTATCCTTCAAACCCCGTTATGGCAACTTCATCGGTGGCGAGTTCGTGCAGCCGTTGGCGGGCCAGTATTTCACCAACAGCTCGCCGGTCAATGGCCAGCCGATTGCCGAATTCCCGCGTTCCACGGCCCAGGACGTCGAGCGCGCCCTGGACGCCGCGCATGCCGCCGCCGAAGCCTGGGGCAAGACCTCGGTGCAAGACCGTGCGCGGGTACTGCTGAAAATTGCCGACCGCATCGAACAGAACCTGGAAGTGCTGGCGGTTACCGAAAGCTGGGACAACGGCAAGGCCGTACGCGAAACCTTGAATGCCGACGTGCCGCTGGCAGCCGACCACTTCCGCTATTTCGCCGGTTGCATCCGCGCCCAGGAAGGTGGCGTAGGTGAGATCAACGAAGGCACCGTGGCTTATCACATCCACGAGCCGCTGGGTGTGGTGGGGCAGATCATCCCGTGGAACTTCCCGCTGCTTATGGCCGCCTGGAAGCTTGCCCCGGCCTTGGCCGCTGGCAACTGCGTGGTGCTCAAGCCCGCAGAGCAGACGCCCCTGTCGATTACCGTCTTTGCCGAACTGATCGCCGACCTGTTGCCGGCAGGCGTACTGAACATCGTCCAGGGCTTTGGCCGTGAGGCCGGCGAGGCGCTGGCCACCAGCAAGCGCATTGCCAAGATCGCTTTCACCGGGTCCACCCCGGTGGGCTCGCACATCATGAAGTGCGCGGCCGAGAACATCATCCCGTCCACCGTCGAACTGGGCGGCAAGTCGCCGAACATTTTCTTCGAAGACATCATGCAGGCCGAGCCGGCGTTCATCGAGAAGGCTGCCGAAGGCCTGGTGCTGGCGTTCTTCAACCAGGGCGAGGTGTGCACCTGCCCGTCACGGGCGCTGATCCAGGAGTCGATCTACGAGCCGTTCATGGCCGAGGTGATGAAGAAGATCGCCAAGATCACCCGCGGCAACCCGCTGGATACCGAAACCATGGTGGGTGCCCAGGCGTCCGAGCAACAGTACGACAAGATCCTTTCGTACCTGGAAATTGCCCGGGAGGAGGGCGCGCAGCTGCTCACCGGCGGTGGTGCCGAGCGGCTGCAGGGTGACCTGGCCAGCGGTTACTACATTCAGCCAACCCTGCTCAAGGGCAACAACAAGATGCGCGTGTTCCAGGAAGAAATCTTCGGGCCGGTGGTGGGCGTGACCACCTTCAAGGACGAAGCCGAAGCGCTGGCGATCGCCAACGACAGTGAATTCGGCCTGGGCGCCGGCCTGTGGACCCGCGACATCAACCGTGCCTACCGCATGGGCCGCGGGATCAAGGCCGGGCGAGTGTGGACCAACTGCTACCACCTGTACCCGGCGCATGCGGCGTTCGGGGGGTACAAGAAGTCCGGTGTTGGCCGTGAGACCCACAAGATGATGCTTGACCATTATCAGCAGACCAAGAACCTGCTGGTGAGCTACGACATCAATCCACTGGGCTTCTTCTAGACCGCGTCGCGGCCTTCGCGGGCTCGCCCGCTCCCACAGGTTCACCGTTGGTTCCAGAACCGGTGAAGAACCTGTGGGGGCGGGCGAGTCCGCAAAAGGGCCGGCACATGCATGGCCTACCCGTACCAACGCACCCCGCAAGCTCGTTCCAAAGTAGCATTCGGTCCAGTCCGCCCCCGTGCATTAATGCTTCTACCGGAATCCTCCGGCACAAGAAGAGGACTTGCCCTATGTGGACTAAACCCGCCTATACCGACCTGCGCATTGGCTTTGAAGTGACGATGTATTTCGCCAACCGTTGATGACGGCCCGGCCATCGCCACGGTGGCCGGATCCTCCTGGAGCATGCGCCTGTGAACCTGATAGATCGCCAGCAAGCCCTTGCCTTGGGGCGCGGCTTGCGCCTGGACTGGGAGCCACAGAAGGCTTGCCACGTGCTGTTGTACGCCGGGGGCATCATTGAGCTCAATGCCAGTGCCGGCTGGGTCCTGGCGCTGCTGGACGGCCACAGTACCGTGGCAACGATCATCGACCGCCTGGCACAACGCTTCCCCGATGTACCGCGGCTCGAAGAGGACGTGCTGGCATTTCTGGAGGTGGCCCGCGCCAAATCCTGGATAGAATGACCGGTAGCCCCGCTTTGGTCTGGTTGCTTTCGTGGTGGGATGCTTTACGCTGGCGTTTATCTTCCAGAACAATAAGAACAGGCTTACCGATGAGCCAGAGTTTCAGCCCCCTTCGCAAGTTCGTATCGCCTGAAATCATCTTTGGTGCCGGCTGCCGGCACAACGTGGCCAACTACGCCAAAACCTTCGGTGCGCGCAAGGTACTGGTGGTCAGCGACCCTGGCGTGATCGCCGCCGGCTGGGTGGCGGATGTGGAGGCCAGCCTGCAGGCCCAAGGCATCGACTATTGCCTGTACACAGCGGTGTCACCCAACCCGCGGGTCGAGGAGGTGATGCTCGGCGCCGAAATCTATCGGCAGAACCACTGTGACGTGATCGTCGCCGTCGGTGGCGGCAGCCCGATGGATTGCGGCAAGGCCATCGGTATCGTGGTTGCCCATGGGCGCAGCATCCTTGAATTCGAAGGCGTGGACATGATCCGCGTGCCCAGCCCGCCGCTGATCCTGATCCCGACCACCGCCGGCACTTCGGCGGACGTGTCGCAGTTCGTGATCATTTCCAACCAGCAGGAACGCATGAAGTTCTCCATCGTCAGCAAGGCGGTGGTGCCGGACGTGTCGCTGATCGACCCGCAGACCACCCTGAGCATGGACCCGTTCCTGTCGGCCTGCACCGGCATCGATGCGTTGGTGCATGCCATCGAGGCCTTCGTGTCTACCGGCCACGGGCCGCTGACCGATCCCCATGCGCTGGAAGCCATGCGCCTGATCAATGGCAACCTGGTGGAGATGATCGCCAACCCTACTGATATTGCGCTGCGCGAGAAGATCATGCTCGGCAGCATGCAGGCGGGGCTGGCGTTCTCCAATGCGATCCTGGGCGCCGTGCACGCCATGTCGCACAGCCTGGGCGGCTTCCTCGACTTGCCCCATGGCTTGTGCAACGCGGTGCTGGTGGAACACGTGGTGGCGTTCAACTACAGCTCGGCGCCGGAGCGTTTCAAGGTGATTGCCGAGGTGTTCGGGATCGACTGCCGCGGTCTCAATCACCGGCAGATCTGTGGGCGCCTGGTGGAGCACTTGACTGCCCTGAAGCATGCCATTGGCTTCCATGAAACCCTGGGCCTGCATGGGGTGCGCACGTCCGATATCCCGTTCCTGTCGCAACACGCGATGGACGATCCGTGCATCCTCACCAACCCCCGTGCGTCGAGCCAGCGTGATGTCGAGGTGGTCTATGGCGAGGCCCTCTGACGAGCAGCAGCGGGCGTTGGCCGGGCTGCTGGGGCTGGGTGACCACTCGGCGCGCAAAAGCCATTACCCGGAGCTGTCTGCCCGCCTGGACGAACTGGAAGCCGAGCGCAACCGTTACAAATGGCTGTTCGAAAACGCCGTGCACGGGATTTTCCAGGCCAGCCTTCAGGACGGCATGCGTGCCGCCAACCCGGCGCTGGCCCGCATGCTTGGCTACGACGACCCGCAAGCGGTGCTTTTTTCCCTGACTGACCTGGCCGCCAACCTGTTTGATGGCGGTGCCGAGGAGTTGCAGGCCATTACCGCGGTGCTCGCCCGTGAGCACAGCCTGCACGGCTACGAAACCCGTCTGCGGCGCAAGGACGGCAGCCATCTCGATGTGCTGATGAACCTGCTGCTCAAACCCGGCCATGAAGGGCTGGTGGAGGGGTTCGTCGCCGACATTACCGAACGCAAGCTGGCCCAGCAGCGCCTGCAACAGCTCAATGATGAACTGGAGCAACGGGTCGCTGCGCGTACCGATGAATTGCTGGAGGCGCGTGATGCCGCCGAAGCCGCCAACCGCAGCAAGGACAAATACCTCGCCGCCGCCAGCCATGACCTGCTGCAACCGTTGAACGCTGCCCGCTTGCTGATTTCGACCTTGCGCGAGCGGCCATTGCCAGAGGCCGAGCATGTGCTGGTGGAGCGTACCCACCAGGCCCTGGAGGGCGCGGAAGACCTGCTGACCGACCTGCTGGACATTTCCCGGCTCGACCAGGCGGCGGTAAAGCCGGATGTGGCCGTGTACCGCCTGGACGAGCTGTTCGCGCCGCTGGTCTCGGAGTTCAGCCCGGTGGCCGAGGCGGCGGGCCTGAAGCTGCACGCACGCATAGCCGACTACGCCATCAGCACTGACCTGCGGTTGCTCACACGCATCCTGCGCAACTTCCTCAGCAACGCTTGCCGGTATACCGAGGAGGGGCGGATCCTGCTCGGGGCAAGGCGCCGCGGTGGTCATTTGCGGCTGGAGGTGTGGGATACCGGACGGGGCATTGCGCAGGACCGGCTGCAGGACATATTCCTCGAGTTCAATCAGCTGGATGTGGGGCGTGCAGCGGATCGCAAGGGCGTTGGCCTCGGGCTGGCCATCGTCGAGCGGATCGCCAAGATACTCGGTTACCGGATCGAAGTGCGGTCGTGGCCGGGGCGTGGCTCGGTGTTCAGCATCGAGGTGCCGATTGGCGAGCAGCTGCCGCAGGCTGTTCACCAGGCATTGTTGCAGCCAAGTGCCGGCAATCCATTGCCGGGCCGCCGCTTGTTGGTGCTGGATAACGAAGTAAGCATTCTCCAGAGCATGGGTGCCCTGCTTGGGCAGTGGGGCTGCGAGGTGGTCACCGCCACCGATCAGGAGGCGGCTTTGCTGGCGCTGCAGGGGCAGGCACCGGAACTGATCCTGGCGGATTTTCACCTGGACCACGGCGTGGTCGGATGTGAGGTGGTCAGGCACTTGCGCGAACACTTTGCCAGTCCCATTCCTGCCGTGATCATCACCGCGGACCGCAGTGACCAGTGCCGGCGATCATTGCAGAAACTTGGCGCGCCGTTGCTGAACAAACCGGTCAAACCGGGCAAGTTACGGGCGGTGCTGAGCCAGTTACTGGGGTAGGCCTGATGCGGCCCCGCCGAGAGAACGCGAAACCCCGTCTTCATCGCCACCGCCTGCGCAGTTCACGGGGTGCGGTTACGCGTTTGCCTGCACGCTGCGCCCTTTTGCCAGATAGGCATTGAACTCATCTTCCGGCACCATGCTGCCCCCCGTTCCCCAGACAAGGTGGGTGGCCTGTTGCAGCCGGGCTGGGGTGAAGCCTTGGCGAGCCAGGTACTCGCCCGCTTGCAGCACCCGTAGCATACCGGGTACGCCGGCCAGGGCAGAGGGTTCCAGTTTGACCTTGTCCTGCTCATGGGCGATGACCATCAAACGGTACAGTTCTTCGTCGGTCACGGTGTAGTAACCATCGATCAGTCGCTGCATGGCTTTGCCGACAAACCCTGATGGGCGCCCGACCGCCAGGCCGTCTGCGGCGGTGATGTTGTCGATGCCGAAGTCCTGCACGCAGGTTTCATCATGCAGGCCGGTGTAGACACCCAGCAGCATGCAGGGGGAGTGGGTGGGCTCGGCAAAGATGCAGTGCACCGCATCGCCGAACACCAGCTTCAGCCCGAATGCGACACCGCCCGGGCCGCCCCCTACGCCGCACGGCAGGTACACGAACAACGGGTGATCTGCGTTCACCTGGATGCCAGCCTGGTCGAATTGCCGTGCCAACCGTTCGGCGGCGACGGCATAGCCAAGAAACAGCTGTGGGGAGTTTTCGTCGTCGACAAAATAACAATTGGGGTCTGAGGCTGCCTGCTGGCGACCCTGCTCGACCGCTACGCTGTAGTCGCACGCGTGTTCTACCACGGTCACGCCGTTGGCCCGCAGCTTGTCCTTCTTCCATTGCCGGGCGTCTGACGACATGTGCACGCTCATCTTAAAACCCAGCTTGGCGCTCATGATGCCAATCGACAGCCCCAGGTTGCCGGTCGAACCCACGGCGATCGTGTACTGGCTGAAGAATGCGCGGGCCTGGTCGCTCGCCAGTTTGGTGTAGTCATCCGTTGGCGTGATCAATCCGGCCGCCAGGGCCAGGTCTTCGGCGTGCTTGAGCACTTCATGGATACCGCCCCGGGCCTTGATCGAACCGGAGATGGGCAGGTCACTGTCCGCCTTGAGCCACAGGCTGCCTGCGTTCTGCAGTGATCCTTCTTCGACAAGCACCCGGCGCAGCTGTGGCAGCGGGATGACAGGCGACTCGATGACCCCGCCGGCAGCGGCTGTTTCGGGGAACACGGTGGCCAGGTAAGGCGCGAACCGCTGCAGCCGCGCGCTGGCCGCTTGCACGTCGGCAGCCGTCAGGCCCACATCGTGCAGGGCTTCTGCAGCCTTGGCGATACCAGGGTTGAACCAGCTGGTCTGCTTCAGGGCAACCAGCTCGGCGATGATCGGGTGGCTTTGTTGCCAGGCTTCCAGGGTTTTTCCGTGAATCATGATTTCACCTGCAGTGCAGTCTGTGGGCCGCCAGCAGCAGTCTCGTGACAGGGGGAAGGGGCAGGATAACCCACGGAGTCTCGAACATTACACATTGGCTTTACTGAGGTGTTGCCTGTACCGGCCCCTTCGCGGGCTCGCCCGTTCCCACAGGACATCACAGCCTTCAAGGCTTGCACAGTACCTGTGGGAGCGGGCAAGCCCGCGAAGGGGCCGGTACAGGCAAAGGATCTGAACCGTTTGCTTGTTCAGCCATAAGGCGGCGCTGGCAGTTCGGCCAGCAGGGTTTTCAAACCGTCGCTCCACTGCCTGCGAATCTGTTGGTAATAGGCATCGTCGCTGGTAATGCGCTTGCGCGTCATGCTTTCCAGGCTGTTATTGCGGTACACCAGCAAGTCCAGCGGCATACCCACCGACAGGTTGCTGCGGATGGTGGAGTCGAACGAAATCAGGCCGCAGCGCAGCGCTTCATCGAGCGGCGTGCGGTAATCCAGGTTGCGGTCGAGTATTGGCCTGCCGTACTTGCTTTCACCCAGCTGCAGAAACGGGGTGTCCGGTGTGGCCTGGAAGAAATTGCCTTGTGCATACACGTTGTAGATGGCCATGGGGCCGCCGGCTATCTGGCCGCCAACGATGAATGAACTGCTGAGGTCGATATCGGCCGTGAGCTTGCTGCGGTCTCTTTTGACCACCTCGCGCAGGGTGTCGGCGACCAGCACCGTTGCATCGTAGAGCGTGGCAACGTTCAGCAGGTGGGGGCCGTTGCTCTGGGTGCGTTGCTGCAGCAGGTTGATCACCGACTGCGAGGTCGCCAGATTGCCGGCGGTCTGCAGCACGATCAGTCGCTCGCCCGGGACGCTGAAAACGAACAACTTGGTGAACGTGGAGATCTGGTCGATACCGGCGTTGGTGCGTGAGTCGCTGATGAAGACAAGCCCGTCCTCCAGGTGCATGGCGACACAGTAAGTCATGCGGTTTCCCTTGTGTTGCGTGTGGAAGGGTCTTGCCGCACTCGCGCGGCAAGACCGGTCTGAAGCCATCCTGTCACTGGCGATGCACGTGGACACTGGCCTGCATCGATTCGGCGCCGCCGCCGCGGCGTACGCCCCTGACCGGACAGGCATCGAGGTAGTCCAGGCCCACCGCCAGCTTCAGGTGACGCTCTGGCCGGGTCAGGCGGTTGGTAATGTCGAAGCTGTACCAGGCATCGTCGACCCAGGCTTCGGCCCAGGCGTGGCTGGCCAGGTGTTGTTCGTCTTCGGTACACAGGTAGCCGGACACATAGCGTGCCGGCACTCCCAGGCTGCGTGCGCAGGCCAGGAACGCGTGCGTGTGGTCCTGACACACACCTGCGCCACCGCGGAAGGCTTCGATGGCCGTGGTGCCCACCGATGTGGCACCAGGGCTGTAGGGCATGTGCTCGGCCAGGCCTTGCATCAGCCCGATCAGTGCTGCCCGGTCGCGGTGACTGCCGCATTGCCGGGCGGCGAAAGCAGTCAGGGTGTCGTCGGCCTGCGTCAGGTGGCTGCCGCGCAGGAACGGCAGGGGCGACTGGCTCTCGGTTTCGTGTTCGCAATCCGGGTCGATCTCGACCTGGCCGTGTGCGGTAAGCGCCAGGTGGCCATGGGGTTTGTCCAGTGTCAGCACATGCAGGATGTTGCCGTAAGGGTCGATCTGGCCCTTTACCTTGCAGGGCAGGTCCAGTTGCCATTGATTGATACGCTGGCGTTCGCTGCTGCGCGGGGTCAGGCGCAGGAACTGGATACTGTTGCACACGTCGCTGGCGTAGCTATAGGTCGTGTCGTGGCGAATGGACAGTTTCATACAACCTCCAGGTAGGAGTGATGGACGGCCTGGCCCAGTTGGTTGATGCGGCCAATGAAGTCGCTCAGCCAGGGGTGCAACCCGGCATCGAGGATTTCGTCGATTGCGGTGTAGCGCAGGCGCGCATTCAGTTCGGCGGCCATGCGCTGGGCGGCACGCCCGGTACTGCCCGGCAGGCCCGCCAGGATCAGGTCCAGTTCCTCGATGCAGGCATGCAGCGAGCGCGGCACGTCCACCCGCAACAGCAGCAGCTCGGACACCGGCCGGGCGCTGGGCGCGGCGCGATAGAGCTCGTTGAAGGCCTCGTACGAGGTCAGCGCGCGCAGCAGGGCGCTCCACTGGTAATAGCCGCGGGCGGAGTCGTCGCTGACCTCTTCGGAGGCCTCGCCGAACATTTCGTAGCGCGCATCGAGCAGGCGCAGGGTGTTGTCCGCCCGCTCCAGGAAGGTCCCCAGGCGGATGAAGCTGTAGGCATCGTTGCGCATGATGGTGCCGGAGGTCGCGCCGCGGAACAGGTGCGATCGTTCCTTGACCCAGTCGCAGAACTGGCTGATGCCATAGCGACCCAGGCCATTGCTGGCAATGTTGCGCATTTCGATCCAGGTAGCGTTGATGTTCTCCCACATGTCGGCGGTGATACGGCCGCGCACTGCATGGGCATTGGTCCTGGCGGCCTGCAGGCAGCAATAGATGCTGCTGGGGTTGGTGGCGTCGAGGGCGAAGAAGTGCAGCATGCGCTCGGTGTCGAGTTCATTGTGCCGACGCAGGTAGTCGTCCAGCATGCCCGAGGCCATCAGCGACATTGCCAGTTCGGTATGGCCGTCGCTGCGCCCGGCCTGGGGCATCAGCGATAGCGAATAGCTGACCTCGAGCATGCGCGCGAGGTTTTCTGCACGTTCCAGGTAACGGGACATCCAGTACAGGTCGGAAGCGGTTCGCGAAAGCACGGCTCAGTCCTCCACCACCCAAGTGTCCTTGGTACCGCCGCCTTGCGACGAGTTGACCACCAGCGAGCCTTCCTTGAGCGCCACGCGCGTCAGGCCGCCGGGCACCAGGCGGGTTTCACTGCCCGACAGCACGAACGGGCGCAGGTCGATGTGACGCGGTGCGATGCCGCTGTCGACGAAGGTCGGGCAGGTTGACAGGCACAGCGTCGGTTGAGCGATATAAGCGTGCGGGCGGGCCTTGATACGCGCGCGGAAGTCCTCGATCTGGGCTTTGGTCGAAGCAGGCCCGACCAACATGCCATAACCGCCGGAGCCCTGGGTTTCCTTGACCACCAGTTCGGGCAGGTGGGCCAGTACATGGGACAGGTCCGCCGGCTTGCGGCACTGCCAGGTCGGCACGTTGTTCAGGATGGGCTCTTCGCTCAGGTAAAAGCGGATCATGTCGTCGACATAGGGGTAGATGGATTTGTCATCGGCCACGCCAGTGCCGACGGCGTTGGCCAGCACCACATTGCCGGCGCGGTAAACCGAGACCAGCCCCGGCACGCCCAGCATCGAATCAGGGTTGAAGGACAGCGGGTCGAGGTAGTCGTCGTCCAGGCGGCGATAGATCACGTCCACCTGCTGGGGGCCGGCCGTGGTGCGCATGTAGACATGCTCATCACGCACGAACAGGTCGGCGCCTTCGACCAGCTCGATGCCCATTTCCCGGGCCAGGAAGGCATGCTCGAAGTAGGCGCTGTTGAAACGGCCAGGGGTGAGCAGCACGGCAGTGGGGTTGTCCAGTGGACTGGCGCTTTTGAGCGTGTCCAGCAGCAGGTTGGGGTAGTGGTCGATGGGCGCGATACGCTGGGCGGCAAACAGTTCGGGGAACAGGCGCATCATCATCTTGCGGTCTTCGAGCATGTAGCTGACGCCGCTGGGGGTGCGCAGATTGTCTTCCAGCACGAAGTAGCTGCCATCGCCGTCACGTACCAGGTCGACACCGGCAATATGTGCATACAGCCCACGGTGCAGGTCCAGGCCCTGCATGGCGATCTGGTAGCCCTCGTTGGCCAGCACTTGCTCTGGCGGGATGATGCCCGCCTTGAGGATGCGCTGGTCGTGGTAGATGTCCTGCAGGAACAGGTTCAGCGCCTGTACCCGTTGAATGCAGCCACGCTCGACCGTGCGCCACTCGCTGGCGCGGATGCTGCGCGGGATGATATCGAAGGGGATCAGGCGCTCGGTATCCTGCTTGTCGCCATACAAGGTGAAGGTGATGCCTGCGCGGTGAAACAGCAGGTCGGCCTCGCGCCGGCGCTGTTCCAGCAACTCCAGCGGGGTGTTGGCCAGCCAGCGGGCGAACTCCTGGTAATGCGGGCGGCAGTTGCCGTCCGCTTCGTACATTTCATTGAAAAAAGCCCGGGACATACCCACTCCTTGCCGCCGTTGCCGGCAGCTTCATTGCGGTTCATCTGCGTCTTTCAGGGTGCTGCCTTGCTGGGGTAAGTGGGAGCTGTGTCTCGCGTTAACCTCGGTCTCGGTAGATTGCCTGTGTGTTGAGCACAATCAGTCTGTGCAATAAAAGTGCCGAACACGCCTGGCGGCTCTGGGGGCGGGAAATGTGAGGGGCACAACCGATGTGAGCTGCCTGGCCGCAAGGGTCGGCGCATCAAAAAAGGGCGCTATTGATCCGGGCGCGGCTTTTGAACCGAAATGGGGCGCAGGCCGGTACCTGGCGGGCGAAAAAGGGAATATTCCGGGTGCATGACGTGGGGCGGAGGGGGCATGCATCGAGCGCCGCGCGGGCGGCACTCGATTGGGCGAACGCTGAATATCGTGAGACGGGCGCCTTCAGGGCGTCAGAGGCAGGCGTAGACCACCAGCTCCACCAGCATTTCTTCCCGGGCGAGGCCTGCCACCACTACGGCCGCGCGGTTGGGGTAGGGTGCCTGGAAATACTCGGCGTACACGGCATTTACAGTTGCCAGATAGCGGCGGTCGGTCACGTAGATCAGCACCTGGGTCACGGCATCCAGCGAGCTGTCAGCGGCTTCCAGGGTGTGGCGCAGGTTGTCCAGTGTCTGGCGGGCCTGGGCCTCGATGCCGCCGGCAACCACCTGGCCCTGCGTATCGATTGGGATCTGGGCCGTGTACAACGTACCGTTGCCGACGACCGCCCATTCCAGTGGCGCCCTGGAGGCGAACAGCTCGGTCTTTATTGCATGCTTCATGGGTTGTTTCCTCAGTGGCAAGGGTGTTCAGTCGGCGTCGCTGCCGCCGCCTGCACCGTGGCGGCGTGAGGCATCGGTGCTCTCGACAAGGATGTGTTCGGCCAGCTGCCTGAGCCTTTGCCAGGTATGTTCGTTGACTGTAAAACCTTGCTGCAGTGTGCGCTGCGGGTCGGTTATTGCCTGGGCGGTCTGGCCTGCTCGGGTGAACAGCACCGTTACGTCCTGCGCGGCCGCTTCAATGGCCTGGGGCCGGGTTTCACTGCTCAGTTTCGGACGCGGCATGCCGGCGGTAAAATCGGCCAGGTGGCATTGGCGGGCGTCCTCCCAGCGGGCTTGCACGTGCAGCCCCTGCACAGCTGCCCGGCTCAGGTAGCCCAGCAACAGCAAACGGTTGTGGCAGTGGCGGATGCGCAGTTCGGCCTGACCACAGCGCATGGCCTTGGCTGCCGCCAGTTCCACCACCGTGGCGGCGCAGCGCAACACGCTCTGGCCCTTGGCGTCGATCACCAGCAGGGCGTTATCCTCATGGCACAAGGCGTATGGCCGTGCAGCTTCGGCTTGCAGATAACGCAACGCCTTTTCCAGTGCACCGACGCCATCGAGCCCCTGCAGTTGCAACCAGCCCACGAGTTCGGCGGCATCCTCGCAGTCGCCCGGGGCGAAGCCCATGCCTTCGAATGCCTTGCGGCACATCACCTGTATTTCGTTAAGCGATACGCGCATGGTCAAAACTCCCTTTGCGGCATGACTGCGAAATTCCAGTCGTCTGCGAACGGCTGACCGATGTCGCTGACCAGCGGCGCGCCCTGGAACAGCGTGATACGCACCCAGCGGCTTGACTTGGGGTCGAATTTCCCCGCGCCGAAAAATGCCAGTTTGCAGCGCAGCAGGTGAATCGGCAGCATGTCCCGGGCCAGCAGATTGGCACGGATTTCACCGTAGTTCGTTTTTGCCATGCCTTGCAGGCGGCGTACCGCGCCCTTGAACATCGGTTGGGCGATCAGGAAGTGAGCGGTCAGCGCCTGAGGCTGCAGTTGCAGGTGCTCCAGCAGCGCGCTATGGCACTGCTGGATATTGCGGGCAATACCCAATTGCATTTCTTTTTCGGCCCCTGGCTCCTCTGCGCGAATGCCCAGGCGCGGCTCTTCTTTTTCAGCTGAGCGGTACCAGAAGAAGTGCTCCGCATCGACAGCACTGAAGTCGTAGCGCAACGCCCAGCCATACTGCTGCTCGATGAGCTGGCGCAGTTGCCCAAGGGGCATCTGGGCGTCCAGCTGCCAGCCTTCGTTGACGCCCATGTGCTCGGCCAGTGGCGCGATCTGCTCGGGGTACAGCTCCAGCAGCAGGCTGACCAGAAGCTCCTGGCAGCCCACCCCCGTATGTAATTGCGCCCAGGCCAGCAGGCGCGGCCAAAGGCCCGCGCCGTCGGCTTGCGTGCCAAGCCAGGTGGCCAGTAAAGCAAGCTCGGCCAAGGTTTGCAGGTTCTGCTCATGCTGGCGCTGGTCTTCGGTCCGGGACTGGCTCAGGTGCAACTGGGCGCGCGCCAGCAATTGCTGCAGGCGCGCCAACGGGGCGGGCTCCGCCGGCTGCGCCAGCACCAGGGCCAGGGCCGTTTCCCGCGTACTGATCCAGTGCTCCACCAGTTGAGGGTGGTTGATCAGAAAAGGGGCCATTCCCAGCCCGGTCGCGTTGCCGACCCCCAGGTAGCGTTGAAGGGCCGGGGCCAGTTGCACTGCCCGCTGCGGGGCGAGTGCCTGGGCCATGTGGTTGATCTGCTCGATGCTGAAGTGACGCAGCAGGTAGACGGTGAACATCTGCGCGCTGAACGGCTGGTTGAAGTCCGGGTTATCTTGCAGGCAACCAAAATCGGCGATGCCGAACTTGCCGTTACCGTAAACAGCTGTAGTGCGATACAGGTAGCCGACTTCAGCCAGTTGCTGTGGATCGGGCTGGCGACCTTCTGCCAGCGCCGCCAGAAACCGGTCGAAATTGCGCAAGCTCCGGTTGGCCCGCGACAACACCAGCACGCGTGAATCGAAGCGGCCGGCTTCCTGCAGCGGCACGTTGCGTTGCAGGTCGGCCAGCTGTGCCGAGTCGACATCGCCGGCCACCAGCACGAAGCTGACGTCCCACTGGTCGGCGATGACCCGATCGCTGCGCTTTTCCGGCGGCAGGTAGGCCGAGAAGATCACGCAGTGGTAATGGCCGTTTGGCGTTTCGATGCGGTAGATCGCAGTGCCGAAACCTTGGCCATCGAGGTCGAAACAGCTGCGCCGGATTTGCCAGCGCTGTTGCATCATCCGCCGCATGCTGCTGCGCACGAAGCTGAGCGGGCTCTGGAAGTGGCTACCTAGCCGGGCCAGGTCCATGACTTGGCTGGCAGGGCGCAACGCGGGTATTGCAGGCACGCTGTTGGGCATTGTTGTTGTACCTGGATGGATCATGTTCAGACGCCTTGTTCACGGGCCATGTGTCGAGCGATGCGCACGGCATCCCACAGCGCTGGCAGGATCACCAGCGACACCGGCACCGCGGTGATGACAATGAAGGATTGCAGGGCCGTCACTCCGCCTGCGCCAATGGTGATCAGCACTACCGCCGCCAAGCCCATGCCGATGGCCCAGAAACCGCGCAACCACTTCTTCGGTTTATCGTCGCTGGACATCGCCAGCGCCACGGTGAAGGCCATGGCGTCGCCATTGGTGGCCACCGAGATGAAACTCAGGAACAGGAATAGCGCGCTGACAAGGCCACCCAGTGGCAGGTTCTGCGTCACTCCCAGCAACAGGTCTTCAGGCTTGGCGCCATGGGCGGTGACGCTGCCTGGCGTTTGCAGCTCCAGGCCGATCCCGGTGCCGCCCACCACGGTGAACCAGAACATGGTCACCAGCGGTGCGATGATCGACAGCGTCATGATGATCTCGCGGAGGGTGCGGCCCCGCGAGATCCGCGCGACGTACAGTGCCACCATGGGCGCATAGCCGATGAACCAGCCCCAGTAGAACACCGTCCACCAGTCCAGCCATTTGGGGTCGGCGCGGAACATCGTCAGGGGGATGAAGTGCTCCACGTGCAGGGCAAAGGCCGCCGGGAAACCGCTGAGGATGAACAGCGTCGGTCCGAATACCACCATGAACAGTGCCAGGCCGATCATCAACCAGACGTTGATCTCGCTGACAAAGCGGATGCCTTTGAGGCCCACCAGGCACGAAACAGTGTACATCGCGGTAACCAGGACAATGGTCAGCGACTGGGTGACGATGGTGTTGGGCAACCCCCACACGGCGTGCATGGCGCTGCTGATCTGCAGGCCAAGGAAGCCGATCGGACCGATGGTGCCGGCCACTACCGCGATGATCGAGGCAGCGTCGGCCAAGGTGCCGATCGGGCCCTTGATCGCTCGCTGGCCGAACAGGGGGTAAAGCAGGGTGCGCGGCGCCAGCGGAAGGCCTTTATCGTAATGCAGGTGCATCAGCACGATCGCCAGCAGGCTGCCCAGCACGGCCCAGGCCAGGAAGCCCCAGTGCACGAACGATTGCGCCAGTGCCGCGGTGGCCGCCGCTTCGCTGTGCGGTTGCAGGCCGGCGAAGAAGGGCGGCGGGCTGGCAAAGTGCATCAAGGGTTCGGCAGCGGCCCAGAAGGCGCCACCACCTGCCAGCAGGGCGCACATGATCACTGCGATCCAGTTGAAGGTGCTGACGTCCGGGCGCTGGGTGACCCCGCCCAGGCGTACACGCCCGCATCTGGAAAAACCGATGAACAGACTGACGGCGAAGGTTGCCAGCATCAGCACTTGCCAATAGAGGCCAAAGGCCTTTGTCGACCAGGCGAACAGGGTATTGACCAGCGCCGACACGGTGTCGATGTCGATCAGCGCCGCCAGCAGGAAGGCGCCGAGGAATCCGCCGCTGATCAGGAACAACGGCCAGTCGATATCGCGTGCCATAGGCACGCCCATGGCCTGGCCGTCAGCCTGCAAGGTGGTTGGGTTTTTCATGAAACCTCCGGAACCTGCGATTGTTTTTATTCTTGGTGCTGTCCGTGCAAGGGGGTCAGGCCTGTGCCGTGGTGGCGGTCTCCAGCAGGCGCAACCAGTTCAGCCCCATGATGTTGCCCACGTCGTGCTCGGCAAAGCCGCGGGCGCGCAGGCCCTTGGCGATGTTGCGGAAGTCGCGACTGTCGCGAAACCACTGCAAGGGCGCCGGCCAGTTGGCGTTGTCCCTGGAGCCTTCGCCGTAGTCCTTGTCCTTGCTCCAGCGGCCGTTGCGCATCCATTCCAGCACGGACAAGGGTTGCGCCTGGCACAGGTCGGTGCCGATGCCGATGTGCTCCACACCCATCAGGTCGGCGGTGCGCGCGACCATGTCGCAGAAACTTTCCAGGCTACAGTCCGAGGCACCCTTGAGGTGGAACGGGTAGGTGCTGAACCCCAGCAGCCCGCCCGACTCTGCGATCCCGCGTAGCACCGCATCGGACTTGTTGCGCTTGGCGGCGTGGAAGCTGGCAGGGTTGGCGTGGGAGATGATCACCGGTCGGCTCGACAGTTCGATGGCCTCAAGCGTGCTTCGCTCGGCGCTGTGAGACATGTCGATGAGCATGCCGACGCGGTTCATTTCGGCGATCACCTGGCGACCGAAGCGGCTGATGCCGTTGTCCTCGCGCTCATAGCAGCCGCTGGCCAGCAGGCTTTGGTTGTTGTAGGTCAGTTGCATGACGAACACCCCGAGCTGGCGGAAAACCTCCACCAGGGCAATGTCGTCCTCGATCGGCGAGCAGTTCTGGAAGCCGAAGAAGATGCCTACCCGGCCCTCCTCGTGGGCCAGGCGGATGTCGCTGGCCGTGCGTACCGGGCGGATCAGCTCGGGCCATGTCTCGAAGCGGCGGTTCCACTCGCCCAGGCGCGACAGGGTTTCGCGGGCGTTTTCGTGGTAGGCGATGGTGGCGTGCACCGCGCTCAGGCCACCGGCCTGCATCTGCTGGAATATTTCCTGGCTCCAGTTGGAGTACTGCAGGCCGTCGATCATCAAGAGGTCGTGCATGGCATGTATTCCTTCAGGGCCGCAGGTAGGTGGTCTTGACCACGGTGTAGAAGTCGCGAGCGTATTGCCCCTGTTCCCGCGGGCCGAAGCTCGAGGCTTTGCGGCCCCCGAATGGCACGTGGTAGTCGGTGCCGGCGGTGGGCAGGTTGACCATCACGCAGCCGGTCTGGGCGCGGCGCTTGAAGTGGCTGGCGTGGCGCAGCGACTGGGTGATGATCCCGGCTGTGAGGCCGTACTCGGTATCGTTGAGCGTGGCCAGCGCCTCTTCAAAATCGCGCACGCGGATCACACAGGCGATGGGGCCGAACACTTCCTCGCGGTTGATGCGCATGTCGTTGCGGCTGTTGATGAACAAGGCAGGGCGCATGTAGTAGCCATCGGAGGCCAGTTGCAGGCGTTCGCCACCTTCGATCAGGGTGGCGCCTTCTGCCTGGGCCAGTTGCAGGTAGGCCAGGTTCTGTTCCAGCTGGCGCGCGTCAGCTACCGGGCCGATCTGTACGCCTGCCTCCAGTGCATGGCCAACCTTCAGCTGGCGCATGCGCAGGCGCAGTGCCTCGACGAAGCGGTCGTGGATGCCGTCGCAGACGATCAGCCGTGACGACGCGGTGCATTTCTGCCCGGTGCCGAAGAAGGCCCCGTTGAGCGCGCATTCCACGGCCAGTTCGAGGTCGGCGTCGTCCATGACCACCAGGGCATTCTTGCTACCCATTTCCAGCTGGCAGCGCACCAGGTTACCGGCGGTGGCCACCGCTACGCGTCGGCCCGTCTGCAGAGAACCGGTGAACGTCAGGGCATCGATCTCGGTGGACTGGATCAGGGCCTCGCCGACGTCGGCACCGCTGCCCATCACCAGGTTGAAGGTGCCGCTGGGCAGGCCCTGACGGCTGATGATCTCGGTGAGCGCCCAGGCACTGGCCGGCACCAGGTTGGCCGGCTTGAACACCACGGCGTTGCCGAAGGCCAAGGCCGGGGCGATTTTCCAGGCGGCGGTGGCCATGGGGAAGTTCCATGGGGTAATGATGCCCACCACACCCACCGGTTCGCGATGCACTTCGATGTCGACCCCAGGCCGCACCGAGGCGGCAGTCTCGCCCATCTGGCGCAGCACTTCGGCGGCGTAGTAATGGAAGAACTGGCCACTGCGGTTGACCTCGCCGATGCCTTCGGCCAAGGGTTTGCCTTCTTCTCGCGACAGCAGTTCGCCGAGCTCTTCCTTGCGGGCGATCAGCTCGTCGCCGATGGCCATCAGCACTTGCTGGCGGCTTTCCAGGCCACTGGCGGACCACAGGGGTTGAGCGGCGCGGGCGGCCTGGATGGCCTGGCGGGCCTGTTCGGCGCTGGCCTGATGGTACTGGCCGATCAGGTCGCCAGTGTCCGAGGGGCTGTAGTTGCCCAAAGTGGCGTGGCCTTCACACCACTGGCCATTGATGTAGTTGTTGTAGGTCTTGTGTGACATGGATGAACGCCTCCGTTTGCATGGCATTCATCATGCGAGCAATATGCAGCAAATAAAAATTAATAAAAAAAATGCTTTGATAAGGAATGCTAACCATGTTGCCCGAGCTGAAAATCGCCCAGTTGCGTTACTTCGTGCTGGTCGCCGAACTCAAGAGTTTCCACGCGGCCGCCCGCCAGGCCTTTCGCACTCAGCCGGCGATATCCCTGGCCCTGCGGGAACTGGAGCAGAAGCTGGGGCAGGCACTGGTCGAAAAGGGCGGTGGCCGGGTAGAACTGACGCCATTTGGCGAGCATTGCCTTCCGTTGTTTCGTGGCTTGATCGAGCACCATGACCGTATTGCTCGTGAAGTCATGCTGTTTGCCCGGCATGAGATCGGCCAGGTCAGCATCGCCACCGTGCCTTCTGTGGCCAGCCGAATGCTGCCAGGGCCGCTGGCCCGCTTCGTGGCCGCGCACCCCAATGTGCAGGTCAGCATTCAGGACGGCACGGCCGAACGTGTGCAGCAGTTGCTCGCACAAGGGCAGGTGGATTTCGGCATCAGCAGCCTGTGGGTGGACGATGACCAGCTCGAATTCGCCCCCATCGTGAATGATCAGGTTGGCGTGGTGTGCCGCAGCGACCACCCGCTGGCGCAGGCGGGGGGGCGGCTGCATTGGGCGCAGTTGCTGGGCGTGCCGATGATCCGCAACGGTACCTCGCAATTGCTGGCGGGTACCGAGGCCGAGGGTTTGCTGGCCGATAGCCGGCTGTTCATTTCCAACATGATTTCGTTGATCGCCATGCTGGAGGAGGGGGTAGGGATCAGTACCTTGCCGTACCTCGCTTTTCCGCAGGAGAACGACAAACTGGCGTTCGTCCCCCTTGAGGAGCCCAGGGTAGAACGGCATATCGGCATGCTCACCCGCAAAGGGCGCAGCTTGTCACCTGTGGCGGGGGCACTGATGGCGTTTCTGCAGGTGCAGTTGGCGAAGGCTAGTTGATTCGTTGGCGGTAGGGGCATGGCGCGCCATGGCCGGCACTGAGGTTCGCAAACGCAGGCCCGGCTTTCAGAGAACCGGGCCTGACGCCACGCTGACACCTGCCAGTGTGGTGAACGAGATGTCCTTGGCCGTGAGCAGAAAATCACGCACGTACGGCACCTCCAGCATGTCACTGCGCAGTGCAGCATAGAGGTTTGCCTGCAGGCCGTGCTCGCCAAGGCGCTTGGCGGTTACATAGCCGCGCGAACTGTATTCGTGCACGGCCCAGTTGGGCAGGCAGCAGACGCCGCGCCCGGACGCAACCAGTTGCATCATCATCACGGTCAGTTCTGAAGTGCGTACCTGTGCGGGCTCGACGTCGGCGGGGTCGAGGAAGCGGGTGAAGATGTCCAGACGGGTGCGTTCGATCGGGTAGGTGATCAGTGTCTGGCTGGCGATATCGGCGGGCTGCAGGTACGGCTTGTGGCGCATGGCGTGGTGGTTGTCGATGGCCAGCAGTGCCTCATAGCTGAACAAGGGCACGTAGCTGATACCCGGCAGTGTCACTGGGTCGGAGGTCACCACCAGGTCCAGGTCGCCGCGCTCCAGGGCTGGCAGTGGTGCGAAGGAAAAACCGGAGGCGAGGTCCAGTTCCACCTCAGGCCAGGCGCCGCGGAACTCATCCACTGAAGGCATCAACCACTGGTAGCAACTGTGGCACTCGATGGCGATGTGCAGCCGTCCGGCGCAGCCCCCGGCCAGTTTGCCCAGGTCCCGTTCGGTACTGCGGATCTGAGGCAGCACCCGGTCGGCCAGCTGCAGCAGCTTCAGCCCGGCGCTGGTGAAGCGCACCGGCCTGGATTTGCGCACGAACAGTGGCATGCCGATGCGCTCTTCCATATCGCGGAACTGGTGCGATAGGGCAGATTGTGTCAGGTGCAGGCGCTCGGCGGCCTCGTGCAGGCTGTCGGTTTCACGCAGCGCGTGGAGGGTTCGCAGGTGGCGTAAATCGATCATGAGTAAAATGGCGGATCAACGCAGTAATGGCGGGTTTTCTTCACTGCTGCGTGATCCTGACAATTCCTTTGATGGGTTTTCCGTGAGTGGGGTGAGGCTCAAGCCGCGTGAGGCGCGGCGAGGTTGCAGTACTGCCCCTTGAAATACAGCAGCGGCTGCGTGGCAGCAGTTGCCAGCAGGTTCAATGCTTTGACTTCGCCAATCACGATCAGGTGGTCCCCGGCGGCATGTTCGGCGTGAATTTCGCAATCAAGCCAGTGCAGGCTGCCGGCAATGATCGGGTTGCCCAACGGCGATGCTTGCCATTCGACGCCCTGCCACTTGTTGGCGCCGCGCCGGGCAAACTGGTTGGAAATGCCGACCTGCTCACCTGACAGGATGTTGACCGTGAAGCGGCCAGCCTGGCGAATTTTCGGGTAGCTGGCCGAACTGGACATCACACTGAATGACACCAGCGGCGGGCTCATCGATACGCTGTAGAACGACTGGCAGGTGAAGCCGATCGGCTCACCTTCGTGGTGCGATGTAATCACCGTGATGCCGGATGCGTAGTGCCCGAGTGCCTGGCGAAAAGTCGACGGCTCGATCGCCGTACCGGAAAGCAACATGGTAGGTCCTGTGGCTGCATTCATTTCAGCGTGCGTTAGCAAGTTCCTGACGGACGATGGCTGCGCCTGCACTCAAGGCCTTGAGCTTGCCGCTGGCTACCTGGCGGGGCAGGGGCGCCATGCCGCAGTTGGTGCAAGGGTAGAGCTTGTCGGCATCGACGAATTGCAGTGCCTTGCGCAGGGTGGCGGCGACCTGTTCGGGTGTTTCAATGACATGGGTGGCCACATCGATGGCGCCGACCATGACTTTCTTGCCGCGAATCAGCTCGAGCAGGTCCATCGGAACATGCGAGTTATGGCATTCCAGCGAAATGATATCGATGCTGGACTGCTGCAGTTTGGGGAAGGCCTGTTCATATTGCCGCCATTCTGAACCGAGGGTCTTTTTCCAGTCGGTGTTGGCTTTGATGCCATAGCCATAGCAAATATGGACGGCCGTTTCGCACTTGAGGCCCTCGATAGCCCTTTCCAAGGTAGCTACGCCCCAGTCATTCACGTCGTCAAAGAAAACATTGAATGCCGGCTCGTCGAACTGAATGATGTCAACGCCCGCGGCTTCCAGCTCTTTGGCTTCCTGGTTGAGAATCTTGGCGAATTCCCAGGCCAGTTTCTCGCGGCTTTTGTAGTGGTTGTCATACAGTGTGTCGATCATGGTCATGGGGCCGGGCAGCGCCCACTTTATCGGCTGTGTGGTGTGCTGGCGGAGGAACTTGGCATCTTCGACAAACACCGGCTTTTGTCGAGCGACAGCACCCACCACCGTCGGTACGCTCGCATCGTAGCGATCACGGATTCTGACGGTTTTCCGTTGTTCGAAATCAACGCCGCTGAGGTGCTCGATAAACGTGGTGACAAAGTGCTGGCGGGTTTGTTCGCCGTCACTGACGATGTCGATACCGGCGTGTTGTTGTTCTTGCAAGGCCAGGCGCAAGGCATCCTGTTTGCCTTCGACCAGTTGCTCGTCTTGCAACTTCCACGGTGACCAGAGTGTTTCGGGTTGAGCCAGCCATGCGGGTTTAGGCAGGCTGCCGGCCGTGGAGGTGGGTAGCAATGTGTTCATGAACAGTGACCTTGTGTTTTGAATGGTTCAACGTGCGTATTGAGCGGACCAGTGCGCTAGCGTGGCCTGGTAGGGTTTGACAAATTGCTCCTCGGCAAATTTGCCCTGCTCGATCGCCAGGCGGCTGCGCTCTTCCCGGTCGTAGACAATGCGCGTGAGCGAGTAGTCCTGGTTGTTCAGGCTGGGCTGGTAGGCCTTGCCTGCTGGAGAATTGGCGTTGTAGATCTCGGGTCGGTAGATCTTCTGGAAGGTGTCCATGGTGCTGATGGTGCTGATCAGTTCAAGGTTGGTGTAGTCAGCCAGCAAGTCGCCGGCAAAATAAAATGCCAACGGGGCGACGCTGTTCGGTGGCATGAAATAGCGCACCTTCAAGCCCATTTTCTTGAAGTATTCATCCGTCAGCGAGTACTCATCCTGCAGGTACTCAACACCTAGCACAGGGTGTTGATTTTCGGTGCGCAGGTACGTCCTGCTGCTCGATACGCTCAGGCAGATAACCGGTGGTTTGCTGAAGTGCTCCTGGTAGGTGTGCGAGTTGACGAAACACTTGAACAGGTTGCCATGCAGCTCGCCGAAATGATCAGGTGTGCTGAAGGTCGACCGGTGCTTGTTATGCTCCAGTAACAGTACGCTGAAGTCGTAATCGCGCACGTACGAGGAGAAGTTGTTGCCTACCATGCCTTCGAGGCGAGTATTGTTCTTGCGGTCGACAATATAGGTTTTCAATATTTCGATCAGCGGCAGGGCATTGCCGTGCTGCGCATTTTCGAGATTCATTTCCACCGATATGATGTCCAGCTCTACGCGGTAGCGGTCATGTTCGGGGTTGTCCCAGTGCGCCAGCGCATTGAAACGGTTATTGATCATCATCAACGTGTTGCGCAGGTTTTGCTGGCGGTTTGTACCCCGTGCCAAATTGGCGAAGTTGGTCGTGATGCGGGTGTTTTCGGCAGGGCGATAATGTTCGTCGAACGCAATGCGCTTGACGGTGAATGTTGGCGCTTTATTCATGGTGACGGCTTCCAGGTGCCTGAGTGTGAGCAACGGCTGAGTCGTTCACACCGTAATCTTGATGTGTTTGATTGAGGCGTATCCTAGGCGGGGCGCTGCATGAATGATATTGAAGTTATTTCACAGGTTTTTTAGCTCTGCTCATGATGCGTTGCCTGGTCGACTGCGGCATCATGGCTGTCTTGCCTTCACCTCACCCAGGAGACAGCGATGATCAAAACCGGCGATCAATTGCCCGACGTTACCCTTTATCAATACAACAGCGACGCAGGCGCCTGCGCGATCGGCCCAATGGCCTTTTCCATTCGCGAGCGTTGCAAGCACAAGAAGGTGCTGATCTTCGCGTTGCCGGGCGCGTTCACGCCGACTTGTTCTGAACGTCACGTTCCCGGTTATGTCGCGGCGGCCCCTGCGTTGTTCGCGGCTGGCATTGACGAAATCCTGTGCGTTTCGGTGAACGATGCCTTTGTCATGAACGCCTGGGGCAACAGCTTGCAGGTCGGGGACGCGGTGAAGATGATCGGCGATGGCAATGGCGAATTCAGCGAGGCGCTGGGCCTGACCCAGGACCTTTCGGCACGCGGTTTGGGGCGGCGCTCGCAGCGGTATGCGATGTTGGTCGACGACCAGGTAGTCCAGTACATTGCGGTTGAAAGCCCCGGCAAGTTCGAGGTCAGCGATGCGGCCAGCCTGCTGGCTGTGTTGCGCTAGCCATACCTTTCAGGCCTTGCCGACAACGGTTGTCAGGGCTGCCAGAACACCTTTCGAACCGGCCGCTAACAACAAGGTACAGACGGTTGAAACTTCACCAACTCAGGGCGCTGGTCGCCATTCATAACGCAGGCAGCATCCTCGAAGCCTCAAAGCTCATGCACATTACTCAGCCCGCGCTGAGCCGTTCGATCAAGGAGCTGGAGCGGGAGGTGGGTTTTACCCTGTTGCAGCGGTCGCACAAAGGCATGGCCCTTACCGAGGAAGGCAAACGTGTCATCCGCCATGCCAACCTCGTGGTAGAGAGCATACGCCGCCTGCAGATCGAAGCGGCGAGCATTCAGGATGCGGCGCTGGGCGCCGTGTCGATCGGGGTTACGTCGTTGACGGCGATGCTCGATGGCGTCGATGAAAGCATTCTGGCCTTTCGGCGCAAGTACCCGCGGGTGAAGATCACCATCACCGACCTGCGCCCCAGTCAGATCCTGCAGCGCTTGCGCGATGGCAGCCTGGACTTCGCCATTACTTCGCAGCAACCGCTGAGTCGGCTGAGCCTGGACTGGGAGGCACTGGGCAGTATCAAGGGCACGGTGATTTGCCACGCCTCGAATCGGCAGAAGTTCAGCCAGTCACTGCGCACCTTGCAATACGCCCCCTGGATCAGCCTGGACGAGTTGTCCGATCAGGCCTCGCAGTTTCACCAATTGTTCGAAGCCAACGGCCTTCGGGTGCCACAGAACACCGTTGAATGCACTTCAGTGATGATGGCGCTGAAGCTGTTGAAGAACACGGAATCGTTGATGACCATCAGCGAACTGGCGGTGGACCAAGGGTTTACCTACGGTATCGATTGCGAGTTCGTAGCCATGGCGGTGCAGGAGTTGATTCCGGATTACCCCATCAACCTGGTCTGCATTGACCGCCACAGCCTCACGGCACCTGCCCAGGAGCTGTTCCACAGCTTGCGCGGGCAGGTGCTCAAGCAGACCCGCCCCGTGGGGTCAGAAGTGGTAGTACATGCCTAGCGAGACGTTGCTTGGGTTATCGCCCGCCTGATCCACCGGGGTGCCGGCGTAGGTGACCGACGAGGCGCGCTGGTTGGCGATCATGCCGAGGCGTCCATAGAGGGCCCAGCGGGGGGTGATGAAGTGGTCATAGCCGATCATCACACCCCACGCGTCCTTGTCGCGGGTGCTGACCTGGCGTTGCATCACCGCCAGGCGCAGCACGTCCAGCTCGCCCACCGGCGCCATCATGCCGAAGGTGTATAGCGTGGTGCTGGGTGTGCCGGCCTGCTCCACGTCCTGGCGTTGCCAGGTGAGGCTGGTGGCCAGCGGGCCGAAATCGTAGAACGCCGACAGGCTCTTGAAGTCGTTGGCGGTCTGACGTAAGACGCCCCCGTCGTCCCATGGGTCGCTGTAGTAGCGGTTGTAGGAGGCCAGCACCATCACCCGGCTGTTGCGGTATTGCAGCCGGGTGCCACCGCCACGCACAGTGCGCCCAGCGCTGGCGGCATCGTCGAAGCCGAAGCTTAGCGCGGTACCGAGGCTGAAGCCGCTGAAGGTGGGGCTGGTGTAGGCCAGGGTGTGCTTGGGGCGCAGGTCAAGGTAGAAGGCGCCCTTGCCGGCGGCAGGCAGGGCCAGGTAGGTGTAGGGCGAGCCATAGGTGGCCAGGAACGGGTCGGCATAGGTGGGGGTGGCCATGCCGTAGGTCTTGCCGAACTCGAGCTTGCCCAGGGTGCGCGAGCGCAGGGCGACCGTCGCCAGGCGCAGGGTACCGACGGTGTCCCAGGTGCCCTCCAGAGCCTCGCCATTGAGGTTGAAACCCTCCTCGACGTCAAGCTCCACGACGGTATCGGAGTCAAGCGCCTTGCGTGCGTACAGCCCGAGCTTGTTGGTCCAGGCGCCGCCACCGGCCAGCCTGAAACCCGAGTGGTGCTGGGAATCGTGATAGCTGGCGAATGCATCCACGGTGCCGTACACCTTGAGCGTGTCATCGAAGCCGTAATCAACCCCGTAGTAACCAAAACCCGGCGCAATCCGCGCGAGCGTCGGAAAACCCTCTGCCTGTGCCTGCGCAGCAAGGCAAACCCCTTGGATCATCAACAGCAACGACGTAGTGCGAGTGTTCATTCACGACTCCAGGCCAGCACGGTGATGTGGTGGCTTTAGCGTCGGTGAACAGAACGTTGCAGCGTGATTGCTTATTCGGTCAGGTCATGCCGTTTGGTTAATCAGGGGCTGGCGCGGCGTGTGGATTGGCGAGCGCATCCGTTTTAGAAGGGCTTCGTAACAGCGTCAACGCTGCGCTACGGATGCTGGCTTGTGGGCGTTTTTGGGGCCGCGCGCGGAGCGAGGGCGAACGGTGCGCCAGCTCAGGGCATTTTGGCCAACGATCGTTCCGGGTGATTAACCATTGGTTAGGCACATGCCGAAAGCGCAAGTGTATTGAGTGCCCGATTGGCTGATATTCGCTGCACGCCGCGATTTGCCAACGGAGATAACAATGATCAGACCGCTACCCACATCGCCGAGCCTGCAAAAAGGTGCGCATTCAGCCGCGCAGGTGTCGTCCTCCCGTAAAACCTTGGTCGCCTGCTCGCTGGGCAATGCGCTGGAAATGTACGACTTCACGATCTACAGCTTCTTCGCTGTACTGATCGGCAAGCATTTCTTTCCCTCCGACTCGGCCATGGCGTCGTTGTTGATGTCGCTGGCCACTTTTGGCGTCGGTTTTCTGATGCGCCCGGTCGGGGCGATGGTCATCGGTCGCTATGCGGACCGGCATGGACGCAAGGCCGCTTTGAGCCTGACCATCGGGCTGATGACCCTGGGCACCGCAATGATTGCCTTTGCGCCCACGTATTCACAGATCGGGATTTTCGCCACGTTGCTGCTGGTGACCGGTCGGCTGATCCAGGGCATGTCGGCAGGCGGGGAGGTCGGTACCGCGTCGGTGTTCCTGATGGAATCCAGTGCGGTCGGCAATCGCTGCCAGAGCGTCAGCTGGCAGGCTGCCAGCCAGGGCTATGCCGCCTTGGTGGGGGCCGGCTTTGGCCTGGCCCTCAGCCAGTTGCTCGACCCTTCCGCGCTGGAAAGCTGGGGATGGCGCATACCGTTCATCTTCGGCCTGCTGATCGGGCCGGTCGGTTGGTATATACGCACACGGTTGCCGGAAACCCATGAGGCCGCACCGGCGCAGAAGGCAGAGCAGGGGCTGGATGCCGAACTGCTCAAACGCATCGCCCAAGGCATCGGCCTGATGGCCAGCTCGACCATTGGCATGTACCTGTTCGTGTTCTACATGCCGACCTACCTGACCACGGCCTTGCATTACCCATCCGGCAGCGCGATGGCAATTGCCTGTATCAGTAGCGGCTGCATGGCAGTCATCTGCCCGTTGGCCGGTAAATTCGCCGACAAGTATCAGCTCAGAAAACGCCTGCTGGTGTGGACGGTCGCCGCGCCGGTGGTGTTGACCCTGCCCGTGTTCTATCTGCTTGGGCACGTGCAGCACATGGGCCTGGCCATGATGGGCGTGGCGATCCTGATCTTGCCGACCTGCATCGGTGCCGGTGCGTTCTTCGCGCTGATCATGGAGGGCTTCCCGAAGGCCAGGCGCTCCTTCGGCACCTCGGTCAGCTACAGCCTGGGTGTGACCCTGTTCGGTGGTTTTTCGCCGTTGGTGGCCACCTGGCTGATTGCAGCGCTGGGCACGCCGTTGGCGCCAGCCTACTTCCTGCTGGCCGGCGGCGTTGTCAGCCTGGCCTGCCTCAGATACTTCCCTGAAAACAAAGGATGCGAGTGACATGGGTATTTTGCAGAGCAATCAAACACCGGGCTCAGCCGCCGAGCTGGATGAGTTCGTCATGCTGCGCCGGCAGATCCACGCTGCGCCGGAAATTGGCGGCGACACCCCCGATACAGCGGCCCTGGTAGCCGACAAGCTGCAAGCTTTGGGCTATGAAGTGCATCGCAATGTGGGCGGGCATGGAGTGGTCGGCGTGCTGAAAGTGGGGGACAGTCCGCGCAGCATCGGTTTACGCGCAGACATGGACGCACTGCCCATGGGCGAAAAGAATGCGTTTGCGCATGCCAGCAAGATTCCCGGCCGCATGCATGCCTGTGGTCATGACGGGCATACCGCGATCCTGCTGGCAGCCGCTGCGCAACTGGCGGCTACACGCCAGTTCAACGGGACGTTGAACGTGATATTCCAGCCCGACGAGGAAGGCCTGGCGGGGGCCAAGGCGATGATCGACGACGGCCTGTTCGAGCGCTTTCCGTGCGACTCGGTGTATGCGCTGCATAACATGCCCGGCCTGCCGGTGGGCACGTGCGTGGTGCAGGCGGGGCCCACCATGGCGTCTTCCGAACGTGTCAGCATTCGGATTACCGGTAAAGGCGGGCATGGTGCGATGCCGGAACTGTCGGTAGACCCGGTGATGGCGTTGAACAGCCTGATCAGTGGCATCCAGACCATCAAGTCGCGCAACCTCAGCGTCGAGGACTACGCCGTGATCAGCATCGGCATGATCCAGGCCGGCACTGTCTACAACATCATCCCTGACGAGGCCTGCATGTTGCTGAGCGTGCGCACCGACACGGCCCAGACCCAGCAGAAGATCAACAGCCGCATTGACGCCCTGGCCAAGGGGCACGCAGAAAGCTATGGCGTGGAGATCGAGGTGCAATTCACCCAACTGGCGCCCGCCTTGTGCAACAGCGATCACGAAAGCGCGTTGCTGCGTGACAGCCTGAGGCCGCTGTTCGCCGACGGCGCGCTGCTGGACAAGATGCCGAAGAAGGTCATGGGCACCGAAGACTTTGCCTACATGTTGCAGGCGCGGCCTGGCTGTTACTTCATGCTGGGCAATGGCACGGGCGAGTTCCATGGTTGCTCGGTGCATAACCCCCACTACGATTTCAATGATGCCTTGGTGAAGATTGGCGCTGATTGCTGGGTGAAGTGGGTTCAGGACTATCTGCGTTGACCCTGCGTGATCTGCGCTGGAATGGTCTACGCTCTCAGCCGAAGCGCGTCATTACAGGCTTCATCCCGTTATCGTCGCTCTGGCGATTCACACTGACGGACCAGGGTCGGTCCAAAGAGGGTGCAGCAATGGCGACTATCGACACCGAGAACCTTGCAAAGGGGCTGCAGCAGGTTGAAGCCTGCTGGCAGGCGTATACCTCGTCACAGCGACTTGTCGAGGGCCTTGAGGGGAGCGACCTGAGCAGTGCCATTGAAGCTGCCAACCGCGATTTCACCAGGTTTCAGAACCAGTGCCAGCTTTTTTATGCCGAAGTGCGCAAGAGGGCAGCGGATGCGGACAAGCTGGAGAGCGACATGGCGCTGTATCCCCATTACTTTCAGTGACGCCCTGATTGAACGTCGCGCTGTGCCCAGGTTCTGACAAGCAAAGGGTACAGCGAGGACGCTTTCATGAGCATCGAACGCAACATTGCCGCGCTTGAAGCCTGGTACGCCCAGTACGACGACATCAGTTACCGGCGCGCGTCACCGGATGCCTACCACCATGAACTGCTTCGCACAGCCGAGGCCCTGCGCGACGACGGTGCCATCGATTGGGACGACTGGTTGGCGCTCAAGGCGCTGGCCGCTGAGGCGCACATCCGCGCGCTGGAAGATGCCGTGCAGGCCCATGTGAGCGACCCGGACGCATGAAAGCGCTGAAGATTGCCACCTTCAACATCAATGGCATCCGCAGCCGTTTGCCGGCGCTGCTGGCCTGGCTGGAGCGGGAGCAACCTGACATCGCCTGCCTGCAGGAGCTGAAGGCGGCCGATCAGCAGTTCCCTCGTGCGGAGCTGGAGGCGGCAGGCTATGGCAGCCTTCATCATGGGCAACCGTCATGGAACGGCGTGGCCATTCTGGTGCGGGGCAGCGATCCGCACGAGGTTCGCCGCGGTTTGCCCGGCATGGAAGAGGACAGCCAGAGCCGCTATCTGGAAGCCGCTGCACACGGGGTGTTGGTCGCTTGTCTCTACCTGCCGAACGGCAACCCGCAGCCCGGGCCCAAGTTCGATTACAAGCTGCACTGGTTCGAATGCCTGATCCAGCATGCGCGCAGCCTCTATGAAAGTGGCCACCCCACGCTGCTGGCAGGGGATTTCAATGTCGTGCCCACCGACATGGATATCTACAACCCGCGTTCCTGGCTGAAGGACGCACTGCTGCAGCCCGAGTCGCGAGCGTGTTACCAACGACTGCTAGACCAGGGCTGGCTCGATGCCATACGCCATCTGTACCCGGACGAGCGTGTCTACACCTTCTGGGACTATTTCCGTAACCACTGGGCCCGCAATGCCGGGCTGCGAATCGATCACCTGTTGCTCAACCACGAGCTTGCGCCTTATTTGAAACGGGCGGGTGTCGATGCATGGGTGCGCAACGAGGCCAAGGCCAGCGACCATGCGCCCGTCTGGATCGAGCTGGGTACGCGTCGTGCTCGATCATAGTGAATGCAGCACATGAACGAGCGCCGGGCTAAGGCGTTCCGACAGTAGCCGACTTCAGATTGCATTCAGATTCGGCCCCGATAATTCCCTTCGTCGCACCTAGGCGGGGGAAACTTCATGACTCAGTCTCATCAATGGCACAGTTTGCTTCCGTTACCCATCGGTAGCCATGTCGATCATCAGGCGCATCTTTCTCTCAACCTCAGCGGCGATCAAGGGCGCGGCGAGCTGGAGCACTTCATACACGAGCGCTTTGCCAGCGTGCACCAGGCGGATGTGCAGCATTACCTGCCGGAACTGCTTGCCTTGCAGGGTAGCCACGGTCGCCTGATCGCGGCGGCAGGCATGCGACCTGCCAGCGAAGGGCCGCTCTTCCTTGAGCGGTATCTGGACGAGCCTCTGGAATCTGCTGTTTCACGGGTAACCGGTGCCTCGGCGGATCGCAACTGCATGGTAGAAGTAGGCAACCTGGCCTCGCTCAGCGCCGGCAACGCTCGAATAATGATCATCGCCGTGACGTGGTTGCTGGCCATGCGCGGTTTGGAGTGGGTGGCATTCACGGGCGCCGCGACACTGTTCAACAGTTTCCGGCGACTGGGGCTGGTGCCCACTGTTCTGGCCTCAGCGGATCCTGCGCGCCTGCAGGGCCAAGTGGACCAATGGGGGACCTACTACGACCAGCGCCCCCAGGTATTTGCCGGCAACATAGGCTTTGGCTTCGATGCCCTGAAGCAGGCGGGCATGTTCGAGCGGCTTGGGTTTCCCATGTTAGCCCTGGAGACCGGCCATGCGGCATGAACTGACAGCCTTTCAGGCACTGTTGCGCCAACACGCCCTGGAACATCCTGACGCCGTGGCCGTCCAGGGAGATGCGCAGTGTTACACCTACCAGCAACTGCTCGACGAAGTCGAATCTCGCGCGGCCAGCCTGCGCAACCAACCTGCGGGAACCTTCGCCGTGGTGCTGGATAACGGGCCCGAAGCGCTATTCTGGGATCTGGCGGCGCTGTTCGCCGAACGCGCCAGTGTGACAGTGCCGCCGTTTTTCAGCGCAGCCCAGTTCCAGCACTGCTTGCAGCAAAGCGGAGTCACGGCGGTGGTGTGCGAGGCGCAGTGGGCTGATCAGCTCACTGCGCTTGGCTTTGACCGGCAGGCACCAGCTAATGTCTGGCTGCGTGACCGTGTTGTCGCCCCGGCGCTGCCTGAGGGCACTGCCAAGATCACTTACACCTCCGGTAGCACCGGTACGCCCAAAGGCGTGTGCCTGAGCGCTGAAACCATGCTGCGTGTGGCGCATGAGCTGGAGGCCGCCAGCCGCCCAGCCGAGCCGCAGCGATACCTGGCGGTACTGCCACTGGGCGTTTTGCTGGAAAACCTGGGCGTCTACGCCGCGCTCATGGCTGGCGCTTGTGTGCAGCTCTATCCACAGCAGCAGTTGGGGATGGGTGGGGCAAGCCAGGTCGACTTCAAGCGCCTGCTGGGCGCAATCGCCCTCAGTGGGGCGCAAAGCCTGATCCTTGTGCCGCAGTTGCTGATGGGGTTGGTGACAGCGATCGAGCGTGGGCTGATGCGGGTCGGCCCACTGCGTTTGGTGGCGGTAGGCGGTGCTCGGGTATCGCCAAGCCTGCTCGCGCGGGCCGAGGCGGTCGGTTTGCCGGTGTTCGAAGGTTACGGCTTGTCCGAGTGCGCCTCGGTAGTGGCGCTCAACCGCACAGGGGCTGTACGCCCGGGGAGCGTTGGCAAGCCGTTGCCGCATGTGCAGGTGCGCATCGCCGACGATGGCGAAGTCCTGGTGGCCGGCTCGATATTGCTGGGCTACCTGGGAGAGCCGCCTGTAACCGGGCAGTGGTGGGCAACAGGCGATGTAGGCCACCTCGATGAGGATGGCTACCTGTATCTGGATGGCCGCAAGAAGCACCAGTTCATTACCAGCTTCGGGCGCAACGTCAACCCGGAGTGGGTGGAAGCCGAGCTGAGCCAAAGTGGCGTGATCGCCCAGGCTTTCGTGCATGGCGAAGCCCTGCCAAACAACCTTGCCTTGCTCTGGCCACTGGATCCCGGCATCAGCGACGAGGCCATCGAACAGGCCGTACAGCAATGCAACGTGCGGTTGCCCGATTACGCCCGGGTGCATGCCTGGCGCCGTTTACCTGTGCCTCTGAGCACGCTTGACGAAACCCTGACTGCCAATGGCCGCCCGCGACGTGAGGCGATCTTGCAGCGTTACCACACCCTGTTATCCGACATCTCGTTGTGAGGCTCACAATGTCCTTTTTCGACACCCTGCAAGTACAAACCGCCCAAGAGCGTCAGGCGCTGTTCGCCGTACCGGTGATCCGCGAGGCCCTGGCCGGCCAGGTCAGCCTGGACAGCTACGTCGCGTTCCTGACTCAGGCTTATTACCATGTGCGCCATACCGTGCCGCTGATGATGGCCTGTGGCGCACGATTGCCGCTACGGCTGGAGTGGCTGCGCGGCGCGGTCTGCGAATACATCGAGGAGGAATACGGCCACGAGCAGTGGATCCTCAACGACATCAAAGCGTGCGGCGGTGACTGGGAGGCCGTGCGCGATGGCCAGCCGGTGCAATCCATCGAGCTGATGGTCGCCTACCTGTACGACCTGATCGCCCGCGGCAACCCGGTCGGGTTGTTCGGCATGGTCAACGTGCTCGAAGGCACCAGCATCGCCCTTGCCACCCAGGCGGCGGGCGTTATCCAGAACACATTGGCACTGCCTGACCAGGCGTTCAGCTACCTTAGCTCGCACGGTGCGCTCGATCAGGACCACATGGTGACTTACAAACAGTTGATGGACCGTCTCGACGATGCCGGTGACCAGCAGGCCGTCCTCCACGCGGCCAAGGTCGTCTACCGCTTGTATACCGAGATGTTCCAGGGCTTGCCGCGTGCCGGGCAGCAAGAGGTGCACCATGCGTTTGGCTGAGTCCGTGGTGATCCTCACCGGCGCCAGTGGGGGCATAGGCCTGGAACTGGCTGAACAGCTCTGCGCTGCCGGTGCCCAAGTGTTGGCGGTCAGCCGGCATATGGGCAAGCTGGCTGGCCTGATGAATCGGTACCCCGACCGGCTGCGCTGGCAGGAAGCCGACCTGCGCAGCCCGTCAGGGCGCGAACACGTCATCGAGCGGGCACGCGAGATGGGGGCTGTCAATGTGCTGATCAACGCGGCTGGCGTGAATCGCTTCGCTCTGCTCGACCAGCTGGATGAGCATGCGCTGGACGAGCTATTGGACATCAATCTGAAGGCGCCCTTGCAACTGACACGCGCCTGCCTGCCGTTGCTGCGCGCTCAGCCCAAGGCGTTGGTGGTCAATGTCGGGTCAACCTATGGCTCGATCGGCTACCCCGGCTACGCCACCTACTGCGCCAGCAAGTTTGCGCTGCGTGGTTTTTCGGAAGCGCTGCGCCGCGAGTTGGCCGATACCACGGTGAACGTGCTGTATGCCGCCCCCCGGGCGACCCGCACAACAATGAACAGCAGCGCTGCGACTGCGCTTAATCAAGCGCTGAAAGTTGGCATGGACGACCCTGCGGACGTCGCTCGTGCTGTGCTTCAGGCGGTGCAATCCGAGCGCACCGAGCTTTATCTGGGGTGGCCGGAAAAGCTCTTCGTGCGTATCAACGGCATGTTGCCGGGCATGGTCGATCGTGCACTGCGCAAGCAACTGCCTGTCATTCGCCGCTATATCGGCAGCCATTCCAAGGAGTCGAACAAATGAAGCGTCTGTTCATTGCCAGCTTGCTGGCATTCGCACCCTTCACCTGGGCTTTGGACCAGGCAGGCAGCCAGCGCCTGAGCGATTTGCAGAAGCGCTGGGCGCAGATTCAGTACCAAATGCCCAAGGACAAGCGTGCCGACGCCTTCGAAAAGCTGGCAGGCGATGCAGCAACATTTGTTCATCAGTATCCCGGCACACCTGAACCCTTGATTTGGGAGGGCATCATCAACAGCAGTTGGGCGGGGGCGACGGGTGGCCTCAGTGCACTGGGCAAGGTCAAGGCGGCGAAAGCCAGCCTGGAGCAGGCCATGAAGCTGGACCCCAACGCCCTGCAGGGTTCGGCCTACACCAGCCTGGGCACGCTGTATGACCAGGTGCCCGGCTGGCCTATCGGTTTCGGTGATGCCGAAATGGCCGACAAGATGCTGCGCAAAGCCTTGCAGATCAACCCCAACGGTATCGACAGCAACTATTTCTGGGCTGATCATCTGTATCGGCAGAAGCGCTACCCTGAAGCTACCGCAGCCCTGCAGAAAGCCTTGCAGGCCCCGCCCCGGCCGGGGCGTGAGTTGGCTGACCAGGGCCGGCGTGCCGATATCGATGCTTTACTCAAGGCCATCAAGGACAAACAGGACTGAACATGCGGCTGTTGCTGGTTGAGGATGACATCGCGCTGGGGGAAGGGATCTGCGACGGCTTGCGCCAGGAGGGCTACACCCTCGACTGGTTGCGCGACGGTGTCAGTGGCTTGCATGCGTTGCAGCACGAGACCTTCGACCTGGTGATCCTGGATCTTGGATTGCCCCGTATGGATGGCCTCGAGCTACTCAGGCGGTTACGCGCCGGCGGCGACAGTTTGCCGGTGCTGATCCTCACCGCACGGGATGCCCTCGATGATCGCATTGCCGGCCTGGATGCCGGCGCCGATGATTACCTGGTCAAGCCTTTCGACCTCAACGAGCTCAAGGCACGCTTGCGCGCCTTGCTGCGGCGCAGCGTCGGGCGCGCCAAGGTGCTGATCGAGCATGCCGGGGTCAGCCT
This sequence comes from Pseudomonas sp. VEM90, assembly GCF_054611535.1. NCBI lineage: Bacteria > Pseudomonadati > Pseudomonadota > Gammaproteobacteria > Pseudomonadales > Pseudomonadaceae > Pseudomonas > Pseudomonas sp. VEM90. Next base: position 96,265 of record NZ_JBTRAR010000001.1, on the reverse strand, counting down.
GGACCCGACCACCCAGCAAGTGCAATACAACGGCGTCGAGGTTGTGCTCACCCCCAAAGAGTATGTGCTGTTGCATGAGCTGCTGGCACAGCCCGGCAAGGTATTCACGCGTGAGCGCCTGACTCAGCTGCTGTATGGCTGGGATGAAGAGCCGGAGAGCAACACGCTGGAGGTGAACATCTACCACCTGCGCAAGAAGCTGTTCAACGGCCTGATTCGCACGGTGCGCGGCATTGGCTATCTGGTCGAGGTCAAGGCATGACCTCGCTTCGCCAGCGCACGCTGTGGCGCGTGATGCTCTTGCTGCTGCTCGGTACCGGCTTGCTCGCGCTCTATAACTACCACGACAGCAGCCACGAAATTAACGAGGTGTATGACGCGCACCTGGCCCAGAACGCGCGTTTGCTGCAAGGCGTCATGAGCATGCCGGTACAAGAGGGCTCGCGTGATGCGCTTTATCAGGCCTTCAATGACGCCTTGGGCAAAGCAGGGCGCCATCAGGTGGGGCACCCTTACGAAAGCAAACTGGCGTTCCAGGTCTGGGGGGAAGGCATGGCGTTGCTGGTGCATACACCCAGTGCGCCGCCAATCGACCCACCACCCACTGCTCCAGGGTTCTACGACTTTTCCAGTGGCGGTGAACAATGGCGCGGCTTCGTTTTGCCGGTGCCGGAAAAACACTGGCTTATCTGGGTGGGTGAACGTGATGATGTGCGCTACGACCTGATCGACCGCATCGTTCGCCACACGCTGTTCCCGTTCCTGCTTGGCAGCCTGGCGTTGGCACTGCTGGTGTGGGCTGCGATCGGCTGGGGGCTGAGGCCACTGCAGAACATGGCCAATGTCATCCGCAGACGCCATGCCGATTCGCTGGAGCCGCTGCAACTGGTACCGCTTCCCACTGAACTGGAGCCCATGCAGGCCGCCATCAATCGCTTGCTGGCGCAGATCGACGATCTGCTGCGGCGTGAACATCGCTTCATTGCCGATGCTGCCCACGAAATGCGTACGCCTCTGGCCGTACTGCGGCTGCACGCGCAGAACGCGCTGGCCGCCAGCAATGATGCCGAGCGCCAGAAAGCCCTGGGCTTTCTTGTGGGCGGGGTCGATCGGTTGACACGGGTGGTCAACCAGTTGCTGACATTGGCCCGCGTCGAGCCAAGACTGGGGCAGCGAGCCAGCACCCGGGTCGACCTGGCCGAGGTCGTCACCGAAACCCTGGCTGAACTGACCCCATGGATACTGGACCGTGGCCTGGAACCCTCGCTGGACATCGACGAAGGGGACCACCACCTGCAGATCGACGCCGGCGCGCTGGGCATTGCGCTACAGAACCTGGTGTCCAACGCGGTAGAACATTCACCGCCTGGGGGGCGGATAGCCGTGTCACTGAAGCGCCTGGACAGCAGCGTCGAACTGGTCGTCGAGGATGAAGGGACGGGTATCGATGAGGAGAGCCTTTCTCGTGTATTCGAGCGCTTTTATAGCCGCAATAGCCAAAATGGTGCTGGCCTTGGGCTCTCCATCGTCGCGACGATCATCGACCGCATGGGTGGGCAGGTACGTCTTGAAAACAGAGCCGCTGGCGGGCTGGCCGCTAGCTTGTCGTTTCCACTGTCCTGAATCACCTTTGCTTCAGATTGATCGCTGATTGACCCGCTCAGATAGCTGCTCGGCGCTTTCCTTGCGCTCCGAATAGCGATCCACCAGGAATGCCTGGCGGTCGCGTAGCAGGACGGTGAACTTTACCAGCTCCTCCATGACATCAACCACGCGATCGTAGTAGGGCGATGGCTTCATCCGCCCAGCATCGTCGAACTCCAGATAAGCCTTGGGTACCGAAGACTGGTTCGGGATGGTGAACATCCGCATCCAGCGGCCCAGCACGCGCAACTGGTTGACCACGTTGAACGACTGCGAGCCGCCGCACACCTGCATCACGGCCAGGGTCTTGCCTTGGGTGGGGCGCAATGCCCCCAGCGCCAAGGGAATCCAGTCAATCTGTGCCTTGAACACTGCAGACATCGCCCCATGGCGCTCCGGCGAGCACCACACCTGGCCTTCTGACCATTGCACCAGTTCACGCAGCTCCTGCACCTTGGGATGCTCCACGGGTACATCGTCAGGCAGCGGCAGGCCCGACGGGTCGAAGGTGCGGGTTTCGGCACCGAAGTGCTCCAGCAGACGCGCGGCTTCTTCTACCAGCAAGCGACTGAAGGAGCGTTCTCGGGTAGACCCGTACAGCAGCAGGATGCGAGGTTTGTGTTCGCAGGTCGGGGTTGCCGAAGGCGGCAGGTCGAACAGCGTGAGGTCGAGGTTAGGCAGTTGCTCGGACATGTTTTCTTCCTGTTCAAAGCGAGCCGATGCGATCCAGCGCGTGCTTGAGCTGCTCGCGGTCGAGGTGATCGAACGGCAGCGCGAAGAAGGCCTGGCAGCGAGATTCGATGCGGGCCAGTGTGGCCCGGAAAGCCGCATCGACCGTAGCTTCGTCACCCACGACATCGGACGGGTCTTCCAGCCCCCAATGTGACTTCAGCGCAGGGCCGAAATACACCGGGCAGGCTTCGCCTGCGGCCTTGTCGCAGACGGTGATGACGATGTCTGGCGGGGTGCCCTCGAACGCATCGTTGCCTTTGCTGCTCAGGCCCTCGGTCGAGATATTGGCCTGCTGCAACGTGCTCAGGCTGCGTGGCAACACCTGGCCCTTGGGGAAGCTGCCAGCGCTGACTGCCTCGAAACCGGGCGGTGCCAGGTGGTTGAACATTGCTTCGGAAAGGATGCTGCGGCAGCTGTTGGCCGTGCACATGAACAGGACTCGCATGGAGGGCTCCTCCGCTGGGGGGCGAACGTCAGAGGCTCAGGCGCAGTGCCAGAGCAGAAAGGGTGATCAGCAAAACCGGTACCGTGAGCAGCAGGCCGACCTTGAAGTAGTAACCCCAGGTGATGCGCATGCCTTTACGCGCCAGCACATGCAGCCAAAGCAGCGTGGCGAGGCTGCCGATCGGGGTGATCTTCGGGCCGAGGTCGCAGCCGATGACGTTGGCGTAGATCATCGCCTCACGTACCAGGCCCTCTGCGCCGCTGGCCTGGATCGACAATGCGCCGATCAGCACGCTGGGCATGTTGTTCATGACTGAGGACAGCAGTGCGGAGATCAACCCGGTGCCAATGGCCGCGCTCCACAGTCCCTGCCCGGCAAGCCAGTCCAGCAGCTGGGTGAGCATGTCGGTAAGGCCGGCGTTCTTCAGGCCGTACACCACCAGATACATGCCCAGAGAAAAGATCACCACCTGCCACGGCGCTTCCCGCAACACGCGACGGGTTGAGATGCGGTGACCGCGAGCGGCCACGGCAAAGAGGATTACGGCACAGACGGCGGCCACCGCACTGATCGGGATACCCAGAGGTTCCAGTGCGAACAGGCCTGCAAGCAACACCAGCAGCACCCACCAACCGACTTTGAAGGTGGCGTGGTCGTGAATTGCCTCGCTCGGCGCCTTCAGCGCATCGAGCGCGTACTGCTTGGGGATATCACGACGGAAGTACAGAAATAGCACCAGCAGGGTAGCCGCCACGCTGGCGATATTCACCGGCACCATCACCGATGCGTATTCGGCGAAGCCCAGGCCGAAGTAGTCGGCCGAAACGATGTTGACCAGGTTGGAGACCACCAGCGGCAGGCTTGCCGTGTCGGCAATGAAGCCTGCTGCCATGACAAAGGCCAGTGTCGCTGCAGGCGAAAAGCGCAGCGCGAGCAGCATCGACATGACGATGGGGGTGAGGATCAGCGCCGCACCGTCGTTGGCGAACAGGGCCGATACAGCGGCGCCGAGCAGTACGCAGAAGGCGAACAGGCGGTAGCCGCCGCCGTTTGCCCAGCGCGCTACATGCAATGCTGCCCATTCGAAGAAACCCGCCTCATCCAGCAGCAAGCTGATGATGATGACCGCGATGAACGTGGCGGTGGCGTTCCAGACAATGGCCCATACGGCAGGGATGTCATGCAGGGAAACTACGCCTGCAGCCAGGGCGATGAGGGCGCCTAGCGCGGCGCTCCAGCCAACCCCGAGCCCCTTGGGCTGCCAGATGACCAATATGAGGGTGAACACAAAGACAGCAATGGCGGGCAGCATGAATATCTCGCTTGGTGATGTTCAGCAGCAGACCGAATCACGAACGGGGCGACCGTCCATGTTCTTCAGCCGAAGGGCGTTGTCTGCCAGCCATTGCGAATTGGCCTGCAAGGTGACCTGCAGCATGTCGTGAACCCAGGAAGGCAGCTCCGGATTCAGGCGGTAATACACCCACTGGCCCTGACGGCGGTCCAGCAGCATGCCATTGCTGCGCAGCTGTGCCAGATGGCGACTGATCTTGGGCTGGCTGTCGTCCAGCGCGCACATCAGTTCGCAGACGCACAGTTCGCCCAGGCTGGCGATAAGCAGGGTCGCGCGAGCGCGGGTTTCGTCAGAGAGGCTCTTGAAGACATCGGGCGGAGTGATCATGGGTGCGCCTGAACATATGGAAAACCGAATATACGTATTACCATATGTTCAGGCAAGCATTCTTGGGCGTGGGCACATGCAGCCCGGCATGGCCATGGCCCCTCCGGTCGACAAAAGCAGGGTTTTGGCAGGCTTCAGGCCCTGATGGCAATGCAGGGTGTATAGTGCCTGCTCGGGTGACTGTCGTTCAGTGGCTCATAACCGAGATGCCAACATGTCCCAGACGTACCCCAACGCGGCCCAAAAAGCCCATGTGCGCATCTGCGAGCAGGTCGAGGCCTTCCTTCAGCATGGCGGCCGCATTCAGCAGGTAGCGATCGGTGTCACCGGTTACTCTGAAGGTGTTTCCAGGGCGCAGTGGAAAAAAGGGCGCACTGTAAAGCCTTGAGGATGCCGGCAGCCGCCGTGAAACGTTCCTTTCAGGTGATGGTTCACGGCTTGTGCATTCGCGAGGCGGAGTCCGGGGTGGTCATGAAAGCTGAGCCTTGCCTCGGAACCGGAACGCGATCAGAAACCTTCCAGAACAATCTTGCCGCGTGCTTTCCCGCTCTCGATCAAGGCGTGAGCGCGTTTGAGGTGCTCGGCGTTGATGGTGCCGTAGTGCTCGCCGAGGGTGGTCTTGAGCACCCCATCATCGACCAGCTGTGAAATGCGATCGAGTAGTTGATGCTGCTTGATCATGTCCTCGGTCTGGTACAGCGAACGGGTGAACATGAGCTCCCAGTGCAGGGAAAGGGATTTGCGCTTGAGCGGCATGACATCCAGTTGTGCCGGGTCGTCGATCAGCGCGAGCTTGCCTTGTGGACGAAGCACTTCTACCAGTTGGGGGAGGTAGGTGTCGGTATGGGTCAGGCTGATCACATGATCGACCGGGTTCAACTTGAGCGCTTCCAGTTGATGGGGGATCGGTTTGGTGTGATCGATGACATGATGTGCCCCCAGTTCCTTGACCCAGGCCTGGGTTTCAGGCCTTGAAGCGGTGCCGATGACAACCAGCTGTGTGAGTTTGCTGGCGAGCTGGACCAAGATCGAGCCCACCCCGCCGGCGGCTCCGATCACCAGAAGGCTTTGGCCCTGGCCCCCGTTTTCTTCAACACCCAGGCGGTCGAACAGCAGCTCCCATGCGGTGATGGAGGTGAGGGGCAGGGCTGCGGCACTGGCGTTGTCCAGGCTGCGGGGCTTGTGTCCGACGATACGCTCGTCCACCACATGGCGCTCGCTGTAGCTGCCAGCACGGTCGATGGCACCGGCGTAGAAAACCTCATCGCCAGGTTGGAACAGCGTGACTTCTGGCCCAACCTCGCGAACAACGCCAACCGCATCCCAGCCGAGAACCTGTGGTTGCTCACCGCCGCGGCTCGCGCGGATTTTCGTGTCGACCGGGTTGACAGCAATGGCCTTTACCTCGACCAGCAGATCCCGGGCTCCCGTCTTGGGTTCGGGCAACTGCGCGTCATACAACGACTGCGGGTCCTGGATCGGCAAACCGGGTTGGGTGTAAACGACAGCCTTCATTGGCGCAACCTCTTGGGTAGGGGAAAAGTGAGCTCAGGCTAGTCGTTTCGATTAAGGCGATAAACTGGCCAAATAGCGCAAGACTTTCTCTCCTTCAGTGAAAATGGTGTGAGGCGCTCGTTACCAAGCGTAAGCGCCTCACGCGCAACCGTCAGCTGGCGCTGTACCGCGGTGCAAGCTGGTTGCTGGATAATTGGCCGAACAAGGCCTGGCGGGCAGCTTCGTATTGGTCGAAGGCTTGCAGATCTTGCATTGACGGCAAGGAGATCAGCACCCCGTTGTCGAAGTCCTGCAGCGCACCGTCCACCAAGTCCTGGGCCGACATCACGATGCCGGGGTCGAGGTTTTCGACCGGTAAGCCGCCGATTTGCCAGAAGTCAGTGGCGGTGGCCCCGGGCAGTACCGCCTGCACCTGCACCCCCTTGCCTGCCAACTCCTTGTTCAAGGACTGGGTGAACGCAGTGACGTACGCCTTGCTGCCGCCGTAGACGCCGTTGAGCAGTTCTGGCGCCAGGCTGACGATGGACGAGATATTGATGATCGCCCCCCGCTCACGCGCCACAAAGCCAGGTACAGCCGCATAGGTCAGGCGGGTGAGGGCGGTCACGTTCAGGCTGATCATTTCGGCCATGCGCTCGACATCGCTTTCCAGCAGGCTGGTATGGGTGCCGATGCCGGCGTTGTTCACCAGCATGCTGATGCTGGCATCTTCGCGCAGTTTGCGTTCTACCTTGGCAAGGTCATCTGTATTGGCCAGGTCGGCCGGGAACACTTCCACATTCTGCCGGGTTTCGGTAGTGAGCCGGCCCGCCAATGCGTTGAGGCGTTCCCGGTTGCGGGCCACCAGTACCAAGTCATAACCGCGGCGTGCCAACTGCTCTGCGTAGAGCGAACCGATGCCGGTGGAAGCGCCGGTGACAAGCGCGGTGCCTTTGAATGCCTGTGCCATGGTGATACTCCGTTGCTTTGAGTGGGTGGAGCCATGATGCAGAAGATGGTTATTGTCTTAAAGGACGTATATGGTAGTGTTTCAGGACATTGCTCAGTGAGGTTCAACCATGCACCGGGTCGGCTATTTGTTAACCGAAGGCTTTCAGATCATGTCCCTGGCAACGCAAACCGTGTTCGAGTTTGCCAACATCGTCGCCGGCAAAGCGGTTTACAGGCTCGAGAACTTCTCTGTCGGTGGCGGTACGGTGCGCTCCTCGCAGGGGGTGTCTGTCGAGACGCTGCCTTTGGCCGCCCCTGGCCTAGCCGACACCTGGATGGTGACGGGTACGCTGACGCCGTTGACGCCGCCCGGTGAAGAGGTGCTGGCCAGCGTGCGGGGCTTCGTCGACGCTGCGCGGCGCACTGCGGGCCTTTGCACCGGCTGTTTCGTACTGGCGCAGGCCGGGGTGCTGGATGGGCGGCGTGCTACAACCCACTGGGCCTACGCGAACAAGTTGCGTGAGTTACATCCGAAGATCGACGTCGAGGAAGACCGGATCTTCATCGTCGATGGGTCGATATGGACGTCCGCCGGCATGACCGCCGCCCTGGACATGGCCCTGGGCATGGTGGAAAAGGATCTGGGCAACGAGATAGCCAGGTCGGTGGCGCACAAGATGGTCATGCATCAACGCCGTTCTGGTGGGCAGTCCCAACATTCCGAGTTGTTGTCGCTGTCGCCCAGGACTGACCGTATCCAGAGCGCGCTGGATTACGCGCGCGTGCACCTCAGCCGCCCATTGAGCGTGGAGGAGCTGGCCCAGGTGGCGCACCTGAGCCCTCGGCAGTTCACCCGTGTATTCACTGCCGAGACCGGGCAATCACCCGCCAAGGCCATCGAGGGCCTGCGGCTCGAGGCTGCCCGGCTGATGATCGAGCAGAGCCGGCACAGCCTGGAGGTGGTGGCCAAGGAAACCGGGTTCAGGGATCGCCGGCACATGCGCGAGGTGTTCATCCGTGGGTTTGGCGTCCCTCCTCAGGCGGTGCGAAGGGATGCTCGGCAAGTGTGACCTGCGCTTTCGTTGAAGCGCTTTTATTCTTGCGCCATCCCCTCAGGTTCATGACGCACAACACAAGCTGCAGCACAATCAAAGCCCAGGCCTGGGCATGCCACCCCCAGACTGACCACAGTATGTTGCTGGCGATAAAACAGCAGAAGCCCACCATGCGCCGTCCTGGGCGGTGCGACCCGATGCACCAGGCTGCCACCACTGTGACCAGCATGGCCGGCCACTCCAGCAAGTCGATCCAGCTCTCCATCGAAGCGAGTCCCCAACATTAACCCATGGCACCAGGGCGGGTCGATCGTGCCCGACCTGGCCTGGCGCCTTTGATTCACGCGGCCCGTTGCTCACCCTTCAGCAGTTTTTTCTGGGCTTGCATGGCGAGCCCCAGCTCTTCCAGTTGGTCTTTTCCGAGCAGTTTTTTCGCGGTGGGGAAGAGCTCTTCTTCCTCTTCCTCGATGTGGCACCGAGGCCCGCGTCAGCAGGCCCCGGCAGCACTTTCACAGAATAGGTTTGCCCCCTGTCACGGCGTAGCGCGAACCCGAGATGTAGCTGGCTTCATCGGACCCCAGCAAGACATAGATTGGCGCCACCTCCACAGGTTGACCCGGCCGCCCCATCGGGTAACCGGAACCGAAATTTCTCACCGCCTCATCAGGCATGGTGGCCGGTATCAGCGGTGTCCAGATCGGGCCGGGCGCGACGCTATTGACGCGAATGCCCTGCTTGCCCAGCAATTGCGCAAGGCCTGCAGTGAAATTGGCAATGGCCCCTTTGGTGGCCGCATAGGCCAACAAGCTGGGTGACGGGTCGTCAGAGTTGACCGAGCTGGTGTTGATGATCGAGCCGCCTTTTGGCATCGAGGGCAAAGCGCGTTGGCAGATGCGGAAAATGGCGGTGATGTTGGTATCGAAGGTCTTTACCCATTCATCGTCGTCAATGTCGTCCAGGCTTTCATGGGCCATCTGGAACGCGGCATTGTTGACCAGGATATCGATGCGACCAAACTGCGCCACGGTCTTGTCGACGATGTCATGGCAATGCTGTTTCTGTGCCAGGTCGCCGGGCAGCAGCAGGCACTGGCGGCCAGCAGCCTTGACCCAGCGCGCGGTTTCCTGCGCATCTTCGTGTTCATTCAGATAGGCAATGGCTACGTCAGCGCCTTCCCGGGCATAGGCAATCGCTACCGCACGGCCGATGCCGCTGTCAGCACCGGTTATCAAGGCGATCTTGCCTTCGAGGCGATTGTTGCCGGTGTAGCTCTGCTCGCCACAGTCCGGATACGGCTCCATCTTGCGCTGGGAACCTGGAACGCTTTGCGGTTGGGAGGCGAATGGAGGGGTAGGGTAGTCGCTCATGCTGGAAGCTCCTGCAGGTTGAAACGCTCATTTCCGTTCGAAAGGCGCGCCAAGGCAGTGTTGAAGTGGATCTTCGTGCTGAGCGACGAGCGGTTGATGCACCCACTTCCAATGAATTTTTACCAACCGCCTGGCTCTACCGCTGACGGGGCTTGCTGGCATGGGTGAGGCCCACGTTATCAAGGAGCCTGCAGTGCCTCGAATCATCACGCCTTCCACGCCGGAGCATGAGATCGACCAGACGAGCGAGAGGATGTTCGGTACGCCCAAAGAGCGACTGGATTTCTATCGACGCGAAATTCAGTATGAGACCACCATCCTGGCCAACCGCACTGACGCTTATCTTGCTGCCCAGTCGTTCCTGGTGATTGCCTATGTGTCATCGATGGGCAACCTGAACCCAGGCTGGGGCGAGATGTTCACCTTGATGGTGCCGGCTTTTCTCGCACTGCTCGGTGTGCTTAGTACACTGAATGCCTGGCCTGGCATCCGCGCGGCCTTCCGGATTATCGAGCACTGGCAGATGAAGCAGAGCCACCTGCTGCGCAGCGAGCCGATGATGGGCCTGGCCTATGACGAGTCGCCGCTGTTCTGCGAGGCCGAAACCTCTCAGGCAGGGCACCGTAAATCGCTGCTGTTTTCCTTGCGCACGCCCTGGATTTTCCTGTGCTTCTGGGTTTTGCTGGGCAGCTATTCGGTTTTCATCCAGCTGGCGTGACCAGCGCGTGCTGGTCGGTGCCATGGGCGACCAGCACGCGCTGAAGAGCATCAGGCTTAGCCTGCCAATGCCTTGATCAACTGCTCATTGAAAGCGGGGATGTCATCCGGCTGGCGGCTGGTGATGAGGTTGCCATCGACCACCACTGGTTCATCCACCCACGTACCGCCAGCGTTGCGAATGTCATCTTGCAAGGTCTTGTAGCTGGTCATCCGCTTACCGTTGGCCAGCCCGCTCGATATCAGCAGCCACGCGCCGTGACAGATGACCGCCAGCGGCTTGCCGGCCGCATCATGGCTTTTTAGCAGCTTCTGCGCGCCGGGCATCAAGCGAATCGTGTCCGAGTTCTGTACACCGCCAGGCAGCACCAGGGCATCGTAGAGGTCAAGCTGTGCACTGTCGAAAGTCGCATCCACGCTGAACCCGTCGGCGGGTTCGTCATGGTTCCAGCCACGTACCGTGCCTTCTTTCTCGCTCAGGATATCGACCACCGCGCCGCTGTTCTCCAAGGCGTCACGCGGGCCGGTCAGTTCCACCTGTTCAAAGCCATCGGTGACCAAAAAGGCCACACGCTTGCCGTTCAATTGTGCACTCATCATTCTCTCCTCGTGCTGATAGGCCTTTCATAAGGGCCTGCAAACAGCGAGCAAAGTTCCTGCTCGATGCCTGGCGGTATGGGGAGAACCTGCTAACGGTTGCGCATGGTATCCAATGCAGGCGACCAGACCGTATGACCGCAACGTGAACACGCCAGGGTGTCGTGAGGCTCATGGTAGGCCGGAAAACCACAGCTCACACAGCAATGCAACCCGGCGCCAGGCGGTGATCTGTACTCTGGGCGATGCTCGAACGGCAGCACTGAGAGGCCGGGGCGTGTGTCTTGCTGGTCGTAGAAATACAAGCTGAGGTCGCCATCGGTTTCCAGAAGGCCCAGCCGAACCTGGCCCAGATGCTCGACACCTTGTTGGCGTAGCTCCATGAACAGCTCATTCGGTGAAATGTTCAGGTGACGCAGCGAATGGATTTCGTACATGCCATCTTTTACTACCGTGACCGGCAACCCGTCGATCCAGGCCTCGCAGGTTCTGTTTCGCCTCATGAGGTAGACCGTTCCTCGATAAAGCATGAACAGGGTGAGGAAAACCACGGCCACCGGAAGCAGCGGTACATCTTCGTAAAAGGTCACATCGCCGGCAGCAGAGCCCAGCGTGAGAATGACCACGAGCTCGAACCGGGACAGCTGTCTGATACCGCGCCGGCCACTGAACTTCAGAAAAAAGAACACGGCCAGGAAAGCCGCTGAAACACGCACGGCAACTTCCAGCAGAAAGGTAAAAGGGAAGTTGCCTAACAGCATCCGTTGCAGATCAAACGAAACCATTCGTTCCACCCTTCCTTCTGCCGTTTTCAGATAAAGGGTTGACCGTTCTCGCGCATGCCTGGTTCATCAACTTGGCCGGGCGCTCTCCGTGCTCGTCACCAAGGAATCGGCATGCCATCCCACGCCCAGAACGTTCCGCTCTGCGCCGGGCCATGACGGCTCACAAGCGCCAGGATGCAGGTGGCGGCAAACGCGGGCGAGAACAGCTTGTCCGGCGCCACGTTGCCCTGAAAGGGGCGGGAAAGCTGGGTGTCGGTGGTTCCGGGATGCAATGCAAGTACCGTTGAAGCGGGGTTCAGTCGCTTCAGCTCGATGCTTGCAGTGCGCAGAAGCTGGTTGAGCGCGGCTTTGCTGGCACGGTAGCTGTACCAGCCACCCAGGTGATTGTCGCCTATCGACCCGACTCGCGCAGACAAGGCGACGAAGGCCATCGGTTGCCGACGCAGCAGCGGCAGCAAGTGCTTGAGCAGCAGAACAGGGGCGAAACAGTTGGTTGTGAAACTGCTCAGCAAACCCGCCATATCAAGCTGGGTCAGCGCTTTTTCAGCCCGTGCCGGGCCTTCTTGCAGCACGCCAAGCGTGCTGAAGACCAGGTTCAGCTGGTCGCAGCAGGCGCCCACCTGCGCGGCCAGTGTTTGCAGTGCCTGCTCGGATCGGGCGTCGCAGTCGAGGCGAACCAACCGTCGTCCGTTCTCTGTGAACAAGGTATCCAGCGCAGGGCTGGTGGTGGCTCGTCGCGAAACGGCGAACACCAGCCCGATGTCATCGCGCGCCAGCAACTGCGTGCACAATGCCAGGCCAATCCCTTCACTGGCCCCGCAGACCAGCACGTTGGCGGGTGTGTGAAGGTCGTTGATCAGGCTCATCGGAGTGTCCTCTTGGCTGGGCGCTGGCGCCTCGTCCTGTGATGCCTGCCAACGTTCTCGCACCTGGCAGGGGTGAGCTCACAGCAGGATATAGTCACTGTACTGCCGTAAGCCGGCATGGGGCCCTTCGATCAAGTGCACGTAACGGTCGTTCACCCAGTCGATCGGCAGGCAATCGTCGACGTCCAGTACCGCGTCGGTATGCGGCTTGAGCCAGTCTGCCTGCAGGCGCTGTTTGCCCAGTTGCCTGGCCTCGGCCTTGTCCTTCGCCATCACCAGCAGGTAGCGGTGTGCCTCGCCAAACACCCCGGGCTCGTAGCCGCCAAGGTTGATGAAGAACAGCCTGGGATCGTGTGGGCCAGGCGCTACCTGGCTGAACGCGACGCGGTAGCGGTCAATACCGTCGACTTCCATCCACGCGTCGATGTGCAGGCCCGTTCGGCTCCCGAACCAGGCTTGGCGCAGACATGGGTAGGCCTGTTCAAGTGAGTCCGCCTGCGCGAACACCACGTCGTGGACCTCGATATTCGCCCGTGGGTGGCGTCCACCGAGCATGACGACGTACAGCATGAGCAATTCCTTCTATCTCGACTTTCATGGGTGTTCGATAACGGGGCGCGAGGCTTGCAGAAATATGCATGCTCGGCATTGAAATCTATACATGCCCCAGCGAATATGTGTACAAGAGTCTACTATTGTATAATATTTCCCGAAGTGCTCGAGGTCAGAATGGCGCACCCCGCACGTTGGACCTGTTTGTGCCTGCTGCTAGCCGCCATGTCGTCGGCGGCAGACTGGCGAGCGGAGCTGCCTGCGGCGCAACGGCTGGGCGCCGGTGATTTCACCTGGTTCGGCCTGCGGCTGTATACCGCCCGGTTGTGGGCAGTTGGCCCGGTTCAGGACTGGAACCAGCCGTTCGCCCTTGAGCTGCTCTATCACCGGTCATTGTCCAGGGACACGCTGGTCAAGGCCAGCCTCAAGGAAATGCAACGCCTGGATGGCGGCAGCATGACGGCGCAGCAGCGCGCGGCATGGACCAGGGCGATAGAGCAGGCATTCGTGGACGTGAGCCCTGGCATGCGCATCACGGGCCTGTACCTGCCGGGGCAGGGTTGCCGCTTCTACGTCGACGGCAAACTGAGCCACGCGATCGATGATCCGGTGTTCGCCCGGGCCTTCTTCGCCATCTGGCTCGACCCCCGGGCCAGAGACCCCCAATTGCGTCAGCGGCTGCTTGGGCTGGCTGGCGATGACCGAGGAGCCTGAACATGTACAAAGCGCTGTTGCTGGCTGCCTGCCTGCTTCTGGGCAGTTGTGGCAATGTCGGTATTGAGCACTATGCCCAGGAGCAGCCGAAGCTGGACCTGGCGGCGTTCTTCTCGCGCCCGGTTCAGGCGTGGGGGATGTTCCAGAAGCGTTCCGGTGAGGTGGTCAAGCGCTTCCATGTGCGCATCGACAGCCGACGCGAAGGTGAACGACTGATCCTCGACGAGCATTTCCTCTATAGCGATGGCACACGCCAGCAGCGTACCTGGACGCTGGTGCCGGACGGCCCCGGGCGCTGGCGGGGAACAGCGGGGGACGTGATCGGCGAGGCGCGCGGGGAAGTGGCGGGCAACGCGCTGCGATGGCGTTACCAACTGGATCTGCCAGTCGACGGGCGGCACTGGCAGGTAGACCTGGACGACTGGATGTACCTCATGGATGACGACACCCTGATCAACCGCTCGAGCATGAGCAAACTGGGCGTGGAGATTGGCCAGATCACCTTGTTCTTCCGCCGCCTGCCAGAGGGCACACCATGAACCTGAACGCGCTGACCCAGCTGGTTTCGACCGGCGAAGCCAAGGAACTTGAACTGCTGTCGCTGGAGGGGGGCTTCTACCTCCTGCGCGCCCTGACCGACGCCGGCCCTGTGACATTGAGCGATGCCCAGGGGCAGCCCGTGCGCGTGCGCTCCACGACCGAACTGCGGCAGTTGCTGGCCGACCTGCCGCCGGTGCCGTGCATGCTGGTGCAGCAGGTGGTGCACGATGAGATGTGCGGGCAACGTGACGGCCCCATCGCGCCGCTGCGCGTACCGGTAACGCTCACCAGCCAGTGGTAGCCCGGACGATGCGCCTGGGCCTGGTGCTGGGTGACCAACTGTCGTTCGACCTGGCAAGCCTGGCGTCCCTGGACCCTGCTCGCGATGCGGTCCTGATGGCGGAAGTGGAGGGGGAGGCCCGATACGTACCGCATCATCCGCTGAAGATCGTTCTCATCTTCAGCGCCATGCGCCATTTTGCCCAGGCCCTGCGTGAACGGGGATGGCAGGTGCACTATGTCAAGCTGGACGCCGAGGGTAACAGCGGCAGCATCGTGGGTGAGTTGCGTCGATGGCAACAAACCTTGGGCGCCACCCACATCCACCTGACCGAGTGCGGGGAGTGGCGCCTGGAGCAGGCCTTGCGTGATGCTGCGCTGCCGCTTGTGTGGTTTCGCGACACGCGTTTTCTGTGCTCCCGTGAAGCCTTCGGGCGCTGGGCTACAGAACGTCGCCAGCTGCGTATGGAGCACTTCTACCGTGGCATGCGCAAGCGAACCGGCCTGCTCATGGAGCCTGACGGCAGCCCGGCAGGCGGGGCCTGGAATTTCGATGGCGACAATCGCAAGCCATTGCCACGGCAGCTGCGTGGCCCGTTCGCTGCGCATTTCGCGCCAGACGACATCACGGCAGCGGTGGTGGCCTTGGTGCGCCAGCGCTTCAGCGACCACTACGGGGGCGTCGACGGTTTCGACTACCCCGTGACCCACGCCGAGGCACAACAGCTCTGGCAGCATTTTCTGGATTTCGGCCTGGCGGCTTTTGGGGACTACCAAGACGCGATGGCCGAAGGTGAGCCGTACCTGTTTCATGCGCGCATCAGTGCGGCGCTCAACATCGGCCTTCTGGATGTGCGTCGTCTGTGCGACGACGTCGACAAGGCCTGGCGCGAGGGGCGTGTGCCGCTCAATGCAGCTGAAGGCTTCATTCGCCAGCTGATCGGCTGGCGTGAGTATGTGCGCGGCATCTATTGGCAGCGCATGCCGGCGTATGCCGGGCTCAATCACCTGAACAACGACCGGGCGCTGCCAGCGTTCTACTGGACCGGGCGCACCCGCATGCGCTGCATGGCGCAAGCCATCGGGCAAACCCTGCGGTTGGGCTACGCTCACCATATTCAGCGGTTGATGGTTACCGGCAACTTCGCCCTGCTGGCCGGTATCGTGCCAACCGCGATTTGTGAGTGGTACCTGGCGGTCTACATGGATGCCTTCGAGTGGGTCGAACTGCCCAACACGCTTGGCATGGTGATGCACGCCGACGGCGGCTACCTGGGGTCCAAGCCGTATTGCGCCAGTGGTCGTTATATCCAGCGCATGTCCGACCATTGCAAGGCTTGCAGTTACAGGGTCGACCAGGTGACCGAAGAGGATGCCTGTCCGTTCAATGCCTTGTATTGGCATTTTCTCATTCGCCATCGCCCCCAGCTCTCGGCTAACCCGCGCCTGGCCCTGGTCTATCGCAGCCTCGATGGCATGCCCCCTGGTCGTCGCGATGCCGTGTGGCAGCGTGGCCAGTCACTGCTGGCGCGGCTCGATGCGGGGCAGGTGTTATGAAAAAGAGCCTTCTGCCCAGCAAGGTTTGCGTGGTGTGTGGCCGGTCGTTCACCTGGCGCAAGCGCTGGGCACGCTGTTGGGAGCAGGTGCGCTACTGCTCCGAGCGATGTCGCCGGTCAGCGCCGCGCCGCGATGCGCGCCAGCAGGGGCAGGGCCAAAGCCCATATCGGCATCAGTAGCAGGCCGGTTTCCAGCGCGCCCAATGGCAAGGCGACATCTGCCAGCCTGGCGCCACCTACATAGGCCAGGGGGCCGCCAAGCGCCCCCAGCAGTGCGCCGATTCGCCAGTGCCTGCCGGCCCATGCCAGGCTGTGACGCATCCCGCTGGCCAGCACCAACCACAGCAGCGCTAGCCACAGCGGCAGGGGCCAGGCGTCGAAACCGAACACCCCCAGTGCTCCCAGCACGCTGTCGAGCACGCAGCCGACAAAGGTGACGCGCAACAGCGCCTTGAGCTCGGCATTGATGTCCGGGCACAGGCGCAGGTGCACTGCCACGCCCGGAATCACCAGCAGCAACAGCAAGGGCCGCTCGGCGCCCAGCACGCAGACCCACCAGCCGGCTTGCAGCCAGAGGGCATTGCCGATCAGCCAGCGGCTGGGCATCAGGCACCGCCAGGCAAGGGCGCGCGGCGTGCCTGGGGGGCTGCCCAGAGCAGGTGCGCTACGCCGATGGTACGTTCCTCGAAACCGCCCTGGCAGTAGCAGAGGTAAAACTCCCACAGGCGCTGGAACATGTCGTCGTAGCCAAGGTCCGTCAGCGCAGTGCGTGCCTGACGCAGGTTTTCGCGCCAGTGTCGCAGGGTGTGGGCGTAGTCCAGGCCAAAATCTTCCATGTGCACAAGGTTCAGGCCAGTGTGCCGGCTGGCGGTGTCGAGCAACACGCTCAGCGAAGGCAGGGCGCCACCGGGGAAGATGTAGCGCTGGATAAAGTCGACCGAGCGCTGCGCCTGGGCATAGCGCTGGTCGCGGATGGTGATCGCCTGCAATAGCATAAGGCCTTCAGGCTTGAGCAGCGAAGCACACTGGCGGAAATACACCGGCAGGTAGCGATGGCCGACCGCTTCGATCATCTCGATCGAAACCAGTTTGTCGAACGTGCCTTGAAGGTCGCGGTAGTCTTCGCGGAGCACTTGCACGCGCTGCCCCAGCCCCAAGGCCTTGACGCGCTCCAGGGTATGGCTGTACTGCGCCTCGGAGAGCGTCGTGGTGGTGACCCTGCAGCCGTAACGGGTGGCTGCGTGGATAGCGAGGCTGCCCCAGCCGCTGCCAATTTCCAGCAGGTGATCGTCAGGGCTCAGCTCGAGCTTCTGGCAGATGCGCTCCAGCTTGTGCAACTGGGCCTGCTCCAGTGATTGGTCAGGGTGTTCGAATTGCGCAGCCGAATACATCATGGTGGGGTCCAGCAGCCGCTCGAACAGGGTATTGCCCAGGTCGTAGTGCGCCAGAATGTTGCGCCGGGCACCGCGCTTGTCGTTGCGGTTGAGCCGGTGCAGCAGGCGCAGGGCAGGGCGGCCCAAGCGGGCCAGGCCACCCTCGAGCGCGTCGAGCACTTCAAGGTTGGCGACGAACAGGCGGGTCACCAGCGCCAGGTCGGGGCTGCGCCAATAGCCGTGAATGTAGGCTTCGCCAGCTCCGATCGAGCCATTGCCGGCGATCAGGCTCCAGGTGGCGTCATCGAGGATTTCCACCTCCGCCTGCAAGGGGCTTTCGGCATCACCGAAACTCCATTGCTGCCCGTGGCTGAGCAGGCGCAGGTGGCCGTGACGCAGCTTGCCCAACTGGGCGAGCACGGCGCTTCGTGCCAGCCCGCCGAGCAGGGGCGCAAGGCCTGCGAACTTGCTAACGCTCAGGGTGGGATTCGACATCATCAAGGTCCTCGCAAGGTTGGCCGAGCGCCAGGTCACCCTGGCAGGCGGTGTGGTCATGCACGGGCGTGCGTTTGAGCAACAGGCGGAGCGCTTGCCAGTAGATGGCCGAGACAGTGCGCAGGCTCATCCATGGGAAGTTCAGGACATACCGGCGCAGCGCTGCTCCATCCAGTGGCGTGCGGCGCAGGGCGAGGTCGGCCTCGAACACCTTTGTGCCGCCTTGCCAGTTCTGCATGTGAATGCGCACATGGTGCGCGTCCAGGAAAAAGCGCAGGCGATAGTCCATGTCCAGCGGCATGAACGGCGACACATGGAAGGCCTTGCCGACGCTGAAGGGCCTGGCAAGGTTGCCTTGCACCGGTAGCACGTAGTGAAAGCGTTCACGCCAGGGCGTGTTGCGCACTTCCATCAGGATCGCGGTCAGGCGCCCGTCGCGGTCATGGCAGAAATAGAAACTCACCGGGTTGAACGACAGCCCCCAGCACCGCAGTTGCGTGAGCAGCTGTACCCGGCCTTCGGGCATATGCCCCGTCGCCTGCCCGACCAGCAAGCGTGCAGCCTGGGCCAGCGATTCGCCTTGGCGGGTCTGGGCGGGCAGGTAGTCGGCTTCGCGCCAGCACAACGGCGCCAGGCGCCAGCGCCCCAGCCAGCGTGACAGGCCCATCAGCCAGGTTTGTTCGTCCAGGTCCAGGTAGAACATGCCGATCCGGTAGCGGAACGCGTGGGCCCGCGGCGTCAGCCGACGGTGGCTGATCCAGCCCAGGCAGAGGCTGCTGTTCACAGTTGCTCTCCGAAGTGCGCGGCCACTTTCAGTGCGCTGACCACCCCGTCTTCATGAAAGCCATTGCCCCAGTAAGCGCCGCAGAAGTAACTGTGCTGTTGCCCCTGCAGTTGCTCCTGGCACGCTTGCGCGGCGGACGCGGCAACGCTGTACTGGGGATGGGCGTACTGGAAGCGGGCGATCACCTGCGCCGGGTCTATCAGTGCGGTCTGGTTGAGGCTCACGCAGAAAGTTGTCGGTGCCTGGATACCTTGCAGAATGTTCATGTTGTAGGTCAGCGCGGCGGGAGCCTGCTCGGGGCCGCCCAGGCGGTAGTTCCAGCTGGCCCAGGCGCGCTGGCGGCGTGGCAGCAGCCGGGTATCGGTGTGCAGCACCACGTCGTTGCTGGCGTAATCGATCGCGCCGAGCACGGCGCGCTCCTGGTTGCTGGGGCTTTCCAGCAGTGCCAGGGCCTGATCGCTGTGGCAGGCGAACACCACATTGTCGAAGCGCTCGGTGCCGGCCGCGTTCACGAGGGTCACGCCACCTTCGTCGCGGCTGACGCGGTAAACCTTGCAGTTGAGGCGGATGCGCTCAGCGAACGGTCGGCACAGCGGCGCGACATAGCTGCGTGAGCCGCCTTTGATCACCCGCCACTGTGGGCGTTGGTTGACTGACAGCAAGCCGTGGTTGCGACAGAAGCGCACGAAGAACTCAAGCGGGAAGTGGAGCATGTCTGCGCGAGACATCGACCAGATCGCCGACCCCATCGGTACGATGTAATGATCGATGAAGCGTTGCCCATAGCGTTTCGCCTGAAGGTAGGCGCCCAGCGTGGTGCTGGCATCGATACGCTGGTTGTCCAGGTCGGCCAGTGCCTGACGGTTGAAGCGCAGAATGTCCCGGATCATCCCCCAGAACCCTGGGGACACCAGGTTGCTGCGTTGGGCGAACAGGGTGTTCAGGTCGTGGCCGTTATATTCCAGGCCCGTGATCGGGTCATGCACGGAAAAGCTCATCTCGGTCGGCTGCGAAGGAACCTTGAGCTGGTCGAGCAAGCGGATGAAGTTCGGGTACGTCCAGTCGTTGAAGACGATGAAACCGGTATCTATTGCATGGCGCTGGCCTTTCCAGACCACATCAAGGGTGTGCGTGTGGCCCCCGACCCATTGCTCGGCCTCGAAAACCGTGACTTCGTGTTTGCGTGACAGCAAATGGGCGCAGGTCAGCCCCGCGATGCCACTGCCGATGATTGCTATACGCATGGATCATCATTCCTGTTCATGACGGGCGAGGCGTTGGCCCAGCGCCAGGCGCAGGCGCGCGGGCAGCGCCCCGAGCAGGCGCAACACCAAGGTGAAAAGACCGGGGAAGTTGATTTCCAGAGGGCGGCGGGGCAGGCGCCTGGCGATATGCCGGGCGGCACGCTGCGCGGACCACAACTGTGGCATGGGGAAATCGTTGCGGCGGGTCAGTGGTGTGTCCACGAAGCCTGGGCTTACCAGGGTGACCGCGATGCCCTCGCGATCCAGGTCGATTCGCTGTGACTCCACCAGATAGCGCACCGCGGCCTTGGACGCGCCATAGGCGCCAGCGCGGGGCAAGGCCAACCAGGTCACCGAACTGCCCATCACCACCAGGTGGGGGCGTTTGCCTGCGCGAAGCAAGGGCAGTGCTGCCGCCAGGCAGTAGCTGACACCCAGCAGGTTGGTGCGTATGACGCGCTCGACCAACGCCGGATCGAAATGCCCTGGCTCCAGGTATTCGCAGGTGCCGGCATTGAGAATGGCCATGTCCAGGCCTCCCCAGGCCTGCTCGATATGCGCAGCGATGCCGGCGACCTGCTCCGGGTTGTCAAGATCGCCAATGGCCAGCAATGCTTGCCCGGGAAACCGTTCGGCCAGCGGGGCAAGGCGGTCGGCGTTGCGCCCGCCCAAGGCCACCTGGTGGCCTTGCTCCAGGAGGACTTGCGCGAGCGCGGCACCGATACCGCTGCTGGCGCCGGTCAGCCAGCAGCGGCTCATGCCAGCCTGCCTTTGAGCCAGCGGATCGCAGTGCCCATGACGGGAAGGTGCTCATAAAGCAGGGCGCCGGCGTCGAAATAGTCCTGGTGAAAATGCACACGGTCGCGCCAATGCAGGCAGCTGCAGCCTTGCAACGTGATCGGCTGGCCGCCGGCCAGGCGCGGGTGGCAAAACTGCAGTGTCCAACGCAGGTAGCCCTGCCCGGGCTTTACCTCGTCGGCGCTGGTGAAGGTGTAGCGGATATCGGTGGCGTTGGCGTACATCTGCTGGAAGTAGGCGCGCAGGGCCTGCAGCCCCTGTATCTGGTGCAGGGGGTCACGAAAGGTGACATCGTCGCTGTACAGTTTATCCAGGGTGTCGAGGCTAGCCCCATCGAGGCAGGCGAAGCGCTCGGCGAATTGCTGTAGGTACGCAGACATACTGGGCTCCAGGCAATCCTGTACAAAATTGACTTGTTGTACAGGTATAACTGAAGCCTAAGCCTTTATCTATACAAGTCAACGGTCTTGTATAGGTTTTTTTGTCAGTGCTTGGCCTGGCCCTGCTTCCGACGCAATTCCGCCACTTCAGCCTCCAGCTCGCGAACCCTTTCCTCGGCGAATACTTGCGCTGTGACATCGCGCTGGATGCCGATGTAGTAGGTCAGCTGGTCCGCCTCGTTGTGCACCGGTGTGATGGACAACTCATTCCAGAACAGGCTGCCGTCTTTGCGGTAGTTGCGCAGCACCTGGCAGCAGGGGCGGCCTTCGCGGATCGCCTCGCGGATAATTGCGATGCCCGGCTGGTCGTGATCCTCGCCCTGAAGAAAACGGCAGTCCTGATAGAGAATATCCTCGGCGCAGTAGCCGGTCAGGCGCTCGAAGGCCGGGTTGACGTAGATAAGGATGCTCTCATTGCCTTCCTGCTCGGCGACAACGATGCCATCGTTGGAATGTTCGACCATCAGTTGCAGGAGTTTTGCGTTGATCATGGGGCTCACCTACAGACATTTCGTATGCGATATGCGCCAAAGGCTTCCGGTACAGAAGCTTTTGGCGCCGTTTGTTGCATGATGAACCAAGGAGGCTCGCCGCAGAAGGTGCATCTGGGTTTAGAATGTATCACCCCTTGAATGACACCTCGTTATGACCGACGCCACCCCACCCGAATTGCTACCCATGCGCGATGTGGTCAGCCTGACCGGCATCAATCCGGTGACCTTGCGTGCCTGGGAGCGGCGTCATGGGTTGATTCGCCCGCAGCGCACCGAGGGCGGCCATCGCTTGTACACCGCCCAGGATGTGCAGCGCATACGCGACATCTTGCGCTGGACCGCCAACGGCCTGCCCATCAGCAAGGTTGGCGACAGGCTCGCCGGCCAGCCTGAGGCGCCTGTGCAGCAGCCCTCGGCCTTTGACGACTGGCGCGCCGCCGTTGCGCGCGCTTCCAGGGCATTCGATGCGCAGGCGCTGGAAGCGATCCATGGACAGCTGTTCACACTTTTGCCAAAGGCCACGGTGCTGCGGGACGTGCTGATGCCGGTTTGGCATGACCTGGCTTCAGGCACTGCGCCAGGCCAGCGTAGCCAATGGTTGTTTCTCGATACGTTCTTGCGCGCCCGGCTGCTGCTGCGCTTGCAGATGAACCAGGCCGACGCCCCACGGGTACTGCTGGCAGGCACCGAGGGCCAAGCCGAATGCCAGGTGTTGTGCGCCGGGCTGCTGTTGAGCAGTGAGCAACAACGCATCGAAGTGCTTGGCTGCGGGCAGCCCCTGGAAGAGCTCCCGCTGCTGTGTGCGGCGATGCAGCCTGCGGCACTGGTGATCGCGCTGCAGCCACCGGTGAGCCCTGCCTTGGCCAAGCGCCTGCGCTCGCTGCAGATGGAAATTGCTTGTCCGCTGGCCTTGACAGGCGAGGGGCTGGCCGGTGTGCAGGCGGCCTTGCACGGGCTGCCGGTGTGCCTGCTGGACGAGCATGGTGCTGACGTCGCGCGCGTGCTTGACGCCTTGCTCCGAGGGGCGCTGGACCTTTGAGTTTGGTTCTGCGCCGTGCTCAAAGTGGTTGGGTGCATAGCGGGCTGGTGATGCTGGCGCTGCTCGGCATGCTTTGGCCCCATATCGGTTTCACCGTCTCCAATGCCCTGTTGGCGCTCTGTGGGCCGATGATCATTGCACTGACCGGCACCTGAGGTCTCATTGCTCACGCGGTGTTTTCAGGTTTGGACGGAGCCGCGTGCCACTGCTCCTTGGGCACCCATTTAGGTTGCTCGGGATCGCCCAGGTAGTGAGGCGACATGATTTGCACTCCATACTCGTTGAACACGTCCTGGATATTGGCGTGCAACAAGCTCAGTAGCTGCGCGCGTGGCCTGGGCTCTGACGGAATGGCCTGGGCCACTAATCGATACTCGGGGTAGAAATCCGACAGCGCCGTCTGGAATACCTGGGGCGCGGGCGTTTGCAGCACGCCGTCGGTGCGCCGAGCCGCTTCCAGCAACATCGCCTCGACCTGACGCCAGGGGGTGTCGTAGCCGATGGTCACCACGGTATCGACCACATAGCCTGGCCCTTCCACGATACGCGAGTAGTTCTTGGTCACCGAGCCGGTAATCATTGAATTGGGAAGTGTCAGCACTTCGCCAAGCCCGGTGCGTATGGATGTGGTGAAGATGCCCACTTCGGTCACCGTGCCCTCGTAATCGCCCACGCGTACAAACTCGCCGACGCGCATCGTGCGTGTGTAGGTAAGGATCAATCCGGCGGCCCCTTGGCCGATGACACTGGTCGCCCCCAGTGAAATCATCAGACCGAGCAACACCGAGAGCCCCTTGAAGGCATCGGTGCCCGAGCCGGGTAGATAGGGGTAGGCCATCACCAGGGCGAATAGCCATATCGCCAGCGACGTCAGGCGCATGGTCGGTTGCAAGGTTTCGGCGGTCAGCCATTTCAACGTGCCCGGGCGTGCCATGCGCCTTAGCACACGTTTGGAGAAGGCGCTGATACCACGGGCGATGAAGAAGATCGACAGCGCAACTACCAGGCCGGGCATGGCACGTAAAATGCCGCTGACCAGGTAGTTGAGCAGTTCCATCAGGTGGATATTGAGGCTTTCACCCCAGGCCCGGGTGTAAGGGAACCGGGATAGCACGAAGCCCAGCCACTGGTAGCAGAGCAACAACACGACCAACCAGTACAGCAGCCAGAGTGAGCGGTCTATCAGGTAGTACAGGTTCTGCAGGTCGAACAGTTGCGTGTGGCCGACCTTGAGGCGCTCGGAGTGTTTGCCCATCAGTTTGGGCAGCAGCCCCAAGAGCTTGCGTCGACAGTAGCCTGCGGCCTTTACCAGCATGAAAAACACCAGGGTTGCCGCAGCGCCGTAGCCTATCGCCGTGAGCAAAAAGCGCAGGCTACGCGCCTGACGGGTTTCCTCGACGACAAGGCGCAGGTTCTCGGCGGCCTGCTCGGCGGCTTCGCCTGCTGTAATGCTATCGGCCGCAGCATCCAGCGGCGTCACGATGAATGCACGGCGCCCGCCCAGCAGCACCAGGTAGCTGCGCAGAATAGGGTCGACGCGAACCTCCAGATCGTTCGTTTCCTGGAGCGTTTCCTCGATGACCTTCTTGGCGCGCTGGGCGCGCACCTTGGGTGTTTCGCCCAGCAGCGTCGCACGAAAGACCAGCACCGTGCGGTTGATGACGGTCAGCGGGGCGGGCTCGGCAATGACACCCTCTACCTCTGGCCCGGACTGAGGGGTGTCTGCATGGAGCAGGGGCGAGAACAGCAAGTGGGTCAGTAGCACCAGCCAAGCAGCCTGTCCGAACCTGCGCTTCTTGCCCATTTAACAGCCCCTGTGCCGGCGTGTGGATTGCTACCAGCATAGTCGGCTTCAGCCAGCATTCAGTGGCTTAGTTCGCGGGCAAGAGGATCACGAAGTTCTTCTTCATGTCTTCCACTACGGTCCATTTGCCCTTGGCGCCCGGTTCGATAATGAACGTGTCGCCAGCGGCCAGTTTGACCGGGGCGCAACCCTCAAGCTCGATGATGCAGCATCCACTCAAAACGTGGCAGAACTCCCAGACTTTGTAGTCAATGCGCCACGCCCCGGTGCTGGCTTCCCATTCTCCGGAAATGCGACCTTGCTGTTCATCGTGATAGTACTTGGACGTCAGCGTGTGAGGGGTACCTTCCAAAACTTCTTCAAAGAAGGGCAGGTCGCGCAGCGGTTGGATATCCAGTTCGCGGAACACGGTCAGTTTCTGGTTCATGGCTGTTTCTCGAGCACGTTGTGAGTAGGGCGATACATTAAATAGGCTTCACCGGTTACGCCCAGCATCGGGTGCGGAACGATCTGGCAGGTTTTCACGATCTGAAATCCATGACGTTCGTAGAAGCGGCGTGCACCGTGGTTTTCTGCGTAATCGATCAGGCACAGTCCATCGAGGCCAGCGTCGTCAGCGCGCTGCTGGGCGTGGCGAAGAAACTGGGCACCCAGCCCCTGGCTCCGCCAGGCCTCATCCAGTGCCAGGCTGGATATGTACAAGGTATCGGGTATTTCCATGTCGGAATAAGGCGCGAGGACGGGGTCGGCCTCGACTGGCCTGTCAGGCGTCGCGCGCAAGACATAGCTATGCATCATGCCGATTACGCGCCCTTCGAAAGTGGCCATCAGGCAGTTCTTGTATGAAAAGTCGCCCTGTTCTCTGGCATAGCGAGACGCACCGACACTCAGCAATGCTTCCCCAGGTGCGGCGAGCTTGCTCCATATGTAATCGGCCATGCCCTCCGATGTCAGTTGAAAGAAGCGCGCAATATCATGCGCGTCCGAGACCCGAGCGGGTCTGAAGTCGATAGACATGTACAGTGCTCCCAAGGGGCCGCGTGGTCATTTTGCAAGGGCTAAGCCTTTGGCTGCGGGGCAGGGTAGACGGTTTCAGCGGTTCCCATGATGCTCTGCGCGAACACCATCAGCACGGCGTGCGACACTGCCCTCATGCCCTCATGCCCTCATGCCCTCATGCCCTCATGCCCACATGCCCACATGCCCACATGCCCACATGCCCGCATGCACGTGGCGCTATAAAAGGTTCGGGATGGCTTGGGTATTGGATCGTGCAACCCCTTTCAAACCGCCGACGAAGCCTCTGTGCAAGCGTCCGTAAATCCACTAAATTGTGGGTAGATTTAGAAATTAAGCGATAAGACGCAAATTAAGGGAATTAGCTCGCTTGATAGGGCCTTGCGTTAATTCTATAATTTTGTGGATTAACTCGTACAGAGCGGGCTTGGTACACACTATGTTGGATTTAAGCTTCAGCAAGCCGAGTGAGGTCGTGAAGCGCCTCTGCGATCGCTTGCGCACAGAGCGCTTGGCGCGGGACATGACACAGGCAGACTTGGCCGGGCGTGCCGGCATCGCCACAAACACAGTGTCCAACCTTGAAGCCGGGCGCAATGTCGGATTCGAGAACGTCGTTCGGGTGGCGATGGCGCTTGGCCGGACCAAGGAACTGGAAGGCCTTTTCCTGCCAAAGCTGGACAGCATCGAGGATATCCGGCGCTACGAAAACAGCGCCAATCGTCTTCGTACCAAGAGGAAGCCCGGCAATGCTTGAGCAGGTGAACGTCTTCTACGAAGGGTGGGGGGAGCGATGGCAATGGGGCACGCTGGTCTCCACGACTGCCCTGACCGGTCGTCCACTGATTGTGTTCGAGTACAGCAATGAAGCCAGGCAAAGGGGCTTGGAGCTGTCGTCCTACACGCTGCCGCTGGAGGGGGCTCAACTGCGCCGAGACTTTCCAGACCACCAACTGTACTTGCCAGGGCCTGTTTACGACGCCTTGCCGGACGGATGGGGCATGTTGCTGATGGACCGTATGTTCAGGCGCCGCGGGCTCACCACAGCGCGCATCGGCTCACTGGAACGGCTGGCCTATATCGGTGGTAATGCCATGGGGGCCATGACGTTTGAACCCGTGGCGCCCGAAGGGCAGGCGTCTGAAGTCCACATCCCGCTGGAGCAGCTAGCCGCCGAAGTGCAGGAAGTGCTCCATGGAGACGGCGGTGAGTTCCTGCAGAGGTTGCTGCTGGTGGGTGGCTCGCCTCAAGGTGCAAGGCCTAAGGCCCTCGTCTATCGTGATCCCGAAACTGGCCGGTTTACAACTGCCGTGACGGCGGGCTTTGAAGCCTGGCTGGTCAAGTTCCCGGCCAAGGAAGAGCATGCCGAGGTGTGCGCTGTCGAAATGGTCTACGCCGAATGCCTGCGCATGTGCGGTATCGAGACCCCTGACACGCAGTACTTCAGCCTGCCTGATGGGTTGGCGGCGTTTGCCAGCAAGCGATTTGACCGTCAGGGTGGCCTGCGCGTGCCCATGCAAAGCCTCGCGGCCTTCACGGGGGCGAGTTACCGGTCTCCAGGCGTGTTGGACTACGTCAATTTCCTGCGGGCAACCCAGATGTGTACCAACGACGTGCGAGAGATGGCGGTGGCCTTCGAACGTGCCGTCTTCAATGTAGCGTTCAACAACAGAGATGATCATCCCAAGAACTTTGCCTACGTCATGTCGCAGGACGGTCATTGGAGACTGTCGCCGGCCTACGATGTGACCTTTTGCGAGGGGCCAGGTGGATATCACCAGATGGATGTAATGGGGGAGGCCCTGTCGATTACCCGCACACAAATGCTTCGGCTTGCCGAGGAAGCCGAGGTGCCCCCGGAGGTTGCAGGCAGAATGATTGACGGCATTTGTGAGGTGGCTAGCCAGTTTGCAAGCATCGCCGAGAACCTGTACCCACAGGTCATTACGCCAGACACCTTGCGCACGATCCAAGGCCGCATCGATCAGAACGTAGCTCGGTTACAGGGCAGCGGTTGCCATTGAAGCAGGGAGGAGCGGGCGCTCAGTCGGCGCGCCGATTTTTGGCAAGGGAGATCGAAGGGCGGGATGGTGATGCCCTCATGGAGAGACTACCAAGCGGAAAAACGGCTCCAGGATTAGCCCAGGCTAGCTACCCGTTTATTCGGCAACGACTCAGCACATCCTTGAGATCAACATACAGATCGTGCCCATTCATGATGACTTCGTCCGTAGCTGTCCGGCAGCAGCCATGTCTTCGTCTTCAGCGCCAAACACTTCTTTGAGTGGCGTCTCTCCCACCCCCATCGCTCGCTCGATCAGCAGTTCGCTTCCATTACCCTGAAGCATCGCCTGCAGGCGCCCGAACTCGTTGCACCAGATCGTCTCGATGTCCTTGTCGCGCTGCGTGTCGCGATCACGGCTCAATGCCACCGCACGCACCTGCATGCGGCCATTCTCGGCCTTGCCGCCCAGCTCCACGCCATAGCCTGGCGTGGCCGACTTGCGCAGTACTATCTTGCCCGCGTCAGCCCAGGCGGTGGTCATGCCTTCGCGCACTTCGTAACCGAGTTCGGCCAGGCCCTTGAGCATGGCCTCGCGACGGGCGAGGGCGGCTTGCGCTTGCACATGCACGGCGAGCAATGCTTCGCAGCGGCTCGTCAGCTCGCTCACCGTGGTTTGCGGGCTGGTGGTCGTGCAAAGGCAGACCTGCTTGAGCAAGGCCTCATTCCCGGCGCCCAGGCGGGTTCTTACTTCGTTTGCCAGTTCGTGGAGCTTGGCGAGCGAATCGCGACTCAGCTGGAAGTCGCGGCTTCTGTCAGCCAACTCGATCACCAGGCTGTCGAGCAGCAAGTTGCGCTGTTGCGCCTGGGGCTGCGCCTCGGCCCGGGCCAAGGCTTGTACGAAGGGCTCAGCACAGGCTGTGCCTTGCAGCAGGTGAAGCTCGGCGATATGCCGGTCAATCTGCTGCAGGCGTGGGTCACGGGTGGCTTGTGCTCGCGCGGCCAGCCACGTGGTGAGATTGGGCGTGGGGGCTTCATCCATGAGCCGCAGAGCCAGCGCGCGTTGCTGTTCGTCCAGGGTTTGCGCTTCGTTGCTGCTGCTCAATTGGGCGAAGCCTTGGGCAAGCAGTTGCTCGGCATTGTCCAGTTGGGCGCCATCGGCCAGCTTTGTCAGGGCTTGCACCACCTGCGGGGCGGTGTCGGTGCGGCTGACCAGGGCCTTGAGCAGAAACGCTGCATTTTCCTTCATGCGGCGTTGATGCTGGCGCTGCTCGGTCGCTTGCTCAATAGCGCGCTCCTCGCGGGCAAGCTGGTCGCGCCGCAGGTGTTCGATTTCGATGGGGACGGCTTTCTGCAATGCCTGGTACTGGTCCTCAGTGAGCAAGGCGCGCAACCGCGCTTGCCGTGCTCGCGTGGCCGCGCGTTCCTGCTCGCTCAGCTGGCCAAGCTTTTCGGCCTGGGCTTCCCAGCGGGCCACAGCCTGATCAAGGCGGCGCAGATGGCCTTCGCAAAGGGCGATGATTTCTTCACGGGTGACGATGCGCACCACCTTTGGGCCACTCATTGGCAGGTCTCCTTGTCGTTGGATGCGGCCACCGGCTGCCGTGCCTGCATGGCGTCCTCGATGGCCGCGCGCAAGCGGGCGCGCTCGTTGTCGCCATCGTGATACCAGGCCTGGGACGAGACGCGGTGGATCTGCGGGATCGCCCGGCGCAGTACCGAGGGCCGCCAGATTTCCCGGGCCCGGGCGCGCTCGAGCAGGGCGTGGCTGGGCGCGTCGCATTCGATGCCGATGGCATAGGTTCCGGTCTGCGGGCTTGCGATGGCGAAGTCCAGGCCAAACGCGTCGCCTTCGCTGGCCGGGGCGGCATTCCAGCCCAGGGACGCGATGAACGCGCCAACGATCCTGGCGAAGCCGTCGTGGCCCTGGTCGTGCCCATGCACCTGCGTGCTGCGGTCCGTCTGCAGGCGGCCCAGCAGCTTGCCGCTGTAGTCGAATTCGCCGGCACACAGCGCGCGTGCATATTCCAGGTAGCCTTGCAGGTAGTCGCGCGGGCTGGCGGGCGCGCGCTGGGTGTTGAGCATGTCCGAAATGTCGGCGATGGGCATTGAGGTGATCATCACCACCTTGCGCCGAGCACGGGTCACCGCCACGTTCAGGCGGCGTTCGCCACCGGTCTGTCCGAGCACCCCGAAGTGACGGCGGAAGGTGCCCTGGCTATTGCGGCCGAAGGTGGAGGAAAACACGATCACGTCGCGCTCGTCACCCTGCACGTTCTCGACGTTCTTGACGAACACCGACATGTCTTCACCGCCCTCGCTGCGTTCGCGCTCCTGGGCGTACGCGGCGCGGAAGGCTTCGTTTTCGGTGGCGTGGGCTTCCAGGTGCTCCTCGATCAGCTCGGCCTGCTTGCGGTTGAAGGTCACCACGCCCACTGACGGGCGCTGAGCGTAAGGCAGCTGCCAGAGCGCCTCCAGGTACTGCACGACACGCTCGGCTTCGGTCGCGTTGCTCTGGTTCTGGTACAGGCCCTCGACCTGGATCAGTTCCAGTGGCTTGAGCTGACGAATGCTCGCCTGGGGGTGGCGCACCGGCACGTTCAGGCGGTTGCCGTAGAACGAGGCATTGGAAAAACCGATCAGTTCGCGGTAGGCCGAGCGGTAGTGGATCTGCAGGGTGGTGCTGGGCAGGGCGTTGCGCGCCAGTTGCAGCAGGTCTGGGCAGTCCTTGATTTCGCGGCGGTTCCAGGTGTCTTCGAAGGCTTCGCGTTGTTCTTCGTCGGCGTCCTCGTCAGGCTCATCGCCATCGAACAACTCGGCCTCGTCACTTTCGACCCGGCTGGAGAAGAACGCCGTCGGCGGCATCTGCTTCTCGTCGCCACTGACCACGGTGACCTGGCCGCGGAACAGAGTCGGCAGGGCAAACTCCACCGGCATCTGTGATGCCTCGTCGTAGATTACCGTGTCGAACAGACCGTTCTTCAATGGCAGCACCCGACTGGCCACGTCCGGGTTCATCAGCCATACCGGGCGCAATGTCATCAGCCCCAGCGGAGCACCCAGTTCGAGGAATTCACGCAGCCGGCGCGAGCGCTTGCCGGTCAGCCGGGTCACATCCTCCCACTGCTTGCGGCTACCCAGGCGCGCGGGGTCGATACCTGTGGCCAGCAGTTGGCGGTTGAGCTCACGCATCCGTGTATCGGCTTGAGCCAGGCTGGCAACCTTGGCCTGGGCCTCCTCCTGGCTGAACAGCAGCTCCGGGTTGGCCTGTTCGATGCGGTGTTTCCAGCCCAGCCGCGCTTCGCGGTTGAGCAGGCGGCGCACGGCGGCGTCGAGCTGTTCTGAGGGCAACAGGTCGAGTTGCGCCTGGCGCTGGCGCAGCAGGGCGAGCAACTCCAGGTCAGCCTCGGCGAGCTGCCTGGCGCGGGCGCGGAAGCCCTGGTAGGCCGCCAGGTGGGGCAAAGCGTCGTGCAGGCGGCTGAGCGCCAGTTCGTTGCTCAGGTTGTGTTCCACGGCATGCCGCAACTGTTGAGCCAGTTCCTTGCCGAGCCAGTCTTCGAGCAGCTTGAGCTGGTCAAGGCTGGACTGGCGCACGCCTTGGCGCAGCAGCGAGGCATCCAGATCTCCGAGCAAGGCCTCCAGGTGTTGTTTGTCGCCGGTAAGCACGGCGTCGTCTGCCTGGTGTGCGCGGGGCGACTGTGCCAATGCCTGCGCCAAAACCTGGACCTCGACGAGCTGATGGATATCAGCCTTTACCAAGGCCGCCAGCTCCAGGCCTGCCTGCGGGGCAACGCTGTCCAGGGCCAGGGCCTGGTGAAGTGCAGCCAGTTCGGCGCGCAGAGGGCGCCATTGCTGTTCCAGGTCGATGGCCGCGCGCAGCCCTGGCAGGGCTTCATCCACACGGTCATTACCCTGAGCTACGAGGAAATCGCGCAGTCGCTTGCGCCTGAGCAGGTGCATCGGGTTCATGCGCGTCAGCCACGAGCGAGCGGCCATGACTTTGGCGCAATCGCTTTCCAGGCTGCGAAGCGGCTTGCTGTCCACCAGGCTCAAGGCAGGCGACAGTGCTGTCAGGTAATCGCCTTCGGGCAGTTGGTCGAGCTGCTGCTGCAGTTGCCGCAGCTCATTCAGCATCGATTCGCCACGCGGCAGCTGTTCGCCGTCCTTGCTGCGGAACAGGGGTAGCCAGCGGGCCAGGCGCAGTCGCTGCTCCTGGCTCAGACCGAGCAAGGTCGCCACATGGGTGGCCATCCATGCCCGGTACGGCGCAGGGTCGTCGATCTCGAAGCTGGCCGGGTGTGCTTGCAGGGTCGCCTGACGCTGTAGCTCAGCCTGGCTGAAGGCTTGCAGGCTGTCGGTAAAGGCCAGCAGAGTGGAGCGGTCAGTGGCGAACGGCTGCAACTGCACCAGAGGGCTGCCTTCGTAGCGGGCAGGCAGCCACAGGCGTATCAGCGGCGCACAGTTTTCTTCCAGACGTGTCAGGCTGGCAACGTCAAGCACGGCCAGGCGCTGGCGCAACGCCGGGAATTCGAGCGGTGCCGGCCCGTCTTCGAGCTCGATCAGTTCGCCCAGCAGGCGCCGGTAGCTCAAACCGGTTGCCGGGTCCGGGCGGTGCAGGCTCTGGTGGAAGCGGTCCAGCTCGCCTTCGAGTGTCTCGATACGCGCCGCCACTTGTTCGCGTTGGCGGAGCAGGCCCTGGCCTTCATCGCCACCGATGAACAGGGTTTCCAGCTGTTCGCGAATACTGCGGATGATCGGTTCGCGGTCGCGATTGACGTCGTTGAGCATGACGATACGCTGCCCCAACCCTTCGGCTACCAGGCGCTTGTACACCACCTCCAGCGCCGCATGCTTCTGGCAGACGATGAGCAGGCTGCGTTGGCGGCCAATGGCATCGGCGACCATGTTGACGATGGTCTGGCTCTTGCCTGTGCCCGGTGGCCCCTCCACCAGCAAACCCGGGCCTTGGCGCGCTTGCAGCACGGCCGCCTCCTGGGAGGGGTCGCTGGCGACGGTGAAGTAGCGGTGCAGTTCGGCCGGCGGGGCCACGGCCTCGTCCTCCTCGTCGGTCCTGAGCCGCAGTGCGGTCTCGAGCCCGCTGCCGGCAGGCGAGAGTGACTTCAGCTGGCGCAGGTCCTCGCCGATGGCCTGGCCCATGAAGGTGACGTGAAACAACACGCCGGCACATGCCAGTTCGTCCTGGTAAGGCACCACTTCCACGCTGCTGGCCGGCAGTCCGACGATGCTGCGCGAGCGCGCGGTGGCAAGCATGCCGAACGCATCCATCACATCGCTGGCGCGGATCGAAGAGCGGCCAAGCAACTCATCGGCCGTCTTGCGCCAGCGCTTGCAGGCCTCGGCCCCGAGGACGCTTTCCAGCGCCGGGTTCAGGCGCACTTCTTCGCGTTCGCTGTCGAAGGCCAGGGCCGCAAGGCCGCGGTTACCCACTTCCAGCAGCAGCTTCACCGGCCACAACAACAGCGGAATGATGCGTGTGCGCGTGGTGCCGCGCGGGTCGCGACTAAGCAGGAAAGGGAAGCCCAGGTACAGGCCGTCGATGCCGGTATCGCGTTTGTACAATGCGCTCTGCCGGTGTAGCGCGTGCAGGCGCGAGGCAATCTGCGGCATGGCCTGGAAGCATTCCGGGTCCAGGTTCACGGGCCGTTCATTGCGCAGCAGCAGGTGGTCGAGCAAGGCTGCGGCTGGGTGGCGCTCGCTGTGCAGTTCGTTGAGATCGACCCGGGCGGTTGTCTTGCCGATGCTCATGCGCACCAGCGGGCCGCGCATCACTGCGGTTACCACCTTCTTCTCGAAGAACTCGAGGATCTGTGACACATACTGCTGCTTTTGCGGCTCAAGCCACTGGCTTGCCGGAATGGCCAGCAGCACCAAGGCCTGGGCCAGCGGCATGCGCCGTTCCAGGCGGAACTGCTCGGCCCATGCATCCACTTCGGCAACGCCGCAGCGGGCGAACCCGCGTATGCGCTCATCGACGCTGTGGTAAAGATCCTGGCGCGGGTACTGTAGCAGCGCTGTGGCAGCGTCGCTGTCGAACCAGCCGACTTCGACGCTGTTCGCCAGCTCAGCCGCTTCCTGGATGATCGCCTCCACCGAGCGGAATTGGCCGATCGAAGCGCTGAGCAACACGATCAGGTCTTCTTCGGCGATGATCCGTCGTTCCGCCAACGCCAGCAGGCCGGGGTGCGCGGTATCCGGCAGTAGGCGTTGGCGTGCCTGCCATTCGCTGGCCAGCTTTGCCCGCGAGGTTGACAGCAGGTATACCCTCAACGTCTCCTCGACCAGTTCGATCTGCTGATGCAGGGCACGCTGACGCACCTGCTCGGCGCGCAGTTTGAGGCGAGAAAGCCAGTTGTCGGTCTGCAGTTGCTCCAGCAGGTCGGGCACCGAACCACTGATCAGTCGGTAGCCTTCCAGCGGATGCTCGAGCAACCAGCCCGGGGTGACGATCTCACCGCGGTGGATCAGCGGGATTTCCGGGTTGAGCAGTTTCAGCGCGAGCATCAAACGGAAATCGTCCTCCAGCCCGTCATGCTGCACCACTTGGCGCAGGCCGGCGAGCAATGAAGGGGAAAGGCCGAGCTGCTCGGCCCAGGTGACGATGACGCCGCGCAACAGATGGTCGAGCGCCTGCTGCCAGTGCTCGGCGTGCGCGGCAGCGAGGGCGAAGACCGCCGGCTTGTGGTAGCGCGTATCACCCAGTTGCAAGGCAGCACCTTCACCGTCGTCGCGTTCGGTGAAGGCTGAGGCCGGCGCCTGCACCGGGCGCCCGTCGAGCCAGGCCTCGACCTCGGGCCATTGCCAGCGCTGGTGCCGGTCGCGTGCCAGCAGGCCGCGCAACAGCAGGTTCAGCTGTGGGTCGAGGTCGTCGGGAATCGGGACACCATTGGCCAGTACATGGATGAGGAAGGCATTGGCATGGATGCCCTCGAAGCAGGCCCCTGCGGTCAGTTGCTCGAGCAGGATCATGCCGAGGCTCCACCAGTCCGAGGCGGCCGCCACACCGCCGGCGACGGCTTCAGGGGCCATGTAGCGGCTGGTTTCCAACGGCGAGACGATGTCCAGGTCGAACTCCGACAGGCGCGCCGAACCAAAGCCGCTGATCACCAGGTCCAGTGGCTCGTGGGCACGTACCAGCAGGCTGCTCGGGCGCAGGTCACGGTGGCGCAAGCCGGCCTCGTTGAAGGCGTGCAGTGCCTGGCCCAGCTCCCGCAGCATATGGCGCACGCTGTGGGCTTCACGGATCACGCCGCCGAGGTCGGCCAGGCTGCCGCCGGTCAGTTCCTCGACCACTTCGAATGCACGGCCATCCCAGCGGCCGGTGGCGATGATTTCGGGCACATGCTCGCGGGGCAGGCGGCGGATCACGTCATAGACCGCTGGGTCCGGCTCCGCACCTGGTCGATAAAGGGTGAGCACCGCCTGGCGAGCGGTTTCCTGGTGCACTGCAAGGTAACGCTCGCGGACGCCGTCGGTATTGCTGATCTGGCGGATCAGCGACCAGCCGTCGATCAAGGTTTCGCTGGCTGCGGGCGCATCGTCGGACGGGGCAGCCGGCACACCGTTGGCCGCTGCTGACTGGGCCGGCGAAGCATCGCACTGCAGGCACATCAGGTCGCCAGGGTCCATGGCATGGCCGTTTTCACAGACGAGGCCGGGCGCCGGAGATGTGTCCGTCGGCGGGAGATTGTCCACGGTATGGATGATCTGCGGGCGCCAGCCGTCAGCGTGGATCGGCTCCCCGGCCAGGTCCCAGTTGCAGGGGTGCTGGTCGACGGTGCCCTCGCAGAACATTTCCTGTACCGGGCGTGCGGTGTTGCAGTTTGGGCAATAGCGAATCATTGGGCGAATTCCGGTCAGTGGCGGTGCACGCTGGTGCTAACCTGGTGGCCTTGCGCGTTCAAAAGGTCGCGCAGACGCAGTACGTCATCACGCCGAGGGATCCCTGCCATCCACACGCTACCGTTCTCGTCGAACATCAGGTCAAGGGCCTGGTCAGCGGGTTGCAGGGGACGCTGGTAGCTGGCAAGGCGTTCATGGCCGAGCGGGGTCAGCAGGTTCAGGCGCTGATTGTCGCTGCCACGCAAGGCCAGGGATTGTTCGCTGCGCTTGTCGAAGGGGTCGCTGATCAACGCATCGATCAGGCCTTCGGCTTGTTGCAGTTGGGGTTGCAGTTGCTCCAGCGAGTAGCCGCTGTACACCAGAATGTCCAGTGGGCTCGACTGGCGAAGCCCTTGGAGCATGGCGAGCAGGGCAGGGAACTGGTCGAAGGGTTCGCCGCCGGAGACGGTGATGCCCTCAGCCTCGGCCAGCCAGGGCATCAGTTGCTTCAGCAACTGTGCGATGCCCACGCGGCGCTTGCCTGGCCCCCAGGTGTCGACGGAAATACACCCTGCGCAGCGGATGCTGCAGCCCTGAAACCAGATGCCCAGGCGACGACCAGGGCCGAGGGTGGTGACCGGGAAGTGCACGCGGGACAGGCTCAGTTCCATGGTCAACGGCGTTCCAGGGTCAATTCGCCGACACCCAGACGGCTGATGGTGAAATGCTCGCCAGGTTGAGCGTCCTGGTCGAACAGGGCCCGCGCTAGCGGGTTGAGCAGATGCGCCTCGAGCTGGTTGCGGATGCCACGGCCGCCGTTGGACAGGTCGCGCAGACACAAAGCGTGCAATGCCTGGCGCGCCTCAGGGGCGATGGCCACGTGCAGTTTCTGCTGCTGCAGGTCCTTGAAGGTGCCATCGACCATTTGTTCGAAGATCTGCTGACCGACATCCTCACGAATGAAGTCGAACACGATGACGTTCTCGCCGATACGGTTGAGGATCTCCGGACGATTGAGCACCTGCTTGAAATGCCGGTCGATCTCGCAGTGGACTTTCTCCCGAACCTGCTCGTAAGGCTCGCCCGGCAGCACGTTGGCAACGCGCTCGCCATTCTCGCCCAGGCGGTAGATGCCCAGGTTGGAGGTGAACACGATCAGCGCCTCGGAAAAGTACACCCGGTCACCGCGACCGGAGGTCAGTACGCCGTCGTCAAGAATTTGCAGGAACTTGTCGAGGATGCGCGGGTGGGCTTTTTCGATTTCGTCGAACAGCACGACGCTGAAGGGTTTCTCGCGAATCGCATTGGTCAGTTCGCCACCGACGTCGTAGCCGACATAGCCGGGTGGTGCACCGATCAGGCGCTGGTCGGCATGTTCTGCACTGAATTCCGACATGTCGAAACGGATATACGCGCTTTCGTCGCCGAACAGCAGGCTGGTCATGGTTTTGGCCAGCTCGGTCTTGCCCACCCCGGTCGGCCCAGCCAGGAAGGCTACGCCACGCGGGCGATTGCCCTTGCGGCTGGCGCCGACGCCGGTCATTGCCCGCTTGACGATGTCGAGCATGTGGGTCACGGCGTGGTCCTGGCCTTTTACCCGTTGGTGCACCAGTTCTTCGCCCTGGCGAATGCGCTGGCGATCGATGCGCAGCCAGGGGTCTTCGGTGACACCCACTTTATACCGGCGCACGGCATCAGCGATCTGCACCATGCCCACACCTTCGACCCGTGCGAGTTGCGCGATGGCGCTGAGGTCGAGCAGCAGCAGGCCTTCGGTGTTCTGCACGAAGGCGTCCGCGGCCTGGGCGAGCGCTTCCAGACTCGCCTCCTGGCTACCGGCGAGCCCCTTGAGCAGCGCCGGGGCCAGGGCGCGGCGGGCCAGTTGGTCAGGTTTTGAGACGGGAATGTGGCGAATCCGGGGGTTGTCGACCAGCAGCCAGTCCGGCAGGTCGCCTTCTTTCTCCACCAGCCACAGCAGCGTATTGAAGAAAGGCTTGCGCGTTTGTGGCTGGGGCCGGCTGCGCGCCTGGTGGGCATGCACCAAGGCCTGAGTGAACAGCTGATGCTCGGCCGCACTCAAGGAATCGCTACGTACCGCCAGGCGCGAGGCGAAGTCGATGATCAGGGCGACAGGCGTATCGGTGCGTGCCAGCAGCCGCTGCATGGTGGCGGCCAGCAGGTCGATACCCGCAGGCGCGGCGCCGTTCACCGGGGTCAGGCCGAGTTCCTGGAGCAGGGCTTGGCCCGGTGCCGGGTCGTTGCCGGGCTTGCCAAGCACACGAAAACCAGCCACCGGGTCCCAAGCCAGCACATGGCCATAGCCGGTGTCGAGCAGGGCATTGCACAGGGTCTGGTTGAAGCTCTGGGCCGTGACCGTGCCAGGAACGACCTCACAAGCCTGGAGGTCGCGGATGTTGCCCGACAGGACGAATTGGCTTTTCAGTGGCAGGAAGCGGACGAGGTCACGCATCCAACGCGGGGTTTGAAACGGTGTAGTCCCTGACATGTTCAACTCGTCTAGGTTGTATCCTTGGCAGGGTATTGGTCCTTGCGCGCATTTTCCAGTATTGCTGTCTGAAAGTTCAGCGCGTTGGAGGGCAGCATTTCAAGTATGCCTCGATACGTACCAAGGATGGCAACCAGACAAGTCCATGAGTTCAGCAATGGTAGATTTCGGCGCTGATTCAAGGAATTGTGCATGGTGCTATGGGACAGCGGCGCAGGCTGTAATAATGGGGGCAATTACACGGGCCATGTCATGCTGACCATCACCAATAACGTGCATCTGCCGGATGCCGACATCGAACTGACATACATTCGCGCGCAAGGCGCGGGTGGGCAGAATGTCAACAAGGTGTCCAGCGCGGTGCACCTGCGCTTCGACATCCCGGCCTCGTCGCTGCCCGAGTTTTACAAGGAGCGGTTGTTAGGGTTGCGTGACAGTCGCATCACCGGTGACGGCGTGTTGATCATCAAGGCCCAGCAGTACCGCACCCAGGAGCAGAACCGCGCTGACGCACTGGCGCGTCTTGCCGAGTTGATCATCGCTGCCGGCAAGACCGAGAAAAAGCGCCGCCCCACCAAGCCGACCCTCGGCTCGAAGACCCGCCGGCTCGAAGGAAAAGCCAGACGCAGCACTATCAAGATGGGGCGGGGCAAGGTGGAGTTCTAGTGTGGTGTTTCACAAATAACGACCATAACTCGCGGCGCTTTTTGCACTCATGCGGCGTTGTCGCTCCTCGCCGTAGCTGGGCTACGACTCGTCGCGACGCCTTGCCTGAACGCAAAAATCGCTCGCGAGTTATTGGCCATATTTGCAAAACACCACACTAGGCGCTGTACGAA
Organism: Pseudomonas sp. VEM90; assembly: GCF_054611535.1. Taxonomy (NCBI): domain Bacteria; kingdom Pseudomonadati; phylum Pseudomonadota; class Gammaproteobacteria; order Pseudomonadales; family Pseudomonadaceae; genus Pseudomonas; species Pseudomonas sp. VEM90. The sequence continues at coordinate 57,616 of NZ_JBTRAR010000001.1, read as the reverse complement.
AAGTCTTGAGACGCAGGTCAGGCAAGGCGAAAACAGCCGAGGAACGGCTGGGGTCGCGCCCGACTGTACTGGAGTACATGAGCATTCCGAGGCTGTTTTCAACGCAGCATGAACAAGTATCAAGGCTTTTCGTACAGAGCTTGGGCTCTGCAGTACGGCTGCCTCAAGCGCAGGTACGGCTGGCTAAAAGAGAGTGTCAGATGAACAGCCCGCCCGACGACGCCTAAAGACTGTCAGGATCCCAAGGTAACAGCCGCATCCGCGAGTTCAGCTACCTGCAAAAGGATTACCCGGACAGCGACAAATTCACCCTGTACTTCTCCGCGCCGAGTGATGTGCGTGACGTCGCCTTTCACATCGAAAATCCGCGCGAGGTCCTGGGCCTCGAAGACAGCCAATGGATGTATTTGCCGGTCAGCCGACAGACCCGCAGGATTTCCACCACCGACAAACGCGGGGCGTTCATGGGTAGCGACTACTCCTATGCCGACCTCGACCAGATCGACAGCATTACCCACAGCGAAACCGAGGACTTCATCGCCGGTACTCGCTCTCGGCTTCGCTTCAACCAGTTGCAGTACAACGTCGCGCTGGACGACCGCCTGTTCACGCAGACCGCGATCAAGTGCGGGCTGATAGCCGGCGACTTGCCGGAATACGCCGTGTCTGCCCATCCTCGGCATGCTGACGTTGCTGACCACGTCGGTGACGGTGTACGGCAGCATGTACCTGTTGGACATCGAGTTGAGCATCGGTACCACACTGGTGACTTTCCTGGTGGTGGGCGTCGTGGATTACGTCGTACACCTGCTGTCACGGATCAGGATGCTGGTGCAGAAGGGCTTCGAGATCGACGAGGCTATCCTGGCGGCCATGCAGGGCGTCGGGCGCTCGACGGTGGTCAATGTCGTGATCTTCTCGATGGGCTTTGCCGCGCTACTGTTCTGCGCCTACAAACCCGTCATTGACCTGGGTGTATTGGTGATACTGGCGCTGTCATCCGGCGGCTTCATTAGCATTTTGCTGGTCACGCTGATTTCGCCGTGGTTCTTTGCCGCGATTGTGCCGCAGCCAGCAGTGCAAGAGGGTGAGCAGCCGGGGGGTGGGGCTGTGCCAGGCTAATTCGCCGTGGCGCCTGCGTGCTGAAAACGGCACCGTGCGCCATGGCCGTTCAGGGGCAGCGGAGCGGATTCAGCGGGCTTTTTTCAGGTGTTCGAACTGGCATTGCATCTGAGCATCTTTGAGGCTCAGCTCAAACTCAACCAAGCCGTCATGCACTTGCTGCAAGGCCTGGATCTGCCCCATCAATTCCTGCTTTTTGTTATCGATGGCCTGCATGGCCAGATCCCAGGGCAGCTCCTGGCCGCGATGATCCTGCAGAATGGCCTGCATTTCCTTGAGCTTGAAACCGAGTTGCTGAGCGCATTTGATGAAGGTCAGCAGCTCTACGCTTTGCTGGCTGTAGATGCGGTACTTGCCTTCGCGTTGCGGGGGGGGCAGCAGGCCGATTTCTTCGTAATGTCGAATGCTTTTGACGGTGGTGCCCGACAGCTGGGCCGCTTTGCCGATGTACATGAAAATCCCTTTTTTGACGCATCAGAAGCGAAAAGATGTCGCGTGCTCGTACAGGCGCGCGACATCTTTGCACGAGCATCAGGGTGTGGGAAGCCAAGTTGGACAAGGTGTCACAGCAGGGAGGCTCGGCTGGGCAGCGCAGAGGCACGGCCCGACCGGGGCCGATCAGCGGCTGGCGACTGCCTGGACTTGTTTGAGCCAGGCTTCGCGCTGTTGCGGCTTGGAGCCCAATACCGGACCGAAGGTCAGGGTTTTCAGGGGTTTTATGCCGCAGAACTCCAGGGTGGTCTTGCGCATTTGGTGCAGGCCCGGCATGCGATACACCCACCGGTAGTACCACGGTGGCGTGTCCATGGTCACCAAAAGGTGAGCCGTGCGGCCCTTGAGCAGCTTATCCGGGAAAGGCGAGCCCTTGCGGTACTTGAAGGCAAAACCGGGCAGAAACACGCGGTCGAAGAACCCCTTGAGCAACGCCGGAATGCCGCCCCACCAGATCGGGTACACCAATGTCAGGTGTTCGGCCCAGGTAATGTCGTTCTGTGCGTCGATCAAATCGGGCTCAAGCAACTGGATCTGGTTATAGCCATCGTGCAAGACCGGATCGAAATCCAGGGTGTCCAGGCGCAGCAGGCGCACCTCATGGCCTGCTTGCGTGGCGGCCTCGACATAACGTTCGGACACAGCGCCGCAAAAGCTGTTGTTCGAAGGGTGGCCGAGGATTACGAGCATGCGTTTGCGCTTCATGACAAACTCCGGGTAATGAAGTGCCAAGGGTAAAGTCTGCCCCTTACGGTAGAGTCAAGCCTTGCCGGTTAGTGGTAGAGACAGACAGTCCAGCAGCGCTCGGGTGTAGCCCGGCAAACGTTGAATGAGCGGGTGCAGAAACGCAATGTGCGTTGAGCCAGCACTCAACGCGTCTATGAAGCCTTACCGGCGCGAGATGAGCCGGCCGCACAAGTTTCGTTGAGGGTGTGTTTTTAGAGGTCTCGTACCTCATACCGGTCGTGCAGACCGTTTTTTAAAGGAGACGTTTTGATACCTATGGATAGACCAATAAGACTGGTGGTGTTGGGCGCGTCGGGGCGCATGGGTCAGAGACTGGTGCGAAGCTTGCTTCATGCCCAGGGTGCGTGCCTGCATGCTGCGGTGGTACGGCCTGGTTCCAGCTTGGTTGGCAAGGACTGCGCTGAAGTGGTGGGGAGTGGCCCGACTGGGGTGCATTTCACTGACGATATGTTGCGATCGCTCGACGGGGCTGATGGCGTGCTTGATTTCACCCAGCCCGAAGTCACGTTGCAATGCTTGGAGTACACCTCGGCCCGAGGGTTGGTTCACATTATTGGTACGACTGGTTTCAACCCCGAGCAGGAAGCGGCGATTGCTGGCAGCCAAGGGGCGCGCATTGTCAAGTCTGGCAACATGAGCGTAGGGGTGCAGTTGCTCAGTGCCCTCGCTGAAATTGCCGGTCGAGTGCTACCTGCGGAGGATTGGGATGCTGAGGTGCTGGAAATGCATCACCGTCATAAGGTAGATGCACCGTCCGGCACGGCGTTGATGATGGGGGAAGCAGTCGCCAAGGGCCGGCAGGTGGACCTAGGCAGCCAGGCGGTGCGCGTGCGGGATGGGCTGACCGGCCCGCGTGAAGTGGGCACCATTGGTTTCGCCACCCTTCGGGGTGGCTCAGTGGTGGGGGATCACTCACTCATCTTTGCGGGCGAAGGAGAAGTATTTACCCTTAGCCACCAGGCACTAGATCGGCAGGTATTCACCCGAGGGGCGCTGCGGGCGGCACGCTGGGCTTGGCATCAGCCTGCCGGGGTATATTCCATGCAAGCGGTGCTTGGCTTGGCAGTGAGTTGAGCGTGTGTGCGATGCGGGCTAGTGGTGCTCTAGTCGCATGGATTGGTCCAGCGCTTGCAAGAGTGTCTGGTCGATCTCGTCCAGATCCTTGCAGATGAACCGCACACCCGATGCCTGCATCTGCTGTTTCTGGTACAGGGTTGCGGGTTTGCCGATAAAGCCACAACCGAGCGTTTTGCTCACTTGGGCGACCCGGTTCAGGTCATCGATGAACACCAGCTCGCCGGCACCGGTAGCTGTTTGACGTTGGATTTCAGCCATGCCCGGGCGTGCGTGGCCCATGTCGATGTAAGGCAGGTCGGCATCGAAGTACTCACTTACCGACGCCAGGTAGCGGTCGAAGATCGCTGCCTTGGGGCTTCCCCCATATGCGGTGATACGAGCGCCTGTTTCTTTGAGCCGGGCGAGCAAGGCAACGGCTCCCGGTGCCAGCTGTACAGGGTGGCGTGCGGCGTACTGGGCTTGTTCTGCGAGGAAGGCATCTATGGTTTCCATGGCTGTCCAGGGCAGGTTGCAGGCCAGCGCCATGATGTGCCCCCCGGCCATATGCGGCGAGCCTAGTATCTGGCGTTCTAGATCGGCCGTGTAGTGGCCGCCATGGCGTTCGACGAAGGTACGAATTGGAGTGCTATAGACATCGCTCAGCAATACACCATTGGTGTCTATCGCGAAATGGCGAATTTTTTCGAGCTTGTTCATTCTGGATTCCATCTCAAATGGGCGCATAGCCGACGAGAAGCAGCGCGGGCTGCTTCTCAAAGCGGGAAATTAGGTGTTTTGCGTCGTGGCTTGGCGAAGGCGGAACGTGCTGGGGTCATAGTCGTGGAGGCTGGCGAAAGGCAGCGCTTCGGCTGTGAACAAATGGTCCAGGCGATCACGGTAGGCTTGTAGGTAGTCCGCACGAACCTCGGCGGAGACACTTGCAGGTTGCCAGCAGATGAAGGGTTCGAGCACATCGAAGCCGGTCAGACGCAGTACACCGTGCTGAATGGGAAACAGCAGCGTATTGATGTTGCCGTTGATGCCGTCATGGCCGTACATCGAGGCGCCGCCCCCGGTGGTAAGCGAAACCATGGCTTTCTTGCCGGCGAACTTGCCGTTGTCATACCAGGCCCCGGCGCCATAGACCGCACCGTAAGCCAGCACTCGATCTACCCAGCCCTTCAGAATCGCAGGCATCGAAAACCACCAAAGTGGGAACTGCAGAATCAGCGCGTCGCAAGCAAAGAGCTTGTCGATCTCTGCTTGAATGTCCGGGGCAAAGCCTGAGTTTTCGGTAGCGTGCGCCTCCTCGACCTGTTGCTTGAAATAGTCAGGGTCGGCACAGGTTGTGAAGTTGCCACGCCTGGACAGTGCCTGCCAGTTCATCGCGTAGAGGTCTGAAACCGTGACTTCATGACCTTGCTGAGTGAGGTGGCTGCAGGCTTGGGCTGTGAGTGAAGCGTTGAAGCTCTTGGCTTCAGGATGGGCATGGACGATGTGTACTTTCATGTGTGTTCCCGGGAGTCGTTCGCTGATGGAAGTAAACGAACGGTGCATACTCAGCCCATCTCATGCAGGGCAGATTCACGCCGTTCGCCCGCAAACTCTGGCCAAACGGGGGCATTTCGGCTAGCTGCGAACTATCTCAGGTAGGGGGGCGCTCAGCGGTGCGTCAGTGGGTTTCTGCGCCGGATCGTGCACACCGATCATCACTCCATGGCGCTTTGCGGATTGTGGTGGATGTGTTGTGTTCAAGGGGGCTCGTTCAAATCCTTACATGGTCAATCTTGGTTTTCTGCTGATCAAGCATAGGCGGGGAGGACGCTAAATAGCGTCGCAGGATGAGTTACACCACCTCTCGGGACACTATCCTCTAAAGACTGTCAGGATCCCCAAAGAACATTTGGACATTCATATAAATCAAATGGTTATGAATGGGAAATTAGATTTGTACCCGCAGATGTACCCCTTTCAACTGCAGCTACGAGTGGATTCCAGTGGAGGCAACGAGGAGGGATCGGTTTCAAATGTGCAATCCCTCGCCCATTTGCGCAACTTATGCTTTGGGCTCGTCACAGTCGCTACGCGTCGCAGCAGTCAGTGGGTGGGATGCACACGTTTTCCACTGAGGCCTGAACCAGAAAGCCGACATTTCCTGAGAAAGCCGGCTTTCTGGTTTCAGGGGACAACCTGAATGGTCAGACGATGAAGTTCACCAATCGGTTAGGCACTACGATCATCCTTCCTGCGCTTTCCAGATATTTGCTCAACACAGGATCGGACAGCGCCTGGTCACGGATTGTGTCATGGTCGGCATCGGCCTGGACCAGAATCTCCCCCCGTAGCTTGCCATTGACCTGTACCATCAACTTCACTTCGTCCTGCCTTAAGGCGTCGCTGTCCGGGGTCGGCCAGGCACTGTCGTAGATCGCGCCGGGGAATCCTAATGCCTCCCAGAGAACCTGGGAGATATGTGGCGTCACAGGTTGCAGCACCTGCAAGAGAATGGACATGGTTTCCCGGCAGACCTGGTGACCAACGCTGCGGGCACTCTCCAGTACCTTGAGCATCTTCATTGCACCCGATACGACGGTATTGTATTGCAGACGCTCATAATCGTTATTGATTTGCTTCAACAAGTCATGGGTCATGAAGCGCACACGGCTGGCTTCTGTGGCGTCTGCCGCCTGGCCGTCACTTTCGCTCCAGCGTGCCTGCTCATCAACGGCAAAGCTCCAGAGACGGCGCAGGAAGCGATAAGCCCCTTCGACACCGGTGTCGCTCCAGATCGTGCTTTGATCAGGGGGGCCGGCGAAGATGGTGAACAACCGGGCGGTGTCCGCACCAAACCGGTCGATGATGTCCTTGGGCTCGACCACGTTGTTCTTCGACTTGGACATCTTCTCCACGCCACCCAGGGTGACAGGCAAGCCATCTTCGATCGCTGTCGCGCTGACCGGACGGCCTTTTTCATCGTATTGAACCGATACTTCGCAGGGGTAGAACCATCGTCGGCTACCGTCCTGCGCCTTGCGGTAATAACTTTCCCGCAGCAGCATACCCTGAGTGAACAGATTCTTGAATGGTTCACTGAAGTCCACCAATCCCTCGTCGCGCATCGCCCTTGTCCAGAACCTGGCGTAGAGTAAGTGCAGCACCGCATGCTCGATGCCGCCGATGTACTGGTCGATGGGCATCCAGTATCGGTTGCCAGGCCCTACCATCGAAGTGTGGCAGTCGGGATCGCAGTAGCGCATGAAATACCAGCTCGAGTCGACGAAGGTGTCCATTGTGTCCGTTTCCCGTTGCGCGGGTGCTGCACAACGAGGGCACGCGACGAGGCGGAACGATTCACGCTGCAGCAACGGATTGCCGCTTCCGTCGGGAATGCAATCGGTCGGCAATATTACCGGCAGGTCTGCGTAAGGTACTGGTACATCGCCACAGTATTCGCAATGAATGATCGGAATCGGAGTTCCCCAGTATCGTTGCCGGGAGATTCCCCAGTCACGCAGGCGCCACGTGGTGGCTTGCTCGCCACGCCCACGCTCGGCCAGGGCGTCGACGATTGCCAGGGCAGCTTGCTCCACCGTGAGACCATCATAGGCGCCAGAGTTGATCAGGCGACCTTCCTGGCTGCCGTAGCGATCCGACCAAGCTGCAGGGTCATAAGGAGCCCCGTCGAGCGCGATGACGGGGTGTACGGGCAAGCCATACTGACGGGCAAAATCGAAATCGCGCTCATCATGGGCCGGCACCCCCATCAAGGCGCCTTCCCCATACTCACCAACCACATAATTGGTGATCCACACGGCGACCGGTTCGCCGGTCAATGGATGCTCGACGTGCAAGCCGCTCGGGATACCGAGCTTCGCCTGCGCGCCGGCGGCGGGGCTGGTCTGTGCCGCCTGTCGACACGCCTGCACCTGCGGCTCGAGCCCTGGATCGAGCGCCGTGGCACGCTTGGCCAGCGGATGATCAGGGGAAACGGCACAAAACGTCACACCCATCAGCGTATCGACGCGCGTCGTGAACACCCACAGCTTGCCTGCGTCGATCAACTGCCCGTTTGCGTCTTCGACAGTGTGGACAAAGGCCAGGCGGACTCCACTGGCCTTGCCAATCCAGTTGCGCTGCATGCTGCGGACCATGTCCGGCCAACCCTCCAGGGTATCGATGGCCGACAGCAGTTCCTCTCCATACTGCGTGATGCGCAGGTAGTAGCCGGGAATCTCGCGTTTCTCGACGAGCGCTCCGGATCGCCAACCCCGGCCATCCACCACTTGCTCGTTGGCCAGCACGGTTTGGTCGACGGGGTCCCAGTTGACGATCTGGGTCTTCTTGTAGGCCACGCCCTTTTCCAGCAACTTCAAGAAAAACCACTGGTTCCATTTGTAGTATTCGGGATCGCAGGTGGCGATTTCTCGTGACCAGTCGAAAGCCAGTCCTAGCGGCTGCATCTGCGACTTCATGTCGGCTATGTTCATCCGTGTCCATTGAGCGGGTGATACGCCCGACTGCATCGCGGCGTTTTCTGCCGGTAGGCCGAACGCATCCCATCCCATCGGCATCAGGACGTTGTAGCCCTTCATCCGCATGTGACGGGCCAACATGTCATTGATCGTGTAGTTGCGCACATGCCCCATGTGCAACTTTCCGGAAGGGTAGGGCAGCATGGAACAGGCATAGAACTTTGGCCGGCTTTCGTCCTGGACAGCCTTGAATACTTCATCGCGAAGCCATTTGGCCTGAGCCGTGCTTTCAACCCAGGCAGGATCATACTGCTGTCGCATAGGGGGTCCTCGATATTGTTGGAGCTGGACGACGATAAATCGCCCGGCTCATATGTTCTTGTAAGATATCGCTCGGCCTGTTGAACATCGCTTGCCGCAAGTGTAAGCGCTTACGGTAATCTGGCAGGGATTAGGTTTGAAAAGTTTTTTCCTCTTTGCGCCCTCCCGCCAACCAGCCACGGGGCCACACGCTGAAAGCCCGAGGCGGCTTGTATTTGGCTTTAAGCGACCGTAACAGACTGCCGTGAGTAATCAAGCAGAAATCGGGTTGGAAGTGCTGCATATACTGTGGGATCTTATCCCATGGAACTGTAGGAAAAATATGATGGGCGCCATGGTAGTTGAAGTTCATCAGGCACACTCGCTCGAAAAAGAGTGGCACTTTCACGTTTCTCGCAAACAGCGAGTCATTGATGGGCGTCTGGTAGTGGGCAAAACTGTCCAGCACAGTGAGAATGAATGCTCTGAGTAAGTAGATGATCACCAATATCCACCAGTTGGCGCCATACAGAAAAGCACTGCAAGCTAACAGCAGCAAGGTGCACGCGCCTTCGGTGCGCAGTGCGCTCAATTTTTTATTGCGCAGGGTGATGGACAGCGCGCAATGGTCCGACGGCACTACTGTCGAACCGTAGATGAGGCTCGTCAGCGGGTAGATAAAACGGGGCGGCAGGAAGCAGACGATTGCGGTCAGCACGAAGTCGTGCCAGTAAGCACCAAACAATTTGCGATAGTAATAATTGACGACCTTGCGCGTCGATCGGCGCGGGGCGATATAGATCTCGTCGCAATCATGCTCGGTACGATTGACGCGGTGATGCCGCAGATGATCGAAGCGTTGCAAGTCATAGGCGATGCCCATGAACACCGCCATCACCTGGCCCATACGCCGGTTCCTCCGGGGGGCAGGGTGCAGCAATCCGTGTATCGCCTCATGCACCATGACGCCGGTGGTCGAAGAGAACAACAGGGTGGGTAGCAGGGTCAGCATGAACCAGGGGTTTGTAGAGATCAACAGGGGAGCGATGAGAAACTGGTAGCCGTTGACCAGTACAAGAAATACAAAGATCAAGTTGTTGGTCGTGACATCGATATCGTCGAAGTCGCGGGTTTTGACCAGGGTCGGATTGCCACGATACAAACGCTCGTACAGGTCCTGCGTCAGTGTCTCGCTCATGCTGAATGCACCTCTTCCTTTTGATGTCTGAAACGAGCCTCCTGGCTCAACTTCTTCGTGGTGATGAAACCTGTGGAGCCTTGGCTTCCCGGCCCCACAACCAGCAGACGCCTCCGAGCAGCAGACCCAGCAGTCCGTAGAGGCTCCAGCTCAGCGTGAACCCAGCGCTGGAGTTCAACGAGGCGCCCAATCCCACCGAGACCATTCTGGCGAGCGCGAGCAGGATGGGAATCAGCGAAAAGAGGCTGGCCTGGGTTTGCAATGATGTCTTTTGGGAAATCAACGCGGTGATATGGGTGATGCCGAGAATCTCACCCATCGTCCAGAAGAAAACGAACGTCAGAATCAACGCGGTATGCTCGAAAAACGCGTAGGCGCTAAATCCGATACCGTAGAAGATTCCTGCCGCGGCCAGGTTGGCGAGCGTGCTGAATCGAGAGGTTAGCGCGATCAGAGGCTGCGTGATCAGGATGACCAGCAACGAGTTGACGATCCCCACGGCAGCGAAGATGCTTGCGGCACGGTCAACGGCTATTACATCGAGCCACAACGGTAGCTGATACTCACGCTGCGCATCCAACACCGACAAAGCGAAAAACATTGCGCCGGCGACGATCACGATCCTCGGTATGTCGACCATGTTGCGCAAGATTCTGCGTCGTGCCTGTGGCGTATGAACCTGTCGCTCAGGCAGCACCAGGAAAACACTCGCAAGGAAACACGCAATGCTGACGCCGGCGGCGAATACCATCAGGTAATGACTATGCAGGCCGAGCAGATACCCACCGATGACAAACAGCAGCGCGGCGCCCAGGTTGCTGGCCAGGTGAAGGTAGCCGAAGGATGCAATGCGGTTGCCATCGTCCGCCGCCAGCGAGGTCAGCATGCTGAACACTGGCGTGATCACGCCTGCGCATAGCATGAACATCAGCACCATGGCAATGGACGTGGTCGGCGTGTTGAACACCATCGCGAGCAGCAGAAAGACCGACGAGCACAATGATGTGCCCAGCAACAGTGAGCGAAAGGAGCAGCGACTGGCCAAGGCCCCACCCAACAAGTTGCCCGTCAAGTAGAACGCCGATACCAGCGTTATCACCAGCGCCACTGCCGAGCCATCGAGATGGTAGTGACGGTTGAAAAACAGCGCTGCGAATGGCCCCAACGCGTTCGCCATGACGAAAAGCAGACGAAGCAGGATGATGTTGCGCATCGCCGTCGTCAGCCCCGCGTCCTTGAAGAGCTTGTTCACTTGAGGATCACCTCGGTGTCACGAACGCGCGCAGTGCTCGCTGCACGGCATTCGTGCGCCGTATCTGCCTGGGTGATGATGAACGCAGCTCGATCAAGAAAGGCATCCGGCGGCAGCTTCAAGGTGCGGCCGGAGGCGGCCTCGACGACCAATTGCGACCTGACGCCTGCGGGCAGTGCGGGCAGTGCGGCATGCACCTTGACCAATACCCCCGCGTGGGGCGGGTAGATGAAGTCGATGGCGGCCACCCGGAAGTCGGTCAGCCCTGAGTTCTGTGCAAGTTGCCAGGAGGGATTACCAATTTCGACCGTCCTGGCAGTATTGATGTATTGGTTCTTCAAATTAGACATAAACCTTCCATTTGCTTGGTTCAAGCTCGATAAAAGTTGTCTTTGCGAATACGTCGAGCGCTGCCTCGGGTATCCGTATGGGGGCGCAGTGAAGAAACTGACCTGAGTTTCAGTCGTTGACCACAGTTGTAGTAGGTCAGTAGCCGGTGCTCAGTGCGTTTAAATATGGCCAAAACCCAATTTTGATGTCAAGCATTTATTTCGGACAAGTAAATCGAGCTGTCAATAGTCGCGTCAAAGGCAACTGTCCTTGAATTATCTAATCCTGGGGCGGTGCTGGCGGCTTCAGCGCCTAAGCGTCTCGCCTCGAACCGAAATCCGATTCATAGTTTCGCTCATTGGAGGCGGTGATCGATCTGTTTAAAGGTGGCGACTTAGTTGTAGGAAAAATCGTCGGAGTGCATTGGGTTTCGTTACAAAATGTTCCTCGAGTATCCTTTTGCACCGCACCCTTGTATCGCACATCTTCAAGATGTCAAAAGTAGAGGACTCATTATTCCGAGTAGCCATGAAAACAACTCCCGTCAGCCTCTGCGTATAGCGCAGTAATAGGTGTCATTGGCGTGTACCATAGTCGGAGATGACAAGTCTTGCGGTTGCCGTTATTGACTTTCCAACTTCAATCTGGAACGGCCACCTACGCCGCAATGTTGTCCGGGCATGTCGCTGGGCATGATTTGTACTGTGTCCCGTGACACCGTCAGGGCACTGGCTGACGATATGGGGGGGAGGGTTGTGGCGAAAGCATGGGCAGAGATGGACATCAGTCCAACCAAGAAGGTCCCACTCCATGCGCTGTGGTAGGGCGTGGTGCTGTGTCACGGCCGTTCGCTGTCTCGGCTTATCGCGTCGGCGAGTGCCATGGCAGTTGTCCGGCCGGACTGTTGCCTTCATGGCGTTCTGATCAAAGACTGTCCGGATCGCCAAAGAACATCTGTATCCGCGACCGCAGCCACCGCTCCGCCGGGTCATTGTCCTGTGCCCCGCGCCAGGCCATGTGCAGTTCGAAACTGCGCACGGGTATCGGCAGGTCCTCGGCCCGCAAGCCGCCGGCGGCCGTCAGTGCATCCGCCGTGTAGTCCGGTACCGTCGCCACGATATCGGTGCCTGCCAGCAAGCTCCCCAGCCCGTTGAACTGCGGTACCGCCAGCACCACGTGGCGCTTGCGGCCGATTTCTTCCAGGGCTTCGTCAATGAACCCGGACAAGTCCCCGGCAAACGACACCAACGCATGGGGCCGCGCGCAGAAGTCATCCAGGGTGATGCTGCCGGGTACGCTGTCGGCGCGCAGCAGTTTCGGCATGCTGCGGCGCAGCACCTTGCGCTTGGCGTTGGCCGGCAGTTCGCTGGTGTAGCTGACACCCACTGAAATCTCGCCCGAGGCCAGCAGGGTTGGCATCAGCAAGTAGTTGACCCGTCGCACCACCAGCACGATACCGGGCGCCTCGGCGCGAATGCGTTTGAGCAGTTGCGGCAGCAAGGCGAACTCGGCGTCGTCCGACAGGCCGATGCGGAACACCGCATTGCTGGTGGCCGGGTCGAATTCGGCGGCGCGGCTGACTGCAGTGGAAATCGAATCCAGTGCCGGTGACAGCAGGGCGAAGATCTCGTGGGCCCGTGCCGACGGCTCCATGCTGCGCCCGGTGCGCACGAACAGCGGGTCATCGAACAGGTTGCGCAGGCGCGACAGCGCCGCGCTGATGGCCGGTTGGCCGAGAAACAGTTTTTCTGCGGCGCGGGTCACGCTGCGCTCGTGCATCAGCGTTTCGAACACAATCAGCAGGTTGAGGTCTACACGACGCAGGTCGTTTCGATTCATCGGTGCGCTTCGCCTAATGTGGGGCAGAGGTGAATCTTAAGGCCAAAGGCTGTTACCCTGCACGGGTTTAGGGGGACCAATCGCAGGGAAAGTCAGGTGCCCAATCGATGACAAGCATGTCGACTATTAATGGCCACTGATGGTCTAACGGGCAAAGCCCGGATAGAGTCAGTGGTAATTAGAGGTTCACAAAGGCGAGGTATGCGATGTCCCGCATGATCCGTTTCCACAAGTTCGGCGCTGCTGACGTGCTTCGTTGCGAAGAGCAGGCCGAACCGTCACCCGCTGCCGACGAGGTGCAGATCCGCGTCGAAGCGGTTGGCGTCAGCTGGTATGACGTGCTTTGGCGCCAGAATTTGGCACCGTCCCAGGCACGTCTGCCAGCAGGGATCGGTCACGAAATGGCCGGGGTGGTGACGGCGGTCGGTGAAGGGGTCGATGACATTGCCGTCGGTGACCGGGTTGCCAGTTTCCCGGCAACCAGCGCCAACGACCATCCGGTATATGGCGATGTCATCGTACTGCCGCGTACAGCCATTACTCGCTACCCGAATGTGCTCACCCCGATCGAAGCCAGCGTGCACTACACCCCGCTGCTGATTGCCTATTTCGCCTACGTCGACCTGGCTCGGGCCAAGGCTGGGCAGACAGCATTGGTCACCGATGCCAGCCATTGCGCCGGGCCTGCCTTCGTGCAGCTGGGCAGGGCCCTGGGGCTGAAAGTGTTCGCCGCCACCAAGGAAGCGGCGCAGCGTGACTACCTGCTGGGCTTGGGCGCAGACAAAGTGATTGTCACCGAAGAGCAGGACCTGCTGCTGCAGATTGGCAAGTACACCGATGGCCGTGGTGTGGACATGGTGCTCGATGGCATGGGTGGCCCGCAGATGTCGCTGTTGGGCGATGTGTTGGCGCCGCGTGGCAGCCTGGTGCTGTACGGCCTGCAAGGCGGCAACCAGACACCGTTCCCGGCCTGCGCGGCATTCCAGAAAAACATTCAGTTCTATGTGCACTGCATCGGTAATTTCACCGGCAAGCCAGAGCTTGGCATCAGCCAGGACCAGGTGGCACTGCAGCGTGCCTTGCGCGATATCAACCAGTTCACCGCCGACCAACTGCTGACGCCGCAGATCATCAAGGTGTACCCGTTCGAGCAGGTGGTCGAGGCGCATCGTTACATGGACAAATGCCCGTGCGGCGGGCGGGTGGTGCTGGACATGGCGCAACACTGACGGTTACTGAAATGACCAGCAAACCCGGGCAGCCCCCGGGTTTTTTGTGCGCGGGGTAAAGTGATTCAACTTTTAAAGTAGGATTGTTCCTACAATAAGTTGCGACGCGGACTACATATAAGTCAGTGGTCTTTGGGGTTTCAGAAATATCCCGCCAAATATTCAGCCTTGAACGCTTTTCCCTTGCGAGCCACTGTGAACTGACACGGCCGCTGAATGGTTTTTTTACCGTGAACTGTGTCTTCAATTCGCGCTGCCTCCCTCTCGATAATGGCCCAATGATAGTTTGTGCAAGGAACGTGGGATGAGCATGGCTATGCCTGGTATAGAGCAGCATGTGACAGCGACAGGGCATCGCAGTGGTGGTTTTTTCTCGATGGCCTGGCGACAGTGAAGGGTTCCGTCATTACTTTCATTTGGTTGTAGGAAATTTCTTCTGGGTAAGTTTGGCGCATGTTCAAGTTGAAATGGTTGGTACGGCATGCGCTGGCTGCATGAAGTTGATGAGGTGATTGCGTGACTGCTATTCACGACCAGGCGATGCATTATATCTACCAGCAAGTACTCGAGCGCTTGTTGAACCACATGTCTCAGGCGCAGCGCGCTTCCTTGCAGTTGTTGATACAACGCCTGTTGGTTGCTGCAGGTGGGCCCGAGTACATCGGTACTTTCAGCTTGCAGCTATTGCAAGGTAGCGACCGCCATAGCAGCCGGCTGCTGGCCATGTTGCGTGCCGCGCAACTGAGTATTGCCCTGCGTTCGCCGGTAACCTTCCAGTTGCGGGTATTGGTGGTCAGCCTGCCGGTTGCCGACAGCGCCACGCTGGAAGCTCACGAGCGCAGTTTTAGCGCCCTGTTCATGCAGGATGACCCGCGGGTGCAATTGCAGATGATCGAGGGGCGCGCAGTGGTGCCGTTCAGTCGTCGGCTTTCGGTAATGCCGGAGCGCTGGCTGCTCGCCAGGGATGCGTTGTTGATGTTCGGCCACATGATCGATGCCAGGCCTGAAGCCCTGCTGGGTTGCCGCTTGCACCTGGAGCTGGCGGGGGCCGTGGATCATGCGTTGCAGTCAGCGGTGCCTCCCGATGCATTGGTCACTGCCGTGCCCGGGTTCCAGCGGCGCCGATACCTGGCGTGGGCCCGGCGTAGCCTGCGCCTGGCCGGCGAGCGTGGCCCGCATGCAGTGCACCAGTGCCTGGCGGCACTGGCCCAAGGTCTGAGCCGATTGCACGGCGCTGTTGGGGGCGCACCGGGTGGCCAGCACGGGCTGGTACCGGGCGCCGTACCGGAGCGTGCGACGGTGCGGCTGATTGCTATTGATGACCTGTTACCGCACTTGCTTGAAGAGCAGCAGCTTGACGCGATGCTGGGTTGTCACTTCGAGGCAGCTGCGGATGCTTTGCCGCTGTCTGAGTTCGTCGACTCGCTAGCCACGGCACAGTTGCATGAACTGCGTGCCCGTAGCCTGGAGCCGCAGGCCGGTCGCCCAGCGCTGAAGCTGGCAGGGCAGGCGGGTGGCAGCAAGCAGCGTGACGCCACCCCGTTGCTATTTGGCAAAGCCTACGGCATCAATCAGGCCCAAATGGTGTGCCTGCTGTTCAGCCCGTTTGCCAGGCAGGGGAAAAACCTCGAGCGGTTCTTGCAGTGCCGGCATGCCGATATGGTCGTGGCGTTGCCGTACCTGCACAGGGCCTTGCAAGGCAAACCCTGCCCTGATGCAGTCAAAGCCTGGCTGGTGAACACCAGTGGCCTGCCGTTGGGGCAACTGCGGCAGATTTATGATGGGCAGTTACCGCTGACGGGATGGCGCCTGCTTAACCACCTGGCCCGTCGGGATGTACACCTGAGGTTGCTACCGCAGCAGGCGGTGGGGCGGCGGCGTGGTGTTGCGGGGCTGCCTTGATGGGGCGAGCGGCCCCAGGCGAGTTCGCGTATCGCAAGGTGTATCGCTACCTGGAAGCGTTGATCGACCAGGCTGCGGGCGTTGGCACATGCAGGTTGCCGTCATTGCGTGAGCTGTCCCGGCGGTTACGGGTGTCGTTGGCCACGGTACAGAGTGCCTACAGCCTGCTGGAAGAGGAGGGCCGCGTACATTGCCTGCCGAGGTCGGGTTATTACGTACAGAACGGTGGCAAAGATCAGGCTGTAGAGGTGGCGCGGCAGCCTCCCTTGCCGACTCAGCCACTGTTGGAGCGCATTCTGCTTGGTCATGAACGGCGTTTGGCGCGTCGGCGTGATCGCAGCGTCGCCTCGTGGGAAGCGGTTGGCAGCGCCCGTTTGCGTAGCGCTGTGGCTGAGCGATACACCCGCTGCTCCAACCAGTACTGGCAGGCCGATGACGTCCAGTTGGCCCCCGATGTGCTGGCGTTACTGGAGACACTGCTCAGGGCACTGGCCATGCAAGGTGGTACTGCGTTGGTGCATTCGCCCTGTTGCTGGCAAGTGTTGCGCGCCCTGGGACGTGTCGGCATGCGCGTGCTGGAGGTACCACGGGATGCCCGTGGCAACCCCGAGCTGCACGCTTTGGCCAAGCTGCTTGAGAGCGAGCCGGTAAGCCTGTTGGTCATGCCGTCTTGCCTGGGCATGCCACAAGGGCGGCTGGTTTCACCGTATTATCAGCAGCAGCTTGGGCTGTTGCTTGGCCAACACCCGGTATGGCTGCTGGAAAACGACCTGGACAGCGAGCTCTGTTACGACGGGCCGCCGAGCACACGCCTGCGTGACTGGATCGACCCGCGCTGGCTGTTGGTGATGGGCACGTTCGAGGCCGCGGTGGGGGCAGAGGCGCCGTATGCCTATTTACTGAGCCGTGACACCGTGTTGGCCAAGGCATTCGCCGAGCGAGCGTTTCGGCTTGCGCCGCTACGCTTGCAGGCGCTTGCTCACATGCTCGGCAAGGGGGAAATCGAGACGCAACTGGTCCAACAGCGCACAGACTTGCAAAGGCGCACGCAATACCTGGCGCATGTGCTGCAGTCGCAATTCGGCCAGCGGGTGGTCTTCGAGCTACCGCAAGGAGGGCAAATGCTGTGGGTGAGTTTCCGCCAGCCGCTGGCGTGGGACGGTATTGCCTTGGCGTTGGCCGGCTCTGCATTGCATGCGCTACCGGGCGAGCAGTTCGGCCTGCAGGGGCATTACCCCCAACACCTCGCGCTGATTTGGCTGGGCGGGCACCCGGATGAACTGCAGCGGGCGGTAAGGCGACTGGCGCAGGCGCTTGAGGTGCACTGCGGGCGAAATATCCGCTTCTCGAGTTGAAACCAAGACGCTTGCAGGCGCTGACAGTTGCTGCGAAGGGGCCGACAAGTCAAATGAACGAGTCAACGGGCTGACCCACGGCTCTTGTCAGGTACGCTTTTCTGTATGTATAACCAGTGTCTGTTTTTGCTACCTGATGCTATCCCGTGATTGCCCATTCCGTCGACGACCCGTTCTACTACCTGCATAACTTCCGCCAGGTAGTGTCGTGGGTCGAACAGCGCTACCAGGACCTGCTCGATGACCAGGAACTGGCCTTCATCCGTGCCTTCAGGCAACTGCAAGCGCCATCCCAGGCCTTGATGGTGCGTATGGTCATGCGCAAAGGCGAGTTGTTTCGCAGCGATCGGCTCGACTACGCCGAAATCGGCGATACCGCGCTGGCGCTGCAGCCGTTGCTGGCCCTTGGCTGGGTAAGGGAGCCCGAGCAACTGGAGCTTGAACAGCTGTTCGCGTTGCTGCGCAAAGAAGAGCTGGCCCGCTGCTTCGCCCGGCAACTGAGCCGCCCGCGCGCAGCCAAGCATAAGCTGTTGGCACAATTGCAACCCCTGGCGCTGGCGGCGCGGTCACTGGCCGAATGGTTTCCCGACAGCGAGGTGCGCATTCTGCAGTGGTGCCTGCAACCTCTGTGCGACCGCATGCGCCTGCTGTTCTTCGGCAACCTGTACCAGGACTGGTCAGATTTTGTCCTCGCCGACCTGGGCTTGCTGCGTTACGAGCAGGTACCGTTCAGCTCCGATTCTCGCGCCCTGCAGCAACGTGACGATGTCGACCTGGCCATGGCCCTGCACCAGTGCGCCGAACGCCTGGAGCAGGGCGGTGACCCGGTGCCGATCCTTGCCACCCTGCAGGGCCTGCACAGCGACAACCCCTGGCTGGCCCGGCGCCATGCACGGCTGCAATTCGCCGTGGGCCAACAATGCGAGCGCCTGGGTGAGTGGGACCTGGCCTCGGCCGTGTATGCGCAGTGCAACCATCCCCAGGCGCGCATTCGCCAGGTGAGGGTGCTGGAGCGCAGCGAACAGTGGCACCAGGCCCATGCATTGGCATTGCAACTGGCTGCGGCACCTGCCAACGCGCTGGAGGAGCAGGCGCTGCAGCGCATGCTGCCACGCCTGGCGCGCAAACTTGGCGGCCCGCCACAGCGGCGCCAGCGCACCACGCCGCTGGAACTGATCGAGCTCGAGCTGCCCCGCGGGCATGCTGCGCTGGGCGTTGAAGAAGCCGTGCGTCAGCACCTGATGCAAGAGGGGGGGCAGGCGCATTACGTGGAAAACACGCTGTTCAACAGCCTGTTTGGCCTGTTGTGCTGGGAGGCGATCTTCGCCCCGGTGCCCGGCGCATTCTTCAACCCGTTCCAGGTCGCGCCACAGGACCTGCACGACAGCGACTTCCAGCAACGGCGCAGTGCACTGTTCGAACGCTGCCTCGGGAGGCTAGACGATGGCAGCCACCGCCAGGCGATTCTCGACTGCTACGTGGCCAAACAGGGGCTGCAGTCGCCGTTCGTGTTCTGGTCCATGCTCAGCGAGGCACTGCTGGAGCAGGCCTTGGCTTGCTTGCCGGCCGCTGCGCTCAAGCAATGTTTTCTGCGCCTGTTGCAGGACATTCGCAGCAACCGTGCCGGCATGCCCGACCTGATCCAGTTCTGGCCCGAGCAGGGCCGTTATCGCATGGTCGAGGTCAAGGGGCCCGGTGACCGCCTGCAGGACAATCAGCTGCGCTGGCTGGAGTTCTGCAGGCAACACGGCCTGCCGGTCGCGGTGTGCCACGTGCGCTGGAGCGAAACGCCTTGAGCTACAGCGTAGCGGTGCGCGCCTTGTGTGAGTTCAGCGCCAAGGTTGGCGACCTGGACCTGCGTTTCACGCCGTCGCCCACCGCCCAGGAGGGTATCGAGGGTCATCAGCGGGTGGTAGCACGGCGGGCTGCTGGCTACGAGTCGGAAATCACCCTTGAAGGCCAGTTCGAAACCCTGACGGTGCGGGGCCGTGCCGATGGCTATGACCCTGGCAGCAATCGCCTGGAAGAAATCAAGACGCACCGTGGCGATCTGGCGCGTCAACCGGCCAATCACCGTCAGTTGCACTGGGCACAGGCCAAGGTCTATGGCTGGTTGATGTGCCAGGCGCGACAACTGCCGGCCATCGAGGTGGCGCTGGTGTACCTCGATGTGGACAGCGATGGCCAGACGCTGTTCAGTGAGCACTGTTCGGCTGCCGAGTTGCGGGCCTTCTTCGAAACCCAGTGTCGGCGCTTTCTGGGCTGGGCCCGATTGCAGCAACAACGCTTGGCCGAACGTGACCAAGGCCTGCTGGCGCTGAGTTTCCCGTACCCACAGTTCCGAAAGGGACAGCGGCAGTTGGCTGAAACCTTGTACAAGGCGGTTAGCACCGGCCGTTGCCTGATGGCCCAGGCCAGCACCGGCATTGGCAAGACCCTCGGTACCTTGTTCCCGCTGCTGAAGGCCATGGTGCCGCAGCAGCTGGACAAGCTGTTTTTTCTCACCGCCAAGACACCAGGCCGGGCGCTCGCGCTGGACGCCATGCGCCAGATCACCGATGCCACGCCACAACCTGCGTTGCGCACACTGGAGCTGATCGCTCGCGACAAAGCCTGTGAATACCCGGACAAGGCCTGTCATGGTGAGTCCTGCCCATTGGCCGCAGGCTTCTATGACCGTTTGCCGGCTGCGCGCGAGGCTGCTGCAGCAGTACCGTTGCTCGACCGAGCCAACCTGCGTGAAGTGGCCTTGGCGCACCAGGTATGCCCGTACTACCTGGGCCAGGAGATGGCGCGCTGGGTCGACGTGCTGGTCGCCGACTACAACTACTACTTCGACGCGCATGCGTTGCTGTTCGGCCTTACCCAACTCAACCAGTGGCGAGTGGCAGTGCTGGTGGACGAAGCGCATAACCTGGTCGAGCGTGGGCGCGGCATGTACAGCGCCAGCCTTGACCAGGGCCAGCTGCTGGCGTTGCGCCAGAGCAAACCGCCTGGGCTGGTCAGTGCGCTGGAGCGCCTCAACAGGCAATGGAACGCGCTGTATAAAGAGCAGCGTGCGCCGTACCAGGCCAGCGAGTCGCTGCCTGAAGGGCTGTTGCGCGCCCTGCAGCAGTGCGTTGAGCTGATTCAGGAGCAGATGAACCAGGCGCCCACGCACATGGACCCCCAGGTGTTGCAGTTCTATTTTCAGGCCTTGCAGTTCTGCCGGGTTGCCGAACTGTTCGACGAGCACTTTCTGTTTGACATCAGCCAGCGCCAGGGCCCGCGCAAACGGCGGCTGGCCACCCTGTGCCTGCGCAATGTCACCCCGGCACGGCTGCTGGCACCACGCATGCAGGCGGCGCGCAGTGTGACGCTGTTTTCCGCCACGTTGAGCCCACGGCACTTCTACAGCGACCTGCTAGGCATGCCAGCCGATACCGCCTGGCTGGAAGTGGCCGCCCCGTTCCGTGCCGAACAGCTGGAAGTGCGCATTGCCAGCCAGGTGTCCACCCGTTACCAGCAGCGCCAAGCCTCCCTGGCGCCGATCGTTGACCTGATTGCCCGGCAGTATCAGCGCATGCCGGGTAACTACCTGGCGTTCTTCAGCAGCTTCGAATACCTGCAACAGGTGGCAGGGTTGTTGGCCGAGCGGCATGGTCAGATTCCGCTGTGGGCACAGGCGCCGGGCATGGACGAGGCGGCCCGTCAGGCATTTCTCGATCGCTTTGTCGCCGATGGCCGAGGTGTGGGCTTTGCCGTATTGGGCGGTGCTTTCGGCGAAGGGGTGGATTTACCCGGCACGCGGCTGATTGGCGCGTTTGTCGCCACCCTGGGGCTGCCTCAGGTCAACCCGGTCAACGAGCAGTTCAAACAGCGCCTGGGGCGGCAATTTGGTGCGGGTTTCGATTACGCGTATCTCTACCCGGGCGTGCGCAAGGTTATCCAGGCGGCGGGCCGGGTTATTCGGGGTGACCAGGACCGGGGCGTACTGGTGCTGATTGACGAACGCTTCGCCGAGCCCCGGGTGCAGCAGATGTTTCCAGGGTGGTGGGCGGCGGCTATTGTCTAGCGGTACTTTGCCTTTGGCGATCAGTCGCAATCAGGAGGGTGAGCAAACCACCCACCAAGCTCCCCTCATGGCGCATCGCTGCAATGCGGCCCAAGCGCGTCAACCGGGCATGCCGTCTGCCCGGGGCCGCAGCAGGATCGGCAGGTAATGGCGCAGGAACAGCAGCAACGCAAGGCTCCAGCACAGTGCCGAAACACTTACCCCCAGCGATGTGAACAGCGGCAGAATCACCCGGGCCAGGGTCGCCAGTTGCATCAGGGCAAAGGCCCAGGCAATGCTGGTCGGTACCTGCAATGGCCTGCCGGTGTGGCCCAGGCTGACCCGCGCCATCATGGCCAGGATCAGCCCGGTCATGGCGCCAACGGTCAGCGCGTGGGTCACCAGGCTCGGGCTCAGGGCCACCCCACTGTGCCACAGCGCCATGCCCAGGCAGGCCAGGGCGATCCAGGCGTAGGCCAGGTGCAGCGACCACAGCAACGGTACGCGCCACAGGCCACGGTCGTGCCACAACAGCAGTCGGGTCGCGTGCAGCGCGAACAAGGCAAAAAACAGCACCGCCAGGCTGGCACGGGGCTTATCGGCCAGGCCGGTGGCAAACGCCAGCGGTACTGCCACGCTGAGCAACAGGCAGGCACGGTCCAGCCATGGACGGGCAGGGGCCGCGCCAAGGTGACCCAGGCCACGGCGGGTAAAAAATGGTATGACCCGGCCGCCGAGCACGGTCATCATCGCCGTCACCAGCCACAGCCCGGCAAATATTCCACGACGCTGCCACAGTTCGTCCTGCTGAAATCAGCCGGCCAAGGTCAACCACTGGCAAGCGGCAATCAACAGCACCAGCACCACGATAGGGTAGTTGTTGCGCAGGCGCCGTTGCACGATCGGTCGTGCCAGGCTCAGTGCCACCAATGGCAGGAAGCTACCCTCGACCAGTACCAGCACGCTACCCGGTAGTGGCAGAAACCAGCTCAGCCGGCCCAGCAGCCAAAGCAGGAACAAACCCTGCAGCGCCCGCCCGCTCAAGCCTGGGATGCCGCTCCAGTTCTGCACGGCGGTCAGCAGAAAACCCGCGATAATGGCGGCGGCGAAGCCGTAGAGCATCTCGTGGCGGTGCCAGGCGAGCATGCCGCCGGGCGGGGCAGGGGCCAGTACCCCGGCCAGTACGCCGGCCCACAACAGCAGGGCGATCAGCGCAAACAAACTGCCACCCAGGAAGAACGGGCGAAAACCCAAACCCCAGACGGCTTGGCGCGGGCGTGAAGCAGTGGGTTGCAAGAGCATGGGCGGTCCTTGGTTCGTTCAGTAGGGCTCAATTGGGGTAAGATCACGATCCGTGCCAGTTGCAAAGCCCTTGAATATCAAGGTGATGGCACTTCTCAGGGTCCGAATGACACGCGCGTTTTGCAGTCATTCGGACTAGCTTGTATGTCGTTTTGACTTGCTTCAGGGTTCGCTTGGTTCAGTGCCGGCTGACGCTTCGCTACAGGATTCACGTTTTGTCCGACCTCTCGAAAAATCCGCTGCTGCAGTACATGGCCCGTCTGGCCCCATCCAGCCAGCAAACCATGCGCTACATTCTTCAGGACGCCGCCGACCGGCTAGGTTTCGTCGACTGCAACATCGTCGATGTGCCTTGGCATCGGCTCGAGCCGGGCCATGTGATTGCACTGGTGGCAGCCCTGCGTGCTGATGGCTACGCGCCCAACAGTTCGTCGCTGTACGTCAACGCGATTCGCGGGGTGATGAACGAGGCCTGGCGTCAGGGCCTGATCGACCACGAGCAGCTGTTGCGCATTCGCGAGGTCAAGCCGGCCACAGGCTCCCGTCTGCCGCCAGGGCGCAACCTGCGCCGCAGCCTGATCCGCGAGCTGATGGATGTGTGCGCAGCCGACCCGCGGCCACAGGGGGTACGTGATGCGGCGATCATTGCCTTGCTGTACGGCACCGGCATGCGCAAGTCGGAGTCGGTCGACATCGACCTCGACCAGGTCGACTTCGAGGCGCGCAGCCTGCAGGTAGTGGGCAAGGGCAACCACCAGTTGGTCAAGTATGCACCGCCGTGGGCGTTCGAGAAGCTGCAGGCGTGGCTTGAACTGCGCCGCCAGGACCTGCCTGCCGGGGCGGAGGATGACCCGTTTTTGTTCAACCGCATCCGTCGCGGCAGCCACATTACCCGTGCGCGCATTACCAAGCATGCGATCTACTACATTGCCCGCCAGCGCGGCGCGCAGGTGGGGGTGAAGATCATGCCGCACGATTTTCGCCGGGCATTCATCACCCGGGTGATCGAAGAGCACGACCTGTCGATTGCGCAGAAGCTGGCGCACCATGCCAATATCCAGACCACGGCCATCTATGACCGGCGTGATGACAACGAGCGTCGGCGTGCCGTTGACCGCTTCGATTACTGAGGTTTGATTTTCAGGGGCTGCAAAGCTGCCCCATTTTCACAGGCGCCGGCACCGAAACAGGGCCGGCGTACGCCCCTGCTTTGTGCGCCATCCCCCCGTATGCCCGATGCCAGAGCGGCCGCAGCATAAGTTTCATCATCCTTCACCTGCGGAGTTGGCCCGCAACCTGCTATATCCAGCCTGCGAATTTGATCGAGTGGTCAGGCCGTGCGCGCTGGCAGGCGCCCGCGCCGGACCCTCTAAACGGCCAGCAGGCCACGGATTTCAGGGGCCGCAGGATGTCGCTCGCGGAGCGGATCGAACAACAACAAGACGATGCAGGCTGGAGTGCTCACCTGCAGTTGCGCTTTGTGCAGCGTGACAGCGTGACCCGCCTTGGTGCGTGGAAGCATTTTGGACCTCTTTTGGTGCAGCGGCCTTTTTATCCTGAGGGTGCGCCATGCCATGTCTATGTCCTGCACCCGCCGGGCGGCATCGTCGCCGGCGACCGCCTGGAACTGGACATTCACCTGGAGCCGGGTAGCCATGCGCTGCTGACCATGCCCGGCGCCAGCAAGTTCTATCGCAGCATCGGCCCGACCGCGCGGTTGACCCAGCGCTTTCACCTGACCGCGGGCAGCACTCTGGAGTGGCTGCCGCAGGACAGCATCTTCTTCTCCGGCGCCCGCGCCAGCCTTGCCAGCCGTTTTACCCTCGAGCCGGGCGCCCGCCTGTTGGCTTGGGAAACCCTGTGCCTGGGCCGCCCGGTCATGCACGAGCGTTTCGACCACGGCGCCCTCGACAGCCTTTTGCACATCGTACTGCCTGACGAGGTTGGCCTGCATGAGCGCCTGCGTCTCGAGGGCGGACACCTGGACAAGCTGGGTGGGCATCCGCTACTTGCCACCTTCTGTGCCGCACCGGCCGATCAGACCGTGCTGGAGCAGGTTCGCCCGCTGCTCGATGAACTGGGCAACCCGACCGGTGCGACCCTGCTCGGGTCGTTGCTGGTGATCCGCCTGCTCGACCATGACAACCAACACCTGCAACGCACCCTGCAACGCCTGTGGCATGTGCTGCGTCCGGCCATCCTCGGCCTGCCAGCCTGCCCGCCGCGTATCTGGGCTACCTGAGAGAGCGCCATGGAGCTTACCCCGAGAGAGAAAGACAAACTGCTGCTGTTCACTGCCGCGCTGCTGGCGGAGCGGCGTCTGGCCCGTGGCCTGAAGCTCAACTACCCGGAAGCCGTGGCGCTGATCAGCGCCGCAGTGCTCGAAGGCGCCCGCGATGGCCGCACAGTCGCCGAACTGATGAGCCTGGGGCGCGAAGTGCTGACCCGTGAGCAGGTGATGCCCGGTATCGCTGAAATGCTTCACGACGTGCAGGTCGAAGCGACCTTCCCGGATGGCACCAAGTTGGTGACCGTGCATGACCCCATCGTCTGAAACCGCCAAGGAGCGTTGCATGATCCCAGGTGAAATCCAGGTCGCCGCGGGCGACATCGAGTTGAACAGTGGCCGAGAAACGGTCAGCGTCAGCGTGGCCAACCATGGCGACCGGCCGGTGCAGGTCGGCTCGCACTACCACTTTTACGAGGTCAACGACGCGCTGGTGTTCGACCGTGCGCCCACCCTGGGCTTTCGCCTGGACATTCCGGCCGGCACTGCCGTGCGCTTCGAACCGGGTCAGGCGCGTACCGTGCAACTGGTGGCTTACGCCGGCAAGCGTGAGGTCTATGGTTTTCAGGGCAAAGTGATGGGCGCGCTGGAGGGCAGGGCATGAGCCGTATTTCCCGTCAGGCCTATGCCGACATGTTCGGGCCCACGGTTGGCGACCGCGTGCGCCTGGCCGACACTGCGTTGTGGGTGGAGGTCGAGAAAGACTTCACCATCTACGGCGAAGAGGTGAAGTTCGGCGGCGGCAAGGTCATTCGCGATGGCATGGGGCAGGGCCAGATGCTGGCGGCCGAGGCCATGGACCTGGTGTTGACCAATGCGCTGATCATCGATCACTGGGGCATCGTCAAAGCCGACATCGGTATCAAGCATGGACGCATCGCGCTGATCGGCAAGGCCGGCAACCCCGATGTGCAGCCAGGCGTGAACGTGCCGGTCGGGCCAGGGACCGAGGTGATCGCGGCCGAGGGCAAGATCGTCACCGCCGGAGGTGTCGATTCGCATATCCACTTCATTTGCCCGCAACAGGTGGACGAGGCATTGAACAGCGGTGTCACCACGTTCATCGGCGGCGGAACCGGGCCGGCCACCGGCACCAATGCCACCACCTGCACGCCCGGCCCCTGGTACCTTGCGCGCATGCTGCAGGCCGCCGACAGCTTGCCGATCAACATCGGGTTGCTCGGCAAGGGCAATGCCTCGCAGCCAGAAGCGCTGCGTGAGCAAATTGCCGCAGGTGCTGTCGGGCTCAAACTGCATGAAGACTGGGGCTCTACGCCAGCGGCCATCGACTGCTGCCTGGGCGTGGCCGAGGAAATGGATATCCAGGTGGCGATTCACACCGACACCCTCAACGAGTCGGGCTGTATCGAAGACACGTTGGCGGCCATCGGCGACCGCACCATCCACACCTTCCATACCGAAGGTGCCGGTGGCGGCCATGCCCCGGACATCATCCGTGCAGCGGGGCAGGCCAACGTGCTGCCATCCTCGACCAACCCGACCCTGCCTTACACGATCAATACCGTGGACGAGCACCTGGACATGCTCATGGTCTGCCACCACCTGGACCCCAGCATTGCCGAGGACGTGGCCTTTGCCGAGTCACGCATTCGCCGCGAAACCATCGCTGCCGAGGACATCCTTCACGACATGGGCGCCTTTGCCATGACCTCGTCCGACTCCCAGGCCATGGGGCGTGTTGGCGAGGTGGTGCTGCGCACCTGGCAGGTGGCGCACCAGATGAAGTTGCGCCGCGGGCCGCTGGCACCAGACACCCCTTACAGCGACAACTTCCGGGTCAAGCGCTACATCGCCAAGTACACCATCAACCCGGCACTCACCCACGGCATCGGTCACGAAGTGGGCTCGGTGGAGGTCGGCAAGCTGGCTGACCTGGTGCTGTGGTCGCCAGCGTTCTTTGCGGTCAAGCCGGCCCTGGTGCTCAAGGGCGGGATGATCGTCACTGCGCCAATGGGCGACATCAACGGCTCCATTCCCACCCCCCAGCCGGTGCACTATCGGCCGATGTTCGGCGCTCTGGGCGCGGCGCGGCATGCCACACGCATGACATTCCTGCCCCAGGCGGCAATGAACCGCGGGCTGGCCGAGGAGCTGAACCTGCGCAGCCTGATTGGCGTGGTCAACGGCTGCCGGCGGGTTCGCAAGCCGGACATGGTCCACAACACCCTGCAGCCGCTGATCGAAGTCGATGCGCAGACCTATCAGGTGCGTGCCGATGGCGAGCTGCTGGTCTGCGAACCGGCCAGCGAACTGCCGCTGGCTCAGCGCTATTTCCTGTTCTGAGGAGCCCCCCATGATTGTCTTGAACCGCCGTATCTCCGAACCCGGCACGCGGGTTGTCAGTGGCACTGTGACCCTTGACGTGGACAGCCGTATCAAAAGCCGGCTGCGAGTAACTCTGGACGATGGTCGCGAAGCCGGGCTGATGCTGGAGCGCGGCCACCTGCTGCGCGGAGGTGAATTGCTGGCCGATGCCGAGGGCACCCAGCTGATCCGCGTGCTGGCGGCGCCCGAGGCGGTGTCGACGGTGCGCTGTACCGATCCACACCTGTTGGCCCGCGCCGCCTACCACCTGGGTAACCGCCATGTGCCGCTGCAGATCGAACCCGGGCTGTTGCGCTTCCAGCACGACCATGTGCTGGACGACATGCTGCGGGGGCTGGGCCTGACGGTAGAGACCGAACAGGCCCCGTTCGAGCCTGAAGCGGGTGCTTACCAAAGTGCACCGCATGGCCACAGCCACAGTCATGCCCATGGCCACGATCACCCGTTCGTTCGCCTGCCTGCCCATTCCTGAACTGCCCTGGAGCAACCGATGAAAAAGACTTTCGCCCTGTTTCTGTTGATGCTGGCACTGCCAGCCTTCGCCCATCCAGGCCATGACAGCAACCCGCTGCAGGACGGCCTGCTGCACCCGCTGACCGGGCTCGATCACCTGCTTATGCTGCTGGGCACCGGCGTGCTCGCCGCGTTGACCCGGCGCAACTTGACGTTGCCCCTGGCGACCCTGGCGGCCATGTTCGGTGGTGCCGTGTGCGGTCACCTGTTCGGCGATGTGCTGGGCATGGAGACCCTGATTGCCGTGTCGCTGCTGGTGGCTGCCGGGGCGGTGCTGCTGCCGAGCCGCCAGTTGCTGCTGGCCATGGCCATGCCGGTGTTCGCCCTGTTCCATGGCTGGGCCCATGGCGTGGAAGCCACGCCGAGCGCTTTCTGGCAATTCAGCGCGGGGTTTGTCGCGGTCAGCGGCTTGCTGCTGGCGGCAGGCTTTGCAATCGGTTGCCTGCTGCGCCGCCACAGCGGCCTGCAGAAGGCCTTTGGCGGTGGCCTGTTGGCCGGCGCCGCGCTGGTGCTGGCCGGTTGATGAACAGCGACCTGGCGCTGCTGCGCCTGCTGCAGTTGGCCAGCCCCGGCTTGCCAGTGGGTGGTTTTACCTATTCGCAAGGTCTGGAGTGGGCGGTCGAGGCCGGCTGGGTTCGCGGCGTGGACAGCTTTGCCAGCTGGCAGCGTGAGCAGCTTCACGACACCTTGGCTTGTCTTGACTGGCCGGTGTTGGCGCGCCTGTATCACGCCTGCCAGGCCGAGGACGCCGAAGCGTTCTACCACTGGAGCCGGTTCTTGCTGGCCAACCGCGAAACCGCCGAGCTGCGCCTGGAAGAACAACAGCGCGGCGCGGCGCTGGCGCGGTTGCTCGACGGTTGGCAACTGGGCCAGGCACCGGCCTGGCGCACCAGCCTTGAGCTGACCCAGTTGGGTGGCATGGCCTGGCTGGCCGCGCACTGGGCCATCCCGTTGCGCCAACTGGCATTGGGCCATGGCTTTGCCTGGCTGGAGGGTGCGGTCATGGCCGGGGTCAAGCTGGTGCCGTTCGGCCAGCAGGCTGCCCAGACCTTGCTGCGCGACCTTGGCGCCGACTTGCCCGCTGCACTGGACCAGGCGCTGGCCCTGGGCGATGACCAGCTCGGCGGCGGCCTGCCGCTGCTGGCCATCGCTTCATCGCGTCACGAAACCCAATACACCCGTTTGTTCCGTTCCTGAGGACTGCCTGCATGCAAAGCTATCAACAACCCCTGCGCGTCGGTGTCGGCGGCCCGGTCGGCTCTGGCAAGACCGCACTGCTGGAAGCGCTGTGCAAGGCCATGCGCGATCACTACCAGATTGCCGTGGTTACCAACGATATCTATACCAAGGAAGACCAGCGTATTCTCACCGAGGCCGGCGCCCTTGAGCCGGAGCGCATCGTCGGCGTGGAGACCGGCGGCTGCCCGCACACGGCCATTCGTGAAGACGCGTCGATGAACCTGGCGGCGGTCGAGGCGCTGGCGCGCAAGTTCGGTAACCTCGAAGTCATTTTCGTGGAAAGTGGCGGTGACAACCTCAGCGCCACGTTCAGCCCGGAGCTGGCCGACTTGACCATCTACGTGATCGACGTGGCCGAGGGCGAGAAGATCCCGCGCAAGGGCGGCCCAGGCATTACCAAGTCTGACTTCCTGGTGATCAACAAGACCGATCTGGCGCCTTACGTCGGGGCTTCACTGGAAGTGATGGAGCGCGACACCCGGCGCATGCGGCCGCAGCGGCCCTGGACCTTCAGTAACCTGAAGAAGGGCGAGGGGTTGCAGGCGGTGATCGATTTTATCGTCGAGCGCGGGATGCTGGGTGTGCGAGCCTGACAGATCGAGGTCTCTGTGCGGGCATGTCCGCGAAGAAACCAACGCAGTGGATGGCACCGGCTCCGCCGGTGTTCGCGGGTGAACCCGCTCCTACGACGGCCTGTGTCCACCACCGATCATCAGTGTGTAGGAGCGGGTTTACCCGCGAATACGGTGGCGGCGGCAACGGTGAACGGCCAGGGACATTGGCCAGCAGGCCCGGCCCTTTCGCGGGTGAACCCGCTCCTACGATGGCCTGTGTCCAACCCCCGATGTGCGTCCGTCACCGATCAGGCGTAGGGGCGGGTTTACCCGCGAATACGGTGGCGGCGGCAACGGTGAATGACCAGGAATATTAGCCAGCAGGCCCGGCCCGTTCGCGGGTGACCCCGCACCTACGATGGCCTGTGTCTCCCCCCGATGTGCGTCCGTCACCGATCAGGCGTAGGAGCGGGTTTACCCGCGAATACGGTGGCGGCGGCAACGGTGAATGACCAGGAATATTAGCCAGCAGGCCCGGCCCGTTCGCGAGTGACCCCGCACCTACGATGGCCTGTGTCCAACCCCCGATGTGTGTCCACCACCGATCTGTGTAGGAGCGGGTTTACCCGCGAATACGGTAGCGGCGGCAACCGTGAACGGCTGGTGGAAATTGGCCAGCAGGGCCGGCCCTTTCGCGGGTAAACCCGCTCCTACGGCGGCCTGTGTCCAACCCCCGATGTGTGTCCACCACCGATCTGTGTAGGG
Organism: Pseudomonas sp. VEM90; assembly: GCF_054611535.1. NCBI lineage: Bacteria > Pseudomonadati > Pseudomonadota > Gammaproteobacteria > Pseudomonadales > Pseudomonadaceae > Pseudomonas > Pseudomonas sp. VEM90. The sequence goes on along the minus strand of NZ_JBTRAR010000001.1, from coordinate 27,283 downwards.
GCGGGTTTACCCGCGAATACGGTGGCGGCGGCAACAGTGAATGACCAGGAATATTAGCCAGCAGGCCCGACCCGTTCGCGGGTGACCCCGCACCTACGATGGCCTGTGTCCCCCCCTGATGTGCATCCGTCACCGATCAGGCGTAGGAGCGGGTTTACCCGCGAATACGGTGGCGGCGGCAACAGTGAATGACCAGGAATATTAGCCAGCAGGCCCGACCCGTTCGCGGGTGACCCCGCACCTACGATGGCCTGTGCCCCCCGATGTGCGTCCGTCACCGATCAGGCGTAGGAGCGGGTTTACCCGCGAATACGGTGGCGGCGGTAACGGTGAACGGCCAGGGATATTGGCCAGCAGGCCCGGCCCTTTCGCGGGTGAACCCGCTCCTACGGGCGACTGCGCAGGCCTTCAAGTGTTGAGCAGGACAGTTACCCCCCACAGGTGCGTGTGTCGCCTGCATCATCTGTGACAGCAGTGAGGCTTTTCCGTTTGCCCTTCATAGCGGTCATGGTGCCGCACCCAGTCCATAGTCCCACCTTCGTTGCGCCCCAGTGGCGCAATGTCGAGGAAGTTGTAGGTGTTGACCAGAATGTCCAGCCCGCGGGCGTAGGTCGAGTAGGTGTGGTACACGCTGCCGTCGGTTTCGCGGAAAAACGCACTCAAGCCGGGCAGCTCGCTTTCATTACCCTCATACGGCTCATAGTTATACTGGCGCTGGCCTTCGCGGCCGACACTGACACCAAAGTCCTCGTTGAAGTCGCTTCCATTCGATGAATACCACGGAAACAGCCAGCCCATGCGCCGGCGAAATGCCTGGAATTCGGCATACGGCGCCCGTGACACCGCCACCAGCGACACATCGTGGTGTGCCAGGTGCAGGTTGGCGCCGTCAAAGTGGTCGGCCAGAAAAGAGCAGCCAGGGCAGCCCTCGCTCCAGCCCTCGGCGAACATGAAGTGGTAAAGCAGCAACTGGCTGCGGCCTGCGAACAGGTCGGCCAGGCTCAACGCGCCGTTTGGCCCGAAGAAGCGGTAATCCTGTTCGACCTTTACCCATGGCAGGGCGCGACGGGCTGCGGCTAGCGCGTCGCGGTGGTGGGTAAACGCTTTTTCGTGCAGCCACAGTTGCTGGCGAGCCGCCAGCCACTGGCTGCGGGAAACCACCGGGTGCCTGCTTTCGCTGGTGCTCATGGTGCTGTCTCCTCGCTGGGGATTCACACCTTGGTCGACTACGGCCGGGTCGAATCGACAGGCACCGGTGGCCGGGCGATGAGCGGTACCGGCTCATCCCGAGTGGGCGATATGCCCCTCGGCCAGTTCATCGGCGCCGTCATCCTCGCCAGGCAGGGCGGTGATCACGCTGAAATCGCTGACTTCTACCTTGCCGCCGCCATAGCCCAGCAAATGGAAGGAAAACGCCTTGCGTTCGGTCGGGTTGTCGAAGCTGAACTCCATCTCCAGGGGCGCGTCGGCGGTGACCTTTACCTCTTCTGGCAGGCCTAACGGCACGTCCTGTTCCAACTGCTTGGCCTTGAGCCGTATATAGGCCGCACGTTTGGGATCCAGCGAGCGTACCTTGACCCGCACGCGGGTGTGCGAGCCTCCAGGCATTTCCAGGTACTGGGCGCCAATCAGGTTGTCGGCCCAGTCATCGTGAATGCGCTTGCGCAACTTGATCGGCGAAGGGCCGCCGAACTGGTAACGCAGGTTGAGCGGGGTTTGCAGCAGGGATTGGTCGAGCACCCCGACCAGGGCGCCGATCTGCTGGCCCAGCAGGCTGTCGGCCGGACCGAGGTAGCGGGCCTGGTCGGCGATGAAACCTTCACTGGCATAACGCCGGCAGCGCTGCTGGAAGTCACATTCGGTGAACAGGCCCTGGCCGTTGTGGTAGCGCAGCATGCCGTTGGTGTAGGAGATCATTTCGCGGCCGTTGTCGTAGTCGCGGTACAACGAGCGGCCGCCAAGCGCGACAGGAATGGGCAGTGCGAAGTAGTCGAGCAGCGAGGTGGCCAGGTCGATATGGCCGTAAGTGCCGTGCTTGATGGTTGGCAGTTGGGCCTGCTCCGGCGCCAGGGTAAGGTTGAAACCCCAGGACGAGGCCAGGCGCACGCCATCGATGCCGTGGGACTCGTCGGAAGTCAGCACCACCAGTGTGTCCTTGAGGACGCCCTGGCGCTCGAGGTTGTCAAGAAATGCCCCGACCGCGTCATCCAGATAGGCGACCGCTGCCTGTTTCGCTGTGTCGTAGCGCTTGAGGTACTCGGCCGGCGCCGAATAGGGCTGGTGGGTGCCCACGGTGAGCAGCGTCAGCATCCATGGCTTGTCCTGCTTCTGCAACTGGCCCACATAGCCCAGGGCGCCTTCGAAGAAAGCGCGGTCATCCTTGCCCCATGGGAAGTTCAGGTAGTTCTTGTTGCTGAACCACTCCTGGCCATGCACCGAATCGAAACCGATGTGCGGCATGATGCGGTCTTTGGCCATGAAGCGCAGGCCCGCGCCTTGCAGGTAGTGGGTGGTGAAACCGGCCTGGCGCAATTGTGCCGGCAGGCAGGCCTGGTTGCGTGCGTTCTGGGTCAGCAGTTCCACGCCCTTGGGCGTGCCATTGGCCAGCTTGTCGTAATCGCCGCACAGCATCGCATACAGGCCACGGATGGTCTGGTGGGTGTGCAGCACGTAGTCTGGGGTGTTCATGCCGCGCTCGGCCCACTTGCTGAGCCTGGGCATCAAGTCCTCATTGAAACGGCTGTTCAGCGCCTGGCGGTTAGGCCGCAGGTAGGCGCCCGGGATGCCTTCCATGGTAATCACCAGCAGGTTGCGGGCGCTTCCCGGGCCGGCAAGCAGCCTTTGCCCATGCAGGTCGGATTGAGTCAGGCCGCTGCTGGCGAGCGGGGTGAAGGTTTGCGTGCGGCCCATCCAGCCTTCGACCTGGCGTTGCAGGTTACCGACCCCGGCAGACATCAACTGGTGGGGGAGGTTGTATTGCCGCCACTGGTCGGCATCGGAAGGTAGCAACTGCTGGCTGCCCCAGTGCGTGCCAAACAGCAGTACGGGTATGGCCCAGGCCTTGTGCGGCAGTGGCTGGCTGGCCTGTGCACGGCTGCGCCATGCGAAGGCCAGCCAGGCCAGCAAGCCGCCACCCAGAGCCCAGGGCAGCCAGGCATGGGCCAGGCTGCCACCGGTCGAATTCTCCATGAACTGCGGGTCGACCAGGTAGTTCAGGTCGGCGCTGGTGGGCAGTCGGCCCACTGCGCTCACCAGTTCGGCCGAGGCCACCCACAGCGCCGCCCAGGCCAGCAGCACGGGCAACGCAAGCCACCACGGCCTGCGGTGTAGCAGCACGATCAACAGGCTGCCGAGGGCGAGGTCTGACAGGTAGCCGAACGGGTTGGACCAACCCAGCATGGCGCGCGTACCCAGTGGGATCACCAACACCAGGGCCGCCAAAGCGGCAAGCCGGGTGCGTGGGTGGTCGGACAGGCTCTTCACAAAAACTTCCCTTTTGCCATTAAATCGTCATGCATCTGTGCTTGATGATAACAGGCCAGGCCAGGGAAGGCGGTCGATTACAAGGTTGGTAACCAAAGCCGGGGTCGTTCGCACAGCCCCGGCCGATGGCAACTATCAGAAGTAATAAGGGAATTTCAGGCTGAAGGAAAAGTCAGGTGCATCATCGGTCAGACCAATGGACAGGTTGGGCACGATAGTCAGGTTTTTGCTGGCGGCGAAGGTCATGCCAATGTTGAAGTTGGCGGCGTTGTAGTCACTGTTGGAAATCGATTGCCAGTCGCCGCCATCAGGTTTGATCTTGCTCTTGCGGGCGAACTGGTCGGATACCGAGAACGACATGCTCATCTTTTCGTTCAGGGCAAAGGCGATGCCGCCGCCGATCTGCCACGAGTCGCCAAGCTTGACGTCACCCGGTACCTTGCTGTTCACCTGCGGACTGATGTCGCTGAACGAGTCTTGCATGTTGTAGGTGTAGGACAGGCTGCCGAACAGCACGGCCGGGTCGAAGGTCTTGACCAGCGAGATGCCCGGTGTGATCGACCATACACCGTTGCCAGTCGGTAGGCTTTCCGGTACCGCGAGGTTGTTGTTGCCATCCACCTCACGCAGTTTGATGCCATAGGGGTCCTTGCCGGTCGGTGCCTTTATTCGCAGGGTGGCCACTGCGTCCGGCCAGGTTTCGTCCTCGTCGAGGAATTTATAGGCCACCCCAACGTTGATATCGCCGATTTCCGGGTCGCGGGTCACGCTGGCATCGGAGGTGGTTGCCCCGGCCCCTCCCGCACCGCCAGACGAGTAGGTGGACTCGCGGTAGACCACGGGGACGTTGATATCGAACTGCCAGCGCTGTGCCAGGTTATAGCGCGCGGTCATGTCCAGGGTCCAGTTGTCAGCCTTGATCCGGTCGAGGTTGATGCTGCCGAGGAAGATCGAGTCCAGTGCCAGAAAGCCATTGAGGGTCAGCGCACGGGTATCGTAATGGGTATAGGTGAGGCCGGTTTCGAAGCTGAACTTGCCCCCGCCAAAGAATCCGCTGGCTTCGTCATACAGGTTGGTAACGCTTTGCGCCGGCTGGGAGTCGGCCGTCAGTGCCTGACCGTAGGAGCTACCTGAAGTGCCCGGTGCCCCAGAGGCAACGGTTTGCGCACCTTTTACCCCCTCGGCGGGAGACTTGACCAGGCGTCTGGGTTGCGTTGCTGCAGGGGCCTCTTCGACCTGGCGTACACGTTGTTCCAGCACCATCAGTGCCTGTTGCTGTGCCTCATAGCGGCGTTTGAGTTCAGTCAGTTCCTGTTTCAGCGCTTCGACCTGTGGGTCAGCGGCTGCGTAAAGTGCTGTGGCTGGGGCCAAGGCAGTCAAGCACACAAAAGCTCTGAGCGTAAAAGATCGGTACATGGAGTTGCCGTCCCTTCCAACTACTTTCGATGAGACTGAGCGTAGATCAGTATCCGAAGGTGCGAAGACCTTTGAGCTGGTCGAGGCTACCGCTGAGCGAAGCCGCTGTCGGCACGCTCTCACGCATGACAACGTTCAGGCTGGTGACGTTGTTGACCAGGTTACCGTTGCCGAGCAGCGTCGAGTTCTGCAGCAGGCCACCCTGGGCCAGGCGTTGCACGCTGCTGCCCTGGTTGTTGCTGGCATTGATGTTGAGCTGCACGCCCACACCGCTGGAAGACACACTGAGTGCGCCGGCGCCATTTTCCCCAACCAGGGTCTGGCCGGCGGCCAGTACCTGGCCGTGCTGTTGTACGGCGGGGGCCTGGTTGGCTTTGGTCACGTTGATATCGACGTTGTTGTAAGCGGCGTTGTTGTCACCGGCTGCACGCACCACCTGGGTCACACCTTCGGTGGTGGTCAGGCCGTTGCCGCCCGTTACCACGCCAGTCCCGGCAGCAGAAGCGCTGCTCGGCGCCTTACCTGCGCCTTTTTTATCAATCATCGATACATAGAACTGGGGCTTGATGGTCGATTGCTGAACCTGCAGCGTGGACGTTGCCCCGATCACATCCCCTTTGGCATTTTGCCAGGTGCTGGACATGATGATACCGAAGCTCACGATTCGTCCGGGCATCACATAGCGGCCCCGCAGGTTCGCCAGCTCCTGGTCCTTCAGTTCGATGGGTTTGAATGCCTCTGCGTGACTGGGCAGGCTGGCTGCCAGACAGGCCATGGCCAACCACAATGAAGTCTTCATGAAATGCTCCCTGGAGCATCATGCTCCTTGTCATTAGAACAGTCGTTAGAAGAAGTCGCTTCTGATGAAGCCGAAGTCCAGCAGCTCTGAGTCCTGCACGGGGGTGAAGTTGTTCACCCGGCCCTTGGCGGTCAGTGGCAGGGGCGGGTCGAGCAGGATGTTGTTCTTGTCGTAACCCTGGCCGATCACCGCGAAGATGATGCCGTTCCAGCCCTTGAGGAAATCGTCGACCTTGTATCGCTTGTGGCCCAGCACCGGGTCACCGATGTACACCCAGCCTTTGTCGACCTTCTGCATGACCACGAAGTGCTTGTAGCCGCGCACATCCATCAGTACCACGACGGGAATGCGCACGCTTTGCAGGGTTTCGGGCGCCACCCGGTAACCGCGGGCACGCATCCCGAGGCTTTCGATATAGCGCTTCATGTCGAGCATCGAGAAGCCTTGCGTGCGCACAAGGTCCTGGTCGGCGTGGGCCAGCATGCCTTCGATGATCTGATGTTCGTCCACGTCCAGCCAGTAGGCCTGACGCAGGATGGTTGCCAGTGCGGCGGCGCCGCAGCTGAAGTCGGTCTTTTGTTGCACCAGGTCGGCGAACTTGCGTTCACGCAAGCTCTGGATCGGTTTGAACACCACGGCGCCGCCCGGCAGGACGGACAGGGGCATTTGTGCAGCTTCGCTCACGCTGGCCAGGCACAGCAAAAACGCCAAGGCGAAAATACGCATGATCGGGTGCCTTACGGTGTGTTGAAGAAAGGCCCCCCGAAGGGGGCCTCAAGCACAGCGGTCAGAACGAGGTGTTGGAGATGGCCAGCGAGTTGCTTTGCTGGTTGCCCACACCGGCTGCTACGTTGACGCCCAGGTTACCGCTGCCACCATTCACCGAACCGCTAAGGGTTGCAGTGTTGGTAACTGGGTTGGCCCAGCCGGTCGGGGTCAGCACTTGGAAGGACACAGTATTGCTCAAGTCGTAAGCGCTGCTTTCGCTGTAGCTCTTCGAAACGTCGTTCGAGGATTGTTTCGATTGCTCGCCAGACTTCGAGAAGTCGGACGCCGAAGCATTCTCGTACGAAGAGTCGTGAGACTTGGAGTACGAAGAGTCCTTGGACTTGTCATACGCCGATTCACGCGACTTGTCGTAGTTGGAGTCGAATGCTTTCTCGAACGACGAGTCGTATGCACTTTCGCGCGACTTGTCGACCGATGCATCCAGCGATGCACTCAGCGAGCCATCGAAGGACTTGGAGTGGGAGCGCTCATAACGGCCATAGTCGGTGGTATGGGTACGCGTGGCGTTAACTTCAGCGTCCAGCGAAGCTGCCAGGCTGGCGCTGCTCGACGCGCTGTGGCTGCCGCTGGCAGAGCCACTGGCACCCCAACCGCTCGAGCCACTTGCGCTCGAGTTGTGGGAGCCGCTGGCATTGCTGGAATGCGAGCCGCTGGAGTCCCAGCCACTGGAGCCGCTGGAGCTGGCGCTATGCGCACCGGCGAGGCTGAAGCTCGAGGACGAGCTGCGGTCGTCGGTCGAGTTGAACGAGCCATCACGCGAGCTTGAACCGCTGGCCGACTTGGTGATGGTAATCGTATCCACCCGGTAGGTGCGGTCAGCGCTATTGTTTACAATCAGGCCTGGACCGTCCTGATTGGCCGACGCGGTGGCGGTGGCGTTACCCAACGGTGCACCGGTGTTGGCGATGGCCATGGTGTTTTTCTGCTGGTTGAGGTCGCCACCGGCAATGTTGATGCCAATGTTGCCCTCAGCCCCGCTGGCTGAGCCGCTCATCACAGCCGAAGACTGGGTCGAGTAGTTGTCGACCCGGTTGTTTCTGCTGGTTTGCACAACGTCAGCCGTGGCATTGGCCATGCCGAACACGAAGCTGTTGTCCAGGCTCGAGTCAGAGCCTGCGTTGGCAATGGCAGCGGCGTTATCTTGCTGGTTGCCGTTACCGGCCGCCACGTTTATGCCAACGTTGCCGCTGGAGCCGGTGCCAGAGTCACTCATCTCGGCATCGTTGATGGTGCCTTGGTTGGTGATGCGGTTACGCGTGCTGGTTTGGGTATCCCAGGCATTGGCCGTTGCATACACAGGGATCTTGGTGGGTGGAGGCGTGTGATGACCATTGTTATGGTGGCCGTTATGGTGGTCATTACGCCGATCATTTTGCCCAGCTTGTACAGCAACAGCCATGACCGCAGCAATTGCGAAAACCAGAGGCTTGATTGCCATCGAGGGTTTCATGGTGATTCTCCGTACGCTATTAGGTTAAGTGTCGTTCTTAACTGCAGGGTCAATCCGCGACCCGGATGCTCAAGGTGTTGGCCATTCGGTTTCCCACCCCGGCACTCTGGTTCAACTGGATCACCCCGTGGCTACCGGTGAAGGCCTGGTCACTGGTGGTGACCTGGCGATAGCCTGCTGGAATGTCAGTTGCTCCGGAGTTGTTGATCAGCGCCACGTTTTGTTGCATGAGGACGCTGTCGTCGATGCTTTGCGGCTGCGCACCAATGCTGATGTTCAGTGCGTTGGCTTGCTGGGTGTTGGCGCCTGCGCTCTGGTTGATCCCCAGGGCGCCGCTGCCGTTGCTGAAGGCGTTGCCCTGGATGGTCGAGCGGGCGTCCATTGCAGGGTCGGCGGGCGTATTGAGCCGTTGCCGGATCTGGGTGCTTGCACTGGCTTCGGGGCCGACGGCGATGGCACGCGCATTGACCTGCTGCTGCATGTCGCCAGCAGCCTGGTTGACAGAGAGGTTCCCCTGATAGCGGCTGCCGGAGCTGTCGATATCGGCGTTGTTGATGACGGGAACCAGGGATTGCGCGAAGACCGGTGCAGTGCAAAGGGCGGCCAGCATCAGCAGAGTGCGCTTCATCTCACTTGCCCCCGCCGGTCAGAATCTGCAGCGGCGCGAGGCCACGCTGCACGCTTGAGTTGACCATGTTCGAGATACCGTTACCCGACCCCGTACCGCGCCCGCCCGCCAAGTTGGGGAGCTGGTTCTGGTTGCCGAGGTTGCCCCCCAGGTTGTTGGTTTGTTGGGTGATCATGTTGCTGATGCCTGCACCACTGCTGATGCTGGCGAAGTCGCCATCGCTCAGCTCGCTGGTTTGCTTGAGCACGTGAGCTGAAGGGTTGGCATTGATGGTGGTAGGGCTCGGGTCTGGGATCAGAGGGGGGATGGTCGCGTTGCGCACTTGCACATCGCGCTTGATGATGATGATCCCCTTGTCCGCCTGAGCCGTCAGGCTTAGTGACCCCAGTACACAGCCCACCAGTAATAGGTGATAGAGGTGATTGTCACTTTTCCTCACGACGGCAACTCCTTCTTTGAGCGCTGGCCCTGTTCAGCGATGCGTACCACAGAGCAGAAGGTGTGCCGCTTTTTAGAATTCTTTTCGGATCAGATAGTTAGCGCTGGAGGCTGACAAAATGCGGCGCATGCTGTCTCAGGCGTGAAACAGCTTGCCGTGATCGTTGCCGGCAAAGGCAGCGGTGGCCTTGAGTGGAAGGGTTTTTGCAGAGTGTGTTTCATGAGCGTGACACTGGCCCCGGGTCGGGGGAAAGCCCCGCAATTTCGGGGGCTTTGCCCCGCCAGGTTGTGTCAGAGGCTTAACACTCGGTAGGGCATGATGGCTCATCGCCGCTAAGTAGCGTAGCAACCGCCTGCAAGGCCACCAATTGGCGCTGCGGCCAATTGCCATCCAGTATTTGGTGCGGTTGGTTGTGCCGCTTCAGCCAAGCCAGGCTGTCCTCGAAAAAGCGTTGACGATCGCTGAGGTCGGGTTGGCAACGCTGGCCATCAGCAATCCAGTCCACCCCTTGCGGGCTGAGCAACAGGTGCAGGTCATAACGCCGTGCCAGCAGTGCTTCTTCCAGCCAGGTTGGACAGTCGTCGAATAGTGCGCGGCTCCAGAGCATGTTGCTCAGCAGGTGGGTGTCCAGAATTAGCAGCGGTGGCGCCTGCTCGCGCGCACGGTCCTCCCATGCCAGTTGCCCACGGGCGATGGCGGGAATATCGGCGTAGCAGGTGTCACGGCATTGCTGGTCGATGAAATGGCGCACGTACTCGCCCACCAGCACGCCACCAAAATGTGCCTGGATCACCCCGCTAAGCCAGCTTTTGCCACTGGATTCAGGGCCGCACAGTACCAGCACTTTCATTGATTGCTGCGCACTCATGGCTGTACAAGCGCCGGGTCGCGGCGCCATTCCAGCCAGCCGCGTACAGCAATCAGGGTGAGCACGGCGAAGAAGCCTGCGGTGAAATACAGCTGCTGATGCAGGTATTGGCCCACATAGATAATGTCGACCACGACCCACAGTGGCCAGCACTGCAGGCGTTTCTGCGCCATCCACAGTTGCGCCACCAGGCTGAAGCCGGTCAGGGTGGCATCCAGCCAGGGCAGGGCGGCATCGGTCCAGTTGGCCATGGCCGCGCCCAGGGCTGCGCTCAGCAGCGCCCCGGCGGCCAGCCCGGTGAGCAGTGCCGGGCGTTGCAGGCGGGAGACCTGGCGGGCGTCCTCAACGTGGTCGGGGCGTTTCCATTGCCACCAGCCGTACAGTTGTAGGATGGCGTAGGCCAGTTGCAGCAACATGCCCGAATACAGCTTTACCTCGTAGAACAGCCAGCCATAGATCAGCACCATGACCAGGCCGATCGGCCAGCACCAGGCGTTCTGCTTGACCGTGAGCCAGACAGCGGTTACGCCGAGGACGGCGGCAATGAGTTCAAGGCCGGACATCGGCGATCCTTGGAGGCTACGGGGGAGGGGCGCGATTGTAGCGGGTCGGCCGCGGAAGGTGTAGGGCGCAGCGGTGGGATGCCCCTTGGTAGGAGCGGGTTCACCCGCGAACACCGGCAGCGCCGGTGCCATCCACCGCGTTGCTTCCTTCGCGGGCATGCCCGCTCCCACAGGTGCAGCGCAGGCTTCAAGGTCACTCGATACCTGCAAGAGCAGGCATGCCCGCCCACCAAGGGCTTGTTCTCAGACCCGGAACTGCCGCAACAACTGCTCCAACTCTTCGCTCAATCGCCCCAGCGCCGCCCCGGCATCGCTGGACTGACGGGCCGCATCGGCGGTCTGCTGCGACAACCCGGCGGTATCCAGCACATTGCGGTTGATCTCTTCGACCACATGCGACTGCTGCAAGGTGGCGCTGGCGATGGAGGCATTCAATGCGGTGAGGTTGTTCAGCACCTGGTTGATGGCGTCCAGGCTGGCGCCGGCCTCGCGTGCCTGTTCGACGGTCTGGCGCGATGCCTCGCTGCTGGTGTCTATGGCCTTGACTGCAGCGTCCGACTGGCTCTGCAGGTGCTCGATCATGGTATGAATCTCGGCCGTCGATTGCGCTGTACGCTGGGCCAGCAGTCGCACTTCGTCGGCGACCACGGCAAAGCCTCGGCCTTGCTCGCCGGCCCGCGCCGCCTCGATGGCAGCATTCAGCGCCAGCAGGTTGGTCTGTTCGGCAATGGAACGAATCACGTCCAGCACACCACCAATGCGCGTGCTGTGCCCGGCCAGGTCGCGAATCACCTGTACGGCCTGATCGATGGTCAGCGACAGGCGGTCGATCTGCGCCAGGCTGCCGTGGATGGCCTGCTGACCGTGGGTCACCTGTTGTTGTGCCGTACGCATCTCTCCGGCGGCCTGTTCTGCAGTCTTGGCCACGTCCTGCACGGCGTAGGTCACCTCATTGACTGCAGTGGCCACCTGGTCCATCTGTAGCGATTGCTGGGCGCTGTGCTGTTGGGCGGCACCCGCGTTGTCACCGACGTGCCCGGCGGACTGGGCCAACGCGTGGGCCGCGCCTTGCAGTTGGCCGACTACGCCTTGCAGTTTGCCGTTGAAACGGTTGAAGTGCTCGCCCAGGTGGGTGATCTCGTCGCGGCCATGGGTGTCCAGGCGCCGGGTGAGGTCGCTTTCTCCGCTGGCAATGTTGCCCATCGCCTGCACCGCTTCCTGCAGCGGGCGGGCTATGCTGCGGGCAATCAGCATGACCACCAGCGCCATCAGCAGGGCAATGCCCACGCCAACCAGCGAAGCGTCGCGCAACTGGCGAGCGAATTCGGCCTGCACGTCATCCACATACACGCCTGAACCGATGATCCAGCCCCACGGCTTGAACAGCTGAATATAGGAAGTCTTGGCTACCGGCTCACTGGCGCCGGGCTTGGGCCAGCGATAGTTGACCGGGCCGGCGCCCTGCTGACGGGCAAGGGCGACCATTTCGTTGAACACGGCGAAACCATCGGGATCGCGAATGGCTGAAAGGTCCTGGCCGTCGAGCTTGGGGTTGGCCGGATGCATGATCATCTTCGGCCCCAGGTCGTTGATCCAGAAATAGTCGTCATGGTCGTAGCGCAGCGCGCGCACCACTTGCAGCGCCTGTTGCTGGGCGGTTTCGCGGCTGAGCGTGCCGGCAGCTTCCAGGCCTTGGTAATAGGCCAACACACCCGCGGCGGTCTGCACCACATGGCGGGTTTTCTCCGCCTTGGCCTGGTAAAGGTCACCATGGATCTGCCGCAGCATCAGCAGGCCCAGGACCACCAGCATGGCCACCGCTACCACAAGGATCAGCCACAGGCGCCGACTGATTGACATCGATCTCAGAGTGTTCATCCATCAGCTCCCGCATTGTTCTTTTTATTGAGGTGCATCGAAGCATGCTTTGCAGCGAGCCCCCACTCGACTAATGGCTAAGTGCTATGTTGGTGATAGTCTGCAACAGGTCGTTAAAGCGATTGCCAAGGGGCTCTGTCAGGATTTCGGCCGCGCAAGATGAAACCTTTAACAGGCGTGAACTTTTCCACTGGCGTTGCGCCCAACAGTCGCTGTAAAACAGCCGGGCCGTGTAAGGCAATCTCAAGCGAATCAAGAATAAGGGGCCTGCGACAAGCAGCGCTCCATCCGGGGGAATGATGGATTTTTGGACTGCCTTCCAGGCAATCATCTTAGGCGTGGTCGAAGGGCTGACGGAGTTTCTGCCGATCTCCAGTACCGGCCACCAGATTATCGTCGCCGACCTGATCGGTTTTGGCGGCGAACGGGCCATGGCTTTCAACATCATCATTCAGCTGGCGGCGATCCTGGCGGTGGTGTGGGAGTTTCGCAGCAAGATATTCGAAGTGGTCTTCGGCCTGACCCGTCAGCCCACGGCGCGCCGCTTTACGGGCAACCTGCTGTTGGCGTTCATGCCTGCGGTGGTGCTGGGTGTCCTGTTCGCCGACCTTATTCACGAATACCTGTTCAACCCCGTCACCGTGGCGGCGGCACTGGTGGTGGGGGGCATCATCATGCTCTGGGCCGAGCGCCGTGAGCACCGCGTGCAGGTGGACCATGTGGACGACATGCGCTGGAGCCATGCACTGAAAATCGGCTTCATCCAGTGCCTGGCGATGATCCCGGGCACGTCGCGCTCCGGTTCGACCATCATCGGTGGCCTGCTGTTCGGCCTGTCGCGCAAGGCAGCGACCGAGTTCTCGTTCTTTCTGGCAATGCCGACCATGGTCGGTGCGGCGGTGTATTCGGGCTATAAGTACCGCGACTTGTTCCAGCCCGGCGATCTGCCGGTGTTCGCGCTCGGCTTCGTGACCTCGTTCATCTTTGCCATGATTGCCGTACGGGCATTGCTCAAGTTCATTGCCAACCATAGCTACGCGGCATTTGCCTGGTATCGCATTGTGTTCGGCCTGTTCATTCTGGCGACCTGGCAGTTTGGTTGGGTCGACTGGTCCACGGCGCATGGCTGAGGCGCTGCGTGGGCAACGGGCTGAAGGTGTGCGCAATGTGCGCCTGAAGCTGCTGGTGTTGGGCGTGCTTTGCCTGTTGCCCGGCTTGGGGGCGGCGCGCATGGCCTGGAACGATCAGACCTGGTGGCCGTTGGCGTTGTACCCGGCCATGAGCCTGATCAGCCTGTTGCTGTATTGGCAGGACAAGCAGCAGGCACGTACGCGGGCCTGGCGTACACCCGAGAAAGTGCTGCATGCCAGTGAATTGCTCGGTGGTTGGCCGGGGGCGCTGTTGGCACAGCAGCTGTTTCGGCACAAGACCCGCAAGGTTTCGTTCCAATTGGTGTGCTGGGGGATTGTGCTGGTGCACCAGGTGTTCTGGGCAGACTGGCTGTTTCTTGACGGGCGTTATCTGCCCTTTGGTTGATGTGCAGTTGTACCGGCCTCTTCGCGGGTAAAGCCGCGAACGGGCCGGCACAGCTAGATCACATGACCAACCCCACTTGCAACCGCTTGGGCAACCGACGCACTACCAGCTGGTGCGACCGCTGCAACACGTCACACAGTTCATCACGCCCCATCGGGTAGGGTGTCGCCATGCTGACCCACCGCGCCCGCGCCAGGTACGGAGCCGGCCGTATCCCCGGGCGATCGCAATAACCCAGAAACAGCTCGTCGGCCACCTTGAACGATAACCCGGCACCCGCCAGGTCGAGCACCGCGAACATCTTGTTTTCTGCCACCGAAAACACTCGGATGCCGCCCCATTTGTAGTCTTCCCGCGAACCTGGCAGGCTCAGGCAAAACGCCGCTACCTGGGCTTCGCTCATTTTTCGTTCAGACATACCGCTCTCCACAAGCCTCGAATGACGCCGCCAGGTGATCGATCCACGCCCGGACCGCAGGCAGCAAGCCACGCCGGTGTGGGTAAACTGCCTGCAGGTAGCCACCCGGCAGCGACCAGTCTGGCAGCAGGCGCACCAGTTCGCCGCGTTCCAGTTCCTCTTCACAGAACATGCTGGGCAGCGCAGTGAACCCCAGGCCGGCACGTACAGCAGCGTTACGTACTACGAAATCATCGATCGCCAGGCGCGGTTCCAGCGCTATTTCCTGCTGCTTGCCATGGGGGCCGAACAGGCGGAAGTGTACCAGCCGGTCTGCTTCGGCTGCGCCCAGCACGGGCAATGATGCCAACTCGCCCGGTTCGCGAATGTGGTCGGCAAAGCCGGGCGCGGCTACCAGTTGCATTTGTGCCTGGCGCAGGCGGCGGGTAACCAGGGCCGGGTCTTCGTCGCCCAGGTCGCGTACGCGCAACGCTACGTCAATGCCTTCGGAAATCAGGTCGACCCGGCGGTTGAGCAATACCATGTCCAGTTGCACCAGCGGGTACTGCTCAAGAAAGCGGCTGATCACATCCGGCAGGAAGGCGTGTGCCAGTGCCACCGGGCAGGAAACCCGTAAACGCCCGCGCGGCTCACTGCTCATGCTGGCCACGGTTTCGTCCGCGGCTTCGGCCTCCAGCAGCATGGCCTGACAATGATGCAAGTAACGTTCACCCACTGCGGTGAGCTTGAGTTGCCGTGTGGTGCGCTGCAACAGACGTGTGCCCAGGCGCTCTTCAAGCTCGGCGATACGCCGCGACAGGCGCGACTTGGGGATGCCCAGCTGGCGCCCGGCGGCGGCAAATCCGCCAGCTTCGACGACGCGCGCGAAGTAGAAGAGGTCGTTGAGGTCTTGCATGGGAATGTCTCACTGTTCCATCTGTGGGACAAACTAACGCATTTTTGCTTACTTATCAGCTATTGATCACTTCGGTAGGATCTTCCCCATCGTGATCGCCCACAGATGCGGTCTTCAATCACAGGAGAGTCCCATGAAACTGTTGCACATCGATTCGAGCATCCTGGGCGACAATTCCGCCTCGCGCCAGTTGAGCCGCGAAGTGGTCGAAGCCTGGAAGGCTGCAGACCCAAGCGTTGAAGTGATTTACCGCGACCTGGCTGCCGATGCCATTGCCCACTTCTCCGCCGCCACCCTTGTGGCTGCAGGCACCCCTGAAGACGTACGCGACGCGGCCCAGGCTTTCGAAGCCAAGCTGAGCACCGAGACGCTCGAAGAGTTCCTGGCTGCCGATGCCGTGGTGATTGGTGCGCCAATGTACAACTTCACCGTGCCGACCCAGCTAAAAGCCTGGATTGATCGCGTGGCCGTCGCCGGCAAGACCTTCCACTACACCGAAGCCGGCCCGCAAGGCCTGTGCGGCAACAAGAAAGTGGTGCTGGTTTCCACCGCGGGTGGCCTGCACGCTGGCCAGCCGACTGGTGCCGGGCACGAAGACTTCCTGAAAGTGTTCCTGGGCTTCATCGGTGTTACCGACCTTGAAATCGTCCGGGCCCATGGCCTGGCCTATGGCCCGGAGCAGCGGAGCCAGGCGATCGATGCTGCACAGGCGCAGATCGCCAACGAGCTGTTTGCTGCTGCCTGATCAAGGGAATGCGGTGGATCGCAAGAGTGGCCCCTGTCGAGGCACAAGGCCACTCCAACCTGTAGAAGAGTGACTCAGACCACCGGGATAAGCGGATCAGCTGCCGCCAAGGCCGCTTCCCGGTCAGCCGCTGGCGGATAAATCCACACTGAATTGATCTGGCGCTTCAGCGCCTTGGCTTCGGCCTTGTCCTCCGGTGGTGAAACCTCACGGTCCCATCCTTCGGTATAAACCGCACCCCAGGCCCCCAGGTCCAGGCACGTCACGTACTTGGGCTGGCTGTAAGCCACTGGTGCTACGCCAAGCAAATCGGCTGCGGCATTGTTGCCCGCATGGCGCCCCAGCGGAATCGCGTGCTGGCACGACATCACGGCATGATTGCCAAGCGCGTCACAGGTAGCGTAAGCCACGTCTCCAGCTGCATACACGGCCTCATTGCCCTTGACCTTCAGGTTGCCATCGACATGCAAGCGGCCGCGGTTGTCGCGCTCGCCGCTGATTTGTTCGGTGAGCGGGTTGGCCTTGAAGCCAACCGTCCAGACCACCGTGCTGGTGTCGATACGCTGGCCGTTGTCCAGCTGCACTCCGGCAGGGTCTGCCGAAACCACCGTGGCACCGCAAACCCACTCCACGCCCAGGGCCTCGCATGCCTGCTCGATGGCCGGTCGGATGCCGTCACCCAGGGTTGCACCAATGTTTGCGCCGCGGTCGATTACCACTACGCGCAAACTGACGTCTTCACCCAGTATCGCGCGCAAGCGGGCCGGCAGTTCGGTGGCCGTCTCGATGCCGGTAAAACCGCCCCCGGCTACCACCACGGTGTTGCGTGCCGGCGTGTTCGGCAGGCTGGCCAGTGACTTCAGGTGGGTTTCCAGGCGTGCAGCGCTGTCGAGCGTGTCGACATCGAAGACATGCTCGATGCCGACCATGTCAGGGCGATCGAGCACACTGCCGCAGGCCATGATCAGGCGGTCGTAGGGCAGGGCGCAGCGAGTGCCGCTGCGGGTGCGGTAGCCCACGCGACGGGCTGCCTCATCAATGTGGAATGCCGTGCCCTGCACGAAGCGGACATTGACAGCGTCGAACAGCGCCTGCAGTGGTGCGGCCATGGTATGCACGTCTGGCTCGTAGAAGCGCGGACGCACAGACAGTTCAGCCTGGGGCGCGAGCAAGGTGACCTCGACGTCCTTGCTGCCGTTGAGGTCAAGCTGGCGGATGGCGCTGAGCGCGCTCCACAGGCCGGCAAAGCCCGCACCAATGATCAGGATCTGCTTCATGGTTGTGCTCCTTTGAAGTTCGGTGGACAAGGTAGACCTTATTGCCGGTCAACGGTGTTACCAGTGCTTGCTGGAGTGCTTCAGAATGTTGGCGGCGTGATCACCCAGATCACCACGGCATCCACTTCACCGGGGTTGCCGTAGCGGTGTGGTTCCTGGCTCGGGAAGCTGAAGCTGTCGCCTTCACTCAGCTGGAAATGCCGCTCGCCTACCCACAGCTCAAACGTGCCGCTGAGGAGGTAGCCGGCTTCTTCACCGTCGTGGCTGTAACTTTGCTGGCTGTAGGTTCCCGGAGGGAAACGGGAGTGCAGCATCTCCAACTGGCGGTTGGGCTGGGGGGTGAGCAGTTGATCGACGATGCCGTCTTCATAATGCACGCTCAGGCGGCTGTTGCGCCGCACCACATAGCCTTGGTCTTCGGGCGCGGTGGTGGCCTCGCTGGCGAAGAACCACTGGATGGTCACGCCCAGGCTGCGGGCGATGTTGAACAGCGCCGGGATCGACGGATAGGACAGGTTGCGCTCCAGCTGGCTGATGTAGCCTGCGGTCAGTTCACTGTGTGCGGCCAGCTCCGCCAGGGTCATGCCGCGGCGCTTGCGCAGACCGCGGATGCGGGTGCCGAGGAACTGCGGCGCGGCGCCCCCGGGTTCGCTGGCGGGAGGCTGGGAGGGTTGGCTCATGCGCGTCGGTCCATCGCAAAAGCCGCAGTATGTACAGCCTCAGAGCGACCAGGCAACCGTCAGACCATCGTGAATCGCTTCTTCGGCCGTGCGCGGCGCCAGGCAGTCGCCAATCCGCCGGACGTCCACCACACCTGCCAGTTCGGTGGCCAGGCGGTCTTGCGGTTGATGCCCCATGCACAGCACCAGGGTGTCGATGCCTTCGAAGATCATCGGATCGCCGCTGGCGGTGTGCTGCAGGTACACCGTGTTGTCGTCGCTACCATACAGGCGTGCGTATGGTGTGACAGGGATACCCAGGCGATGCAGCTCGCCGGCCAGTTGGTCACGTACATAAAGCGGCAGGCTCTCGCCGCAATGAGTGCCGTTGACCGCCAACTGTACCTGATGGCCTTCACGCACCAGGCGTTCGGCGATACCGGGGCCGATCCAGTCACAGCGCCAGTCGATCACCAGCACCGAACGCCCCGGTTTCACCTCATTGCGCAGCACTTGCCAGGCGTCCACTACCTGAAGCTCGCCGGTACGTTCGAACGCGGGCCAGTAGGGGGTGGCACCGGTAGCAGCGATGACCAGATCAGGGCGCTCACGTTCGACCAGTGCGCGGTCGACCCGGGTGTTGCGCACCACTTCTACCCCCGCCAGGGCCATTTCCCGTTGCAGGTTGGTGCTGGCCCCCCCGAACTCGCTGCGCCGTGGCAGCAGTTGGGCGAGCAGCACCTGCCCACCGAGCTGCGGGCCCGCCTCGTACAGAGTGACCTGGTGCCCGCGCGCGGCAGCCACGGCGGCGGCTTTCATGCCGGCAGGCCCGCCGCCGGCGACCATTATGCGTTTGGGCGAGGAAGTGGGCGTAAGGTGCCCGTACTGTAACTCTCGGCCGGTTTCCGGGCGCTGGATGCAGGAAATGGCCAAGCCGCGATGGAAATGGCCGATGCATGCCTGGTTGCAAGCGATGCAGGCGCGCACGTCTTCGACCTGGCCGCTTTCGGTCTTGACTGGCATCAACGGGTCGCAGATCAGCGCCCGGGTCATGCCGCACACATCAGCCTGACCGCGGGCCAGGATCAGCTCGGCTTCCTGGGGCTGGTTGATGCGCCCGGTGACGAACAGGGGGATGGCCAGCTGCTGCCTGAAGGTGCCAGCCTCGCGGGCCAGGTACGCCGGTTCGATGGCCATCGGTGGCACGATATGGACTGCGCCACCCAGTGAGGCCGAGGTGCCGGCGACGATATGCAGGTAGTCGAGCTGGCCCTGCAAGGCCACGGCAGCAGCCAGTGACTCGTCTTCGCTCAGGCCCTGGCTGTCGCGCTCGTCAGCACTGATGCGCAGGCCAATGATGAACTGCTCATCGGTGGCGGCGCGCACTGCGGCCAGCACTTCGCGCAAGAACCTCAGACGCTGATCCAGATCGCCGTTGTAGCCATCACTGCGTACGTTCACCCGCGGGTTGAGAAACTGCGCGGGCAGGTAACCATGACTGGCCACCACCTCGACGCCATCCAGCCCGGCCTGGTGCAGGCGGCGGGCGGCGCTGGCGTAGCCCTGGACGATTTCGTCGATCATTGCCTGGTCCAGCGCACGCGGCATCACCCGGAAGCGCTCATTGGGCACCGCAGAGGCCGAGTAGGCTACCGCCAACAGGCCGTCTGCCGACTCCATGATCTCCCGCCCGGGGTGAAACAGTTGCGACAGCACCACGGTGCCGTGCGCGTGGCAGGCCTCGGCAAGCTGGCGGTAGCCGGCGATGCAGGCATCGTCAGTGGCCATCAGCACATGCGAGGTGTAGCGGGCACTGTCGTGCACCCCGGCGACCTGCAGCACGATCAGGCCGACGCCGCCGGCAGCGCGGTCGCGCTGGTAGGCGATCAGTTTGTCGTTGACCAGGTTGTCGGTGGGCAGGCAGGTGTCGTGCCCGGTGGACATGATGCGGTTCTTCAAGCGTTTGCCGCGGATCTGCAAGGGCTCGAACAGGTGAGGGAAGGCGGTCTGCATCAGGCGGCTCCGGTACGGGTTTGTTATTTTTTCTTATAAAAGTGTAGCGATAGTAAAAAATCAACTTGTTTTTTTACTAGTGTCTGTCTAGGTTTTCCTCACTCGCGTGGCGAGGGTGTGACCTCAGAACAACAAGAAAAAGGGGCCCGTCGGGCACCGGAAGGAGGAAGCTACGATGCAGCTATTTCCACGAATGACCGGCCTTTGCGCAGCCTTGCTGGGCCTTGGCCTGGGCAATGCGCAAGCTGCGCAGCAGATGGTTGTGGTCGGTTATGGCGGCGCAGGCCAGAAGGCCCAGGATGAGGCGATCTTCAAACCCTTCAGTGACCAGGACGGCAGTCAGTTGATTCAGAGTGAATACAACGGCGAAATGGCACGTATCCAGGTCATGGCTGACACCGGCCACGTCGATTGGGACGTGGTGCAGATCGAAGGCCCTGACTTGATGCGCGGCTGCGACGAGGGAATATACGAGCACCTGGACTGGCAGCGCCTGGGCCATGCAGACGAACTGATCCCGGCAGCCGCACAGGATTGTGGGTCGGCCGCGCTGGTCTGGAGCGTGGCTATTGCCTATGACCGCAACAAGCTCGCCCAGGCGCCGGCCTCGTGGGCCGATTTCTGGGACATCAACAAGTACCCTGGCAAGCGTGGCCTGCGCAAGCGTGCGGTGTACAACCTGGAATTCGCGCTGTTGGCTGACGGGGTCAAGGTCGAGGACGTTTACCGGGTACTGTCCACGCCGGCGGGTGTCGAACGGGCCTTCGCCAAACTCAGCGAACTCAAGCCCCATATCCAGTGGTGGGACGCCGGCGCTCAACCCGCGCAATGGCTGGCAGCCGGTGACGTGGTGATGACCTCCACCTACAGCGGACGAATTGCGGTGGCGGCGCAGCAGGGCAGCCCGTTGGCCGTGGTATGGCCTGGCAGCCTGTACGGTATGGACTATTGGGCGATCATCAAAGGCTCGCGGCATGTCGACCAGGCCAAGCGGCTGATTGCCTATGCCAATCAGCCGGATACCCAGGTGCGGTATGTGCAGCAGATACCCTATGGGCCGACCAATACCCAGGCCGCAGCCAGGCTTGACCCGTCCCTGGCCAATTGGGTACCCACGTCACCACAGAACCTGCAAGGGGCACTGGCCATGAACGTGGAATTCTGGGTCGACCATGGCGAAGAATTGGAGCAACGCTTCAACGCCTGGGCCAGCAAATAGCGTTCAGTAAAGGGGCAACAAGATGACTGCAACGGAACAAAGCCTGCGTCGGGAGTTGGCTGCCTGCTACCGGCTGATCGCACATTTTCGCATGAGTGATCTCATCTTCACGCATATCTCCTTGCGCTTGCCTGGGCCGGAGCACCATTTCCTGATCAACCCGTATGGCCTGCTCTTCGATGAGATCACCGCTTCCAGTCTGGTGAAGATCGACCTGCAAGGGCGGCCGGTGGGGGCTGCCCGTCACCCAGTCAACCCGGCCGGGTTCGTCATTCACAGTGCCATTCACGCTGCCCGCGAGGATGCCCAGTGCGTGCTGCACACCCACACCCGCGCAGGTTGCGCGGTGGCCGCACTGGAATGTGGCCTGCTGCCGGTCAGCCAGATGTCCATGGAGTTTTACGGCAATGTGGCTTACCACGCCTACGAGGGCATCGCGCTGGACATGGATGAACAGCAACGGCTGGTGGCCGACCTGGGCAACAAGCCGGTGATGATACTGCGCAACCATGGGCTGTTGACCACGGGGCGCAGTGTGGCTGAAGCCTTCCTGCGCATGTACTACCTGGAGAAGGCTTGCGAGATCCAGTTGGCGGCGCAGCGTGCTGGGCAACTGATTTTCCCGTCGACTGATGTGTGCAGTCGTACCGAACGGCAGTTCAACGCGCCGGGGAGCGGCTTGAAGCAGGGGGAACTGACCGACCCGGATGCGCTGCAATTGGCGTGGGCGGCGTTGTTGCGAATGCTGGAGAAGGTGGCGCCTGGTTATCAGGATTGAACCTGTGCTTGCTGATTTGGTTGCGTAGATGTCCAGCCAGATAGCGGGCGGACGGAACAGTCACTGTAGTGCAACCATTGGTTTCAACTGTGCTGGTCCCTTTGTGTGGAATACCTTTATGCTGTAACGAAATATGTCTAAAAAGCCTGCAGAAGGAAGTCGCAATGCCACTCAAGGACCTGCTTATCGCCCTGGTGGTGATTGTCGCCTGGGGAGTCAACTTTGTGGTCATCAAGGTTGGCCTCGACGGGCTGCCACCGATGTTGCTGGGGGCATTGCGTTTCTTGTTGGTGGCGTTCCCGGCGATCTTGCTGGTCAGGCGGCCCAAACTGCCGTGGCGCTGGCTGATCGCTTACGGTGCGACCATTTCACTGGGCCAGTTCGCGTTCCTGTTTCAGGCCATGTACAGCGGCATGCCGCCAGGGTTGGCTTCGTTGATCCTGCAGTCGCAAGCCTTCTTCACCCTCGGTTTTGCAGCGTTGTTTCTCGGTGAGCGGCTGCGCCTTGCCAGCGTGCTGGGGCTACTGGTGGCGGCCAGTGGCCTGGCGCTGATCGGCAGCGAAGACGGCGGCCATGTGCCCATGCTGGCGCTGGTGCTGACGCTGTGTGGCGGCGCAATGTGGGGCCTGGGCAACATCATTACCCGACGGTTTGGCTCGGTCGACCTGGTCGCGTTGGTGATCTGGGGCGGGCTGATACCGCCACTGCCATTTCTGGCACTGTCCTGGTGGCTGGAAGGCCCCGAGCGCATTGGCCATGCCTTGGCCAATATCAGTTGGAGTTCGGTGCTGGCCCTGGCGTATCTGGCCTTTGTGGCCACCATGCTCGGCTACAGCCTGTGGAGCAAGTTGCTGTCGCGCCACCCGGCAGGCAAGGTGGCGCCGTTCTCGCTGCTGGTACCGGTGATTGGCCTGAGTTCGTCGGCTTTGCTGCTGGGAGAGCGCCTGACCGCTACGCAGGGCTGGGGTGCATTGCTGGTGATGGCCGGCCTGCTGGTGAATGTGTTTGGTGCGCGCATCGGTCAGCGTTTGCGGGCAGCCAACGCGTAAGGCGCTTCAATCTGCTGAGCTGCGCTCTGTTAGAATCGGCCTCTTTTTGCCAGGCCAACGGAGCGCATCCATGATCATTTCCACCACCAGCCAGCTCGAAGGCCGCCCGATTGCCGAATACCTGGGCGTGGTCAGTTCCGAATCGGTGCAGGGCATCAACTTCGTGCGCGATTTCTTTACACGGTTTCGCGACTTCTTCGGCGGCCGTTCGCAAACCCTGGAAAGCGCGTTGCGCGAGGCCCGGGAGCAGGCCACGGAAGAACTCAAGGTCCGGGCACGACAGTTGCAAGCCGATGCGGTAGTGGGGGTGGACTTTGAGATCAGCATGCCGTCGGTACAGGGCGGCATGGTCGTGGTATTTGCCACCGGTACGGCAGTACGCCTGAAGTAAAGCCTGCGGCCATTGGTCGGCTACAAGGTTCTTGTCCGGTCGGTCCGCAAATGACCAGCTAGTCTCACTCTCACAGGCCGCGTTTCCTGGGCAACTTGTCTGGTTGCCGACGCGACCGCCACCGGAGGGAGACTGGGCATGAGCGAATCCTTTTTCGAAGACCTGAACGATGCGTTCCCGATCAACAGCCAGGTGCGTTGCGGCCAGGCGGCATTTCGCCTGGGTTTCGCCCACATGACGCTGGATGATTCCGAACAGCTCCAGCCTGCACATTTGCAGCGCAGCAAAAAAGGCCGCTTCATGCCGCGGGTACCGATCAAGAAGTGATCCCGCGTCTGCACACGCCCCCCGCCCAACGGCGGGGTTTTTATTGCCATTCGTTGATCCGCCTCATGGTATTGCCCGGTAGCGCTCGCCGGATGGCCCGGCCTGTGGTTTTCTGACGCGGCATTCCAGCGACGGAGGATTGAATGCTCATGCGAGTCAGGGAAGAAACCTATTGGCAGTGGGCCGACGCACAGTTGCACAGCCGCTGCCACGACGAAGCGCTCAGCGACGGCACCACACTGGACGTGCAGGTGCGCTTGTCGCGCCTGGGGGCGACGCAGCTTTTTCTGGGGTTGTACGCCGGGAATGGGCGGGCGTTGCTGGAAGAGTATTACCCTGCGCTGCCGGGCGAGACCATGACCCGTGCGCTGGTGTGGGGTGTCGACCGCGCCCGGGCGATGGCAACGGGCGCCTTGCCTTTGCCGGAAACCCGCTTGCAGCGGCGCCAGGCATGAAAAAGCCCGGCCTGTGCGGGCCGGGCTCTGGTAAGGGTACGAACCCTCAATTCAGCGGTTCGATCACCTTGACTGCCTGCTGCTCACGGGCAGCGGGCCATTCTTGTTGCAGGGTCTGCAGCACGCGGCCGACGAATTCGGTGTCGGCGGCGGCTTTCTTGCCGACGTAGCCTTGGCCACGGCGGTAGACCTTGAAGCGGGCACGCATGCTGGGCAGGTGCTCTTCAAATTCATCTTCGACGGTGTTCGGTGGCAGGCGGTCGAGGCGCACTTCACCGGTTTGGCTAACCCACAGCAGATGGTCGTCAAGGCTGTCCTTGCGCACGGCGAACAGCTGGGCCAATTGGTCGATAGTCGGATTGTTGTTCAAGTTCATCATAAAGCCCCCATTACCCATTCATAGGTGATTTTCACAGTTGGCGCTATCACGGTGTAGCGCACTACCAAGGCTGCTACAGCAGCATCGCAACAGGGGCTTTCTCACGCTGCCTTTTGGACAGTTTCCCTCTCCACGGACGGCCTGCGTTACCGCGCAGGCCGTCTGGAACACCCTTGCCACCGCTCCCGATCGGGGAGACGGCTTCATCATGCCCAAGCGCGATGAACGGCGTCAACCGTTTTGTAGTGATTTTTTTTGCTCACTACATTCTGTCGTTTTGTCCGACAATCACCGCTGGCGTTACAAGCCGGAAAGGATGTCGAAGGCGGCTTGCACCCGCGCTTGGTTGGGGTAATTCCGATTGGCCAGCAACACGACTGCCAGTTGTTCTGCCGGCACGAACGCGGCGTACGCGCCGAAGCCATTGGTGGAGCCAGTCTTGTTGTACCAGGCTGCCGGTAGCGCGGGCAGGGCCGGTTGCAAGCGAGTGGTTGCCTGCGGTTCACGGATCAGCAGCGAGCTGTTGCCATCGATCAGAGTGCGCAGCGTGGCCGGGTAGGGGTAGCGTTCCCAGCCCAGTCCTTGCGTCATGGCGCCAACCTGGAAATAGCCTTGCTGGGTAATGGCGGTGGCTTTCACCAGGGCCGGTGGCAGGCCCTGCGGCTGCATGTGCAGCCGCACATAGCGCAGCAGGTCGCTGGCGCTGGTTTTGATGCCGTATGCCTCGTCGGCGTAAGGGCCCGGACCCACACGCACCGGCTTGTCGGCGGCGTCATACCCTTGGGCATAAAGCCCCTGGGCGCTGGCCGGAACCTGAAGGTAGGTATTCTTCAGGCCCATCTTCGCCAGCAGGCCTTCAGTCATCAGCGTGGAGAACGGTTGGTGTTGCGCCCGGGCGGCCAGGTCACCGAACAAACCCAGGCTGGGGTTCGAGTAGCAGCGCTGGGTGCCGGGTTTGGCGCGAGGTTGCCAGTGGCGGAAGAAATCAACTACCTGTTGCGGCGATTGCACAGTGTCGGGGAACTGCAGTGGCAGGCAGTCGGCGCTATAGGCGCCCAGTTCCAGCACGGTCGCGTCGCCGATGGGGACGCCGGCCAGTGCCGGGTGATAGCGCTTGGCCGGGGCCTGGAGGTCAAGTTTGCCCTCGGCGCTGGCAAGTGCGGCCAGGGTGGCAGTGTAGGTCTTGCTCAGCGAACCGATCTCGAACAGCGTATCGCGGCTCACCGGTACGTTGTCGGCCTTGCTGGCCACGCCGTAGCTGAAGTAATGCGCGTGGTCGCGTGCATAGATGGCCACAGCCATGCCGGTGATGCCTTGTTCCTGCATGAGTGGGCGGATGATCTGGTCGACCTTGGCCTGTAACTGGTCGTCGGCCTGGGCGCTGGCATGGCCCAAAGCAAAGGTAATGGCGGCTGCAAGTGCAGCCAGACGTGGGCGGAGCATGGCGAGTCCTTGTTGTGGAACGTGTCCGTTGAGCGATACCACTCGGGGTTCCGGCGTTAGCGACGGAGAGCCAGAGACCTTATCGTCTGCCCAGCCACAATGACAAGATGGATACAGTGATGAAGTATTTGCGCATGTTATTTGACAATTTCACCTTGGCCTTGCTCGGGGTGGTACTCATCGCCACCGTGCTGCCTTGCTCGGGCGATGGCGCGGTGTATTTCGGCTGGCTGACCAACCTGGCCATCGGCCTGTTGTTCTTCCTGCATGGCGCCAAACTGTCGCGTGAAGCCATCATTGCCGGTGCCGGGCACTGGCGCCTGCACCTACTGGTGTTCTCCTGTACTTTCGCATTGTTCCCGCTGCTGGGCCTGGCGTTCAAACCACTGTTCGTACCGTTGGTAGGTAACGAGCTTTACCTGGGCGTCCTGTACCTGTGTGCCTTGCCTGCAACCGTGCAGTCGGCCATTGCCTTTACTTCGCTGGCCCGCGGTAACGTGCCAGCGGCCATCTGCAGCGCGGCGGCCTCCAGCCTGCTGGGTATCTTCCTCACACCGTTGCTGGTGATGTTGTTGCTGGGTGCCAGTGGTGATACGGGGTCCGGCCTGGATGCGGTATTGAAGATCACTTTGCAGCTGCTGGTGCCGTTCGTTGCCGGGCAGATCGCGCGGCGCTGGATCGGTGCCTGGGTCAAGCGCAATGCCCGCTGGCTCAAGGTGGTAGACCAGGGTTCGATCCTGCTGGTGGTGTACACCGCCTTCAGTGAGGCCGTGGTTACCGGGCTGTGGCATACCGTATCGCCGCAGCACCTGGCGGGGTTGTTCGTGGTGTGCGCGATTCTACTGGCAGTGGTGCTGTTCGGCACACGCATGCTTGGCAAGGCCCTGGGCTTCGACCTCGAGGATCGCATCACCATCCTGTTTGCCGGCTCCAAGAAAAGCCTGGCTACTGGTGTGCCCATGGCCCAGGTGTTGTTCGTGGGCAGTGGCAT
The DNA here is from genome assembly GCF_054611535.1 of Pseudomonas sp. VEM90. Taxonomy (NCBI): domain Bacteria; kingdom Pseudomonadati; phylum Pseudomonadota; class Gammaproteobacteria; order Pseudomonadales; family Pseudomonadaceae; genus Pseudomonas; species Pseudomonas sp. VEM90. Next base: position 395 of record NZ_JBTRAR010000001.1, on the reverse strand, counting down.
TGGCGCGATGATCCTGCCGCTGATGCTGTTCCACCAGATACAACTGATGGTGTGTGCTGTGCTGGCGCAGCGTTATGCCAGCCGTGAGCAGGCGGTGGAGGCTTCGGCGGTGTCTTGAGCGCCTTTACGTTCCCATGTAGATGCTGTGTTGGTGGTCAAGCTTTTCTGCGGTGCTGAGAGCTGAAAAGCTTGGTCGTACAAAGGGTTGCTACCCGCGAAGAGGCCAGGGCTGCTGGCCAATCTCCACCCGCCGTTCACCGTTGCCGCCGCCACCGTATTCGCGGGTAAACCCGCTCCTATGTATGGACTCGCCCACACTGTCTAGCTGCTTTTTGAACATAGGAACCCGGTTGCATCTATGTATCAGGCCTATTCGAGGAAGCTTTTTGCTTCTG